>NZ_CP015455.1:300000-600000 GCF_001888165.1 Syntrophotalea acetylenica
GCAAAGCATGATGATCCGGGGGCCGGTCTGAGAGACCTGGCCCTCTGTTGTTTTCGCAGAGACAGGAGAGCAGGGTGAAGACCGATATTCCCCGGCAAATGAATGAGCGTTTCTGGCTGCAGATCCCTGTGACGCGCCATATGGGGCTGCGCATTACGGCATGGGACGGCAGGACCCTGCGCATGGACGCGCCTCTGGCGCCCAATCTCAACGACAAGGGGACCGGATTTGCCGGTTCGCTGGCGACCCTGGTGACCTTTGCCGGGTGGGCTCTGGCGACGCTGCTGGCTGAAGATGCCGCATCATGTCCTTGCGAGGTGGCGGTGTTCGAAAGCGACATGCAATATATCGCACCGGTCACCGGCGACTTTTACGCTCTGGTACCGGTCCCTGATGAGGATGGCCGCTGTTCGTTCGAAAGGTCCCTGCTGCAGAGGGGGCGGGCCCGAATCGCTTTGACGGCGTCCATTTTTCAGGAAGGGGAGGAAAAAGTCCGCTATCGCGGAAAATACGCCGTGCGCCGCAAGGGCGCTGGATGATATATGTTCATGACGGGCGTCATGGCAGAAGGCTACGAAAAGGTTTTTTTATGTCCTGCAGCGGTTAAGCCGCCGGGCGGAACGTTCAACCATCGGTCGCAAGGGATGCCATGTTTCTGAATGTTTACCTCAAACTGTTTGTAATCCTGACACCGTTTTTCGTCATCTCTGCCTTTCTGTCCCTGACCCGCGGTTTTTCCTCCGCCGAGCGGCAGAAGGCGGCGGGCAAGGTGACGGTGGCCATCGTGCTGGCGGTGTTTGTGCTTTATCTGTTCGGCCGGCATATCTTCGCCCTGTTCGGCATTACCCTCGATGCCTTCCGCATCGGTGCCGGCGCGGTATTGTTCCTTTCGGCGGTCAACATGGTGCGCGGCCCGACCGCCGTGACGCCGCCCGCGCCCGGCGAGGACGTGGCGGTCGTGCCCCTGGCGATTCCCATCGCTGTGGGGCCGGGGACCATCGGTGCCCTGCTGGTCATGGCGGCGGAGCCCAAAAACCTCGCGGCGCGTCTGGTGACGGCCGGCGCCATGCTGGCCGCCATCGCGACCGTCGGCCTGTTGCTGATCATGTCCGGAAGGCTGGAGCGACTGGTGGGGCAGCAGGGCTTGACGATTCTGACCAAGCTGACCGGCCTGTTCGTATCGGCCATTGCCGCGCAGATCTTTTTCACCGGCCTGAAAAATTTTCTTGCCTGAACCCCGTTCAAGGACAGCGAACATGATGATGCAGCAACAACGCGAAGCCATCGTCCGCTACGGATGCAAGATGCTCACCTCGCAGCTCACCACCGGGTCGGGCGGGAATCTGAGTATCTGCGACCGCGCCGCGGGGCGGGTCGCCATCAGCCCCAGCGGTATCGAATATTCCGATCTGCAGGCGCGGGATGTGGTGATCACCGATTTCGACGGACAGTTTGTCGAAGGCCGTTGCAAACCGTCCAGCGAACTGGGATTCCATCTTGCCCTCTATCGCAAACGTCCGGATGTCCAGGCCGTGCTGCACACCCACTCGGTGTATGCCACCACCATGGCCTGTCTCGGCTGGGAGATCCCGGCCGTGCATTACCTGGTGGGGTTTTCCGGGCATAAGGTGCCGCTGGCGCCCTACGCTACCTTCGGTACCGCCGAGCTGGCCCGCAATGTAGCCGAGGGGATCGGCGCCTGCAATGCCGTGCTGCTCGCCAACCATGGGCTGGTCGCCGTCGGCGCCGACCTGGGACGGGCTTTCAATACCGCCGAGGAGATCGAACTGGTGGCGCGCATCTATTATCAGGCGCGATCGGTCGGCAACCCGGTGATCCTGCCGGAGGAGGAGATGAACCGCGTGCTGGAGCGGTTTGCGACCTATGGGCAACCCGCCAGGGAAGATGACGATGTTTGACTTCGACCGCATTATCGATCGGCGCGGCACCGGTTCCCTCAAGTGGGATCGCTATGCCGACCGCGATGTGTTGCCGCTGTGGGTGGCGGACATGGACTTCACCGCGCCGCCGGCGGTGCTGGAGGCCCTGGGGAAACGTGCCGCTCACGGCATCTTCGGCTATACCCATGCGCCTCCGGAACTGGTGGAGGGGATTTTGATCCGGATGTGGGAGCGTTACCGCTGGCGGGTGGCGGCGGAAGACCTGGTCTGGCTGCCCGGCCTGGTGGTCGGCCTGAACGTCGCCTGCCGGGCGGTGGGCGACGGCGGCAGCGAAGTGCTGACCATGACCCCCATTTATCCACCATTTTTGTCCGCGCCGGCCCTGTCGGGCCGCAAACTGGCGACGGTGCCCATGGTGCGGGAACGGCAAGGCTGGCGGATCGATTTCGAAGCACTGGAAGCGGCCGTCACTCCGGCGACGCGGCTGCTGTTGCTGTGCAGTCCGCAGAATCCCACCGGCAGGGTTTTCACCCCCGGTGAACTGGGGCGGCTGGCAGAACTCTGCCAGCGTCACGATCTGGTGCTGTGTTCCGACGAGATTCACTGCGACCTGGTGCTGGAGCCGGGCTGCGCGCATCTTCCCGCGGCAAGCCTGGGCGGCGATATCGCGGCCCGCACCATAACCCTCATGGCCCCGAGCAAAACCTTCAATCTGCCGGGGTTGAACTGCGCTTTCGCGCTGATCACCGATGCCGGCCTGCGGCAACGCTTCCAGCGTGCCATGGCCGGCATCGTGCCCTACGTCAACCTGTTCGGTTACATCGGCGCCCTGGCCGCCTACCGGGACAGCGGCGCCTGGCATGCCGCGCTTCTGGACTATCTGCGCGGCAACCGCGCCCTGGTTGCCGGGGCGGTGGAGGCCATGCCGGGACTGGTCTGCATTCCGGGGGAAGCGACCTATCTGGCCTGGATCGATGCGCGCGATAGCGGGATCGACGACCCGGCGGGTTTTTTCGAGCAGGCCGGCGTGGGGCTGTCCGACGGTCGTGAATTCGGCGCGCCGGGATTCGTGCGTCTCAATTTCGGCTGTCCGCGGTCTTTGCTTGAGCAGGGCCTGGAGCGGATGCGCAAAGCCTTGACATGCCGATAGACACAGGTCGGCTCGCTAGGTCCCGGCACGAAATTACAAGTATTGGGTACAGGGACGCTTCGGAATCTGTACAGAGAGAAAATATGACATGCCTTTATACCGAGAAGCCATCAGCGATCTGACCGTTCATCTGCCGCGCCGCGATTTGCGTGCCATGATCCTTGCCGTGCGCACCCTGTATCGCCTCGGCCGCCTGCCCGCCTACCGCAAGGCGGTCCTGCCGCGGCTGCCGGAAGTGGCCCGCTTCGACCCGGGCCACGATGCGGTGATGATGGGCTACGATTTTCACCTGACCGAAGACGGACCGCGTCTCATCGAGGTCAATACCAATGCCGGTGGCGCTCTGCTGTCTTTACTGGCGCAACATGCGGACGAGGCATCGGCGCTTGCCGGGCTCAACAACAAGTTCAAAGCTGCTTTTCTCGGGCCTTTCGCGGAAGAGATACGGGCATTTTCCGGCGGGCGACGGACACGCCCGCAGCGCATTGCCATCCTTGACGAAAATCCTTCGCAGCAATTTCTTTACCGGGAGATGCAGGTCTTTGCGGATCTGTTCCGCGCCTGGGGTGTGGATGCCGACGTCGTGGATCCATGTCGGCTGCAGGCCGGGGCTGACGGCGTGTGGCTGGACAACCGACCGGTAGACATGATCTATAATCGCCATTGCGATTTTTATCTTGAGGAGGATGCCATGACCGGCATCCGTGCTGCTTACCTGGCCGGCAGTGTCTGTGTGTCGCCCAACCCTTTTGCTTACGGCCTGCTGGGGGATAAAAGGCGCATGGTGCTCTGGTCCGATCCGCAGGCGCTTGGCGCGTTGGGTGTGGCGGAAGAAGATGCCGCTTTGCTGCTGCGCCTGGTGCCGAAGAGCCGCCTGCTGGCCACCGAAAAGGCCGACGTCCTTTGGCAAGAGCGTCGCGCACTGGTGTTCAAGCCGGTTGACCGGTTTGGCAGCCGCGGGGTGCTGGTCGGTGAAAAAATTTCCCGCAAACGTTTCGAGCAACTCGACCCCGCCACTACCCTGGCGCAACAGCTGGTGCCTCCATCGCTGACCCATGGTGCGGACGATGACCCGCCGATGAAAACCGATCTGCGGCTGTTTGTCTACCGGGACCGCATTCTTGGCATCGGTGCCCGCCTGTATCGTGGACAGGTGACCAATCTGCGCACCGAAAAAGGGGGCTTTGCCCGGGTGCGTGTCGTCTGAGCTGCCGCGGTAACGGTACGGATGTAAAAAAGGCTGCCTGGAGAGGCAGCCTTTTTTACATCCGCATGGCGGTTGAAGGTTTACGGCTGGGCCATGACCTGGTCCCACTTGCCGGTGAAATTGTCCTTGATCCAGTGACCGTCCAGCCATTCGCGGGGGTTGATCTCCAGGCCGCTCAGAACGATGCCGAAATGCAGGTGGTCGCCGCCGGCCATGCCGGTGGCGCCGGTGCGGCCGATAACCTGCCCCTTGCTGATCTGGTCGCCAACGGCAACGTCGATGCTGCTCAGATGTGAGTAGAGGCTCTGCAGTCCCAGCCCGTGATCGATGATGATGCATTGGCCGTAGATGCCGAAATCCTCGGCAAGCACCACGGTACCGCTGTTGCTGGCCGGAATCGGTGACGCCGCCAGGGACGCGAGGTCGATGCCGAGATGGGTCTGGCTGTCGACTTTCTGGCCGTTGAACAGATAATCCCGCCTGTCGTTGAAGTCCGCCCGGGGGGCGGCATTGGGCAGGCGCAGAAACGCGCCTTCCCACAGGGGGCGGTCGGCGGTTTTGGCGGCGAGTTCGTTGAGTCGGGCCACGTTTTTGGCGCGCAGTTCGCGATTTATGCGCAAAAACAGTTGCAGAGGATCGGTGGTTTCCGGAAAATAATGCTGGAAATCCGGCATCTTGCTATCAAGAAAGGCCTGGCTGATGTTGATTCGGTCGGCACGGGGAGGCCGGGCAATGGGGTTGTAGTAGATTCCTGCAGTACGCTGATTGCCCGCCGGATCCTCGACCACCACCCGCGGCGTAAAGGCGCCGCGTTGCACGTTGTGAGGCCAGGCGAACAGACAGGCGTAAACGCCGTTGTCCTGGCGATAGGCGGGAAAGAAGCGTTCAGCCACTTTTACGCCAGCGTATTTGACGTCTTCGTTGACGCGGAACATGGTGAGACCGGCGCCGCCCTCATAGACGTTATGGGCGGTGGTCAGCACCGAAATGACGGGGGGCTTGGTGTCGATGGCAAGCTCGAAACTCCGCTCGGCCCGATTGGCCAGGGTGGCGCTGTCGCTGACCTGGACGGTCAGGCGCAGCGGTCCGTTTTTAAGGGGAAGTTTATCCAGGGGCAGAGGGATTTCTTCCACGGAAACGCCGCCTTGCCAGGTTTTGCTGATCAATTCGGCGGTCTTGCCGTCCTGGGAAACGCTGACCTTCAGCGATTTGAGACCGGCGCCGTCGTCCTGGATCTTGAGCACCGGCGGTTTTTTGGCCGAAACGGCGCCGCTTTCCGGGGTCAGGGTCAGGTCGGGAGCCTGGCTGTCACGCAGCATGAAGTAGCCTGCGGCGGTGCCGACAACAAGCAGCAGAATGATCATGATGGCATGGTTTTTCAATGTCGTGTACCTCGCGAATTTTCCGGATTTTTAAAAAACAGCGAACAAAGCCGCTTTGTGGTGAATAAAGGTCCCGGCAGGCCGCGCTCAGCGGCTTGCGGCGCGGTGCCACAGGGCCGCGCTAACCCCCCAGACAGCATAAATCAAGAGAATCAGAGCGGGAGTCAGCGCGCCATAGCCGAGGCCGAGCAGGCCCTTGCCGGCCCGGGGCATCAGATGCAACAGTACATAGGCCGATGGCGCCAGGCTCCAGAGCAGGCCGCGGCTGGCCGGGCGGCCCGGCAGCAGGGGCAGTATCAGCAGCAGCCCCCACAAACCGCCGACGATCAGTCGGGGGTAGAGCCACGCCAGGCTAAGAGCGGGGCGCAGGGCAATGCCCAACCAGGACAGAACGCCGTCCCGGCCCAGTTCCCAGAACAGCAGGCTGGAAAGCAGCCCGCCGATAACGCCGCCGGTAAACGCGGCACTCAGATTTCGCAGCATGAATCCTCCCGGGGGTGTCCCGTGTTATTCCCAGCGTCCGTGACGTTGACGCAGGGAGATGACCTCGACACGACCGCGCTCGTTGATCAACGAGGTCGACAGCCAGCTGACGCTGCTGATGATAAGCGAGCCGAGCACCGCCCACCAGAAACCGGCCACCTGCAGGCCGCCGATGATTCCCGATGCCATCATCAGCATCAGGGCGTTGATGACGAAAGTGAAAAGGCCGAGGGTCAGGATGTTGAGCGGCAGGGTGAGCAGCAGCAGGATGGGCCGGAACAGCGCATTGAGAATGCCCAGGGCCGCGGCGGCGAAAAATGCCGACACCGGGCCTCCCACCGTGATGCCGGGCAACAGCCAGGCGGCCAGCAATATGGCAACGGTCAACATAATCCAGCGGATCAGCAGGCCTCGCATGGTTACCTCCGGAGATGGGTGAAGTTGCGGCCGGGGGGCCGCCGGGATCATAAAACGTCCTAAGGATAGCCTAAATCCCATCCGGATAAAAGGGGGTAGCTCGGCTTCGCTGCCGGCATGTCACGGCGGCAGCTACTGTCCCGCCAGGGAAACAGCGTGAAGTCATATTGTGCGGCCTGGTTACGTGTCAGTCGCCAAGCATTGACTTGATGTTGGCGAATGCGGTCCGGGCCAGCTGATCTTTTTCTTCCTCGGTGGATGTACTCGGGGCGTCGCCGATCGATCTGCGCAGGACCTCGCCGGGGATCTCTTCAAGAAACCGGCTCGCAGCACGTGTTTGCATGACGCCGTATTTCTTGCGCCGGGAAGTGCCGAGCAGGGACAGCTTCTGTTGCGCGCGGGTGATGCCGACGTAGCACAGCCGGCGTTCTTCCTCGATATCGAAGCTTTCCTCCACCGATTTTTTATGGGGCAGCAGGTCTTCTTCCATGCCGACCAGAAACACACAGGGGAATTCGAGACCCTTGCTGGCATGCAGGCTCATGAGCACCACCGCATCGCGTTGCAGCTTGGCGTCCTTGTCCTGGCGCGGTGGCTCGTCGCGGTCGAGCAGCGACACCTTTTCCAGAAAACCTTCCAGGGTCGGCTGGGCTTCACGCTGCTCGTAGGAGGCCATGGCATTGACGACCTCGGCGACGTTGGCCATGCGCCGCCGCGCCCGCTCCGGATCCTGGGCGGTGCGCAGCAGATCGTCTTCGAAACGCAGTTCTTCGAGCAGTTCGCGGCCTGTTTCGCTGAGCCGGCCGACCCGGAACCGTCGCCGGTAGCTGTCCATCAGCTGCACGAACCGCCCGATCGCTTCGAGGGTTTTTTCGCCGAGTCCGTCGACCTGCGCGGCGTCCTGCAGCACCTGCCACATAGGGAGTTCATGCTCGGCGGAAAAGCGGATCAGACGGTCGGCGCTGGTGTCGCCGATGCCCCGCCTGGGCGTGTTGAGGATGCGCAGCAGGTTGACCTCGTCACGGGGGTTGAGCAGCACCCGGAAATAGGCCAGCACATCCTTGACTTCCTTGCGGTCGAAAAACTGCTGACCGCCGATCAGCACGTAGGGTACGTTCTGGTAGCGCAGCTGTTCCTCGAAGGCCCGTGACTGGACGTTGGTACGGAACAGGATGGCAAAATCCCGGTAGTTCAGGCTGGCCCGGAACTTCTCGGCCATGATGCGTTCCACCACTGTTCGGGCTTCGTCTTCGTCATCATCGCACAGCAGATAGTCGATCATGTCTCCCGGGCCGCCGGCGGTCCACAGGGCTTTGGCCTTGCGCTTGCGATTGTTGCGGATAACGGCATTGGCGGCGGCGAGGATATTACCTGTGGACCGGTAGTTCTGTTCCAGCCGGATAACCATGGTGCCGGGGAAATCCTTTTCGAAATCGAGGATGTTGCCCAGATCCGCGCCCCGCCAGCCGTAGATGGACTGATCGTCGTCGCCGACCACACACAGGTTGTTGTGCCCCCTGGCCAGCAGCCGCAACAGCCGGTATTGCGCGGCATTGGTGTCCTGGTATTCATCCACCATCAGATACCGGAAACGCTGTTGATATTTTTCCAGAACGGCGGGCTTGTCCTGCAGCAGGCGCACCGTCAACATGATCAGATCGTCGAAATCGACCGCATTGAAAGCTTTGAGGGCACGTTGGTAGCGTGGGTAGATAGCGGCCACCACCCCGCTGTATTCATCGCCGTGGCGAGGCTGAAAGGTGTCGGGTGCAATCAGGCGGTTCTTGGCGTCGGAGATCAGGTACAGTACGCGGTCGGCATCGTATTTGCGCAGGCCGGTATTGATTTCCTGCAGCAGGTCGCGGATCAGCCGCAACTGATCGGCGCCGCCGTAAATGGAAAAGTTCTTTTTGTAGCCGAGCTGTTCGATATCCTCCTTGAGGATGCGCACGCACAGGGCGTGAAACGTACTGATGACCATGCCCTTGGCCTGCCTGCGGTCGACCATGCTTTCGACCCGCTCACGCATCTCGCGCGCCGCCTTGTTGGTGAAAGTGACGGCAAGGATCGCTTCCGAGGTCACCCCCCTGTTTTTCAGCAGGTAGGCGATGCGGCTGGTGATGACGCGGGTTTTCCCCGAGCCGGCCCCTGCCAGCAGCAGCAGCGGACCTTCCGTGTGGCGGACGGCGGCGCGTTGTTGATCGTTGAGAGAGGACAGGTTCATAAATACTTCACGACGGCGGAGGGTATGCAAGGCGCAGGCGGCAGGCACAGACATCGGGCGCCCAGGAAGATACCACAGCACCGGGCGCCCGGCAAGGGGGGCTTGTAAGCGTGACAGCGTATGGCCATGGTTTACCGTTGTGCAAAAACGATGGTGGAAAAACGCGAAAGCGTCTTGCATTTCCTGCGCATTTCAGCTATGTTGCGCCGCAGTTTACGTCAGTTGCTTTTTATCTTTCGTTATTAGGGTGCTCCCATGTTTAAAACCGTTGTTGTCCTTTTCAGTCTTGTCTGGGCTTCCCTGATTCTTGTTTCCTGGAGTGGCGGCGAGCAGATTGACCGGCCGTCGCGGCCGGTTGTTGCGGAAAAAGCCGGTTTTTAAGCTGTTTCAGCGTCTCATGTGTTTTTGATCCGGCAACTTTCCGGTGGCTGTCCCGGCGATGGCCCGCAACGCTGGCGCCGTCTCTTTTTTCAGCTTTCCCCGTCCCGGTACCCCTGGCATGTTCCGCGCCGCAACAATTCCTGTTCGATAGCGTTGAGTACTTCCCATTTGTTCAGCGACCAGAGCGGTGCCAGCAGCGTCTCGCGCGGACCGTCTCCCGTCAGCCGGTGGATCAGGGTTGACGCCGGCAGACGTTCGATCACATCCGCCACCAGCGAAACATATTCCTCCTGTTCCAGCACGGCGATACCGCCCTGCTGGTAAAGATTCCCCAATGGCGTACCGCGCAGGATATGCAGCAGGTGCAGTTTGATACCGTCAATGCGCAGGCGGGCCATGGCATCGGCGGTGGCCAGCATATCGTCGCGGCTTTCTCCCGGCAATCCCAGAATGATATGTACGCAGACCCTCAGGCCTCTGGCTCTGGCGGCTGCATAGGCTTTTGTGAAGCAGGCATAATCGTGCCCGCGGCGTAAAAAATCGAGGGTACGGTCATGCCTGCTCTGCAGGCCGAGTTCCAGCCAGAAGTAGGTGCGCCGGTGGTATTCCCCCAAAAGATCCAGAACTTCTTCCGGTACACAGTCCGGCCGCGTGCCAACCGCCAGCCCCACCACGCCTTCAACGCCGAGGGCCTGGTCGTACAGGGCGCGCAGGCGCGCCACCGGAGCGTAGGTATTGGAGAACGGCTGGAAGTAGGCCAGAAACTGCCCGGCCTTGTATTTGCGGGTCATGATTTCCTTGCCGCGCTCGATCTGCTCGGCCACCGGAAAACCGCGGTCGATGCCGACGGCACCGGAGCCTTGCGGATCGCAGAACAGGCATCCCGGCCGGTCGCGGGTAGCGCCACGGTTGGGACAGGAGAAGCCTGCATCGACGGATATTTTATGGACGCGGCCGCCGAAGCGTTGTTTCAGATGTGCGGAAAAGCTGCGGTATGGTTTCTCTTGCATGGCGCGACTATGCCACCGGTAGCCCCTGAGAGCAAGGGGTTTGGAAGAAGCCGCCGGATTTTCCGGGCGCGATTGAAATAGCCCCCCTGCCTGATATAATCCACTCGGCTTTCATGACGAGCCGCCATGCCCGCATTCTCGGCGGACTTGGCATCGGGTCCGGATAATCATCAAGGGAGGGGCTTTGTGACGCGTTTGCTGGTGGTTGATGACGAACAGGACATCCGCTACCTGTTCCAATGTGAACTGGAGGAAGAGGGGTATCAGGTCGACGCGGTCGGTTCCGCGGTTGAAGCCGATGCCGCTTTGCGGAAGCACGTCTATGATCTGGTGGTGCTCGATATCCAGGTCGGTGGGGACAGCGGTCTTGCCATGCTGCAGGATATTATCGGCCGCCGGAAGGACCTGCCGGTGATTCTCTGTACCGCCTTCAGTTGCTACAAAGAGGATTTTTCCTCCTGGCTGGCGGACGGTTACGTGGTGAAAAGTTCGGATCTCACTGAACTTAAAAACGAGATCCGACGCGTGTTGATCAAACGGGGCAAGCTGCTCCAGGGCGAGGGGGCGAACCGATGAAAGCTGTGATCATGGCAGGCGGGTTCGGAACCCGCATGCAGCCTTTGACCATCAATCAGCCCAAACCGATGGTGCCTCTGGTCAACCAGCCAATCATGAGTCATATCATTGCGCTTTTGAAACAGCATGGTATCTCGGATGTCATCATGCTGTTGTTTCACCAGCCCGAGATCATCAAGAACTATTTCGGCGACGGCAGCGAACTGGGGGTTCGCATCACCTATGTCACGCCCCTGGAGGATTTTGGAACTGCCGGCGCGGTCAGGGCCGCGGCGCCTTATCTGGACGAACGTTTTCTGGTAATCAGCGGTGACCTGCTGACCGATTTCGATCTGGGCGAGGTTTTGAAGTTTCACGAGGAAAAGCAGGCCCTGGCCACGATCACCCTGACATCCGTGGAGGATCCTCTGCAGTTCGGGGTGGTGATTACCGATCAGCAGGGCGCCATCACCAAGTTTCTTGAAAAACCGGGCTGGGGCGAGGTGTTCTCCGATACCATCAACACCGGCATCTATGTCTTCGAGCCCGCGGTACTCGATATGATCCCGGAAAAGACCAACCGGGACTGGTCCAAGGATATCTTCCCGCGTATGCTGGCCGAGGGGCGCCCGCTGTACGGATGCCGGCAGCGCGGCTACTGGGCAGATATCGGCAATACCGACGCCTACCTGGAAACCTGCCGGGACCTGTTTCGCGACAGAGTGGCGGTATCGCTGCCCGAACCGGTCCTGTGTGAGGCAGGCCGCAGGATTTATCTCGGCACCGATACCCAGGTGGCGGAGGCCGACCTGTCGCGCCTTGAAGGGATGGTGGTGATCGGCGACAACAGTCAGGTGCAGGGAGGATCGCGGCTGAAGAATTGCGTCATCGGCCGCAACTGCGTGATCGAGGACGATGTTGAACTGGAGGATGTCATCCTCTGGGACAATGTGTTTGTCAAGCGCGGATGCCGTCTGTTCGGCACCGTGGCCGGACATCGCACCCGCCTCGGGCGCGGCGTGGTGTCGGAGGAAGGCGTGGTCATCGGCGACGAGACCGATGTCGGCGACGAGGCCTATCTGCGCAAGGACGTTAAAATCTGGCCGCGCAAATCGATAGAGAGCGGCTCCATTGTCAGCACCAATCTGATCTGGGGCGACAAGTGGCGCAAGAGTCTGTTCGAAGGCGCCTCGGTTCGCGGCTTGAGCAATGTGGAACTGTCGCCCGAGTTCTGCGCCAAGCTTGGCGCCGCTTACGGATCGGTGTTGCCGCGCGACAGTTATGTGATCACCAGCCGCGACGGCCAGCGTTCGTCGCGCATGCTCAAGCGCGCGTTTCTCGGGGGGGTGCTGTCCACCGGCGTGAATGTGCGCGATATCAAGCAGATGCCGCTGCCGGTTATGAGTTACAAGCTCGGCACCTTCGGCGAGGTCGGCGGGGTTCATTTCCGGCAATTCGGCGAGGATTCCGCGGCCACTGAGATCCTGTTTTACGATGCGGAAGGGTTTGAAATCCCCTCCGGCACCGCCAAGGCCGTCGAACGGATCTTCTTCAAGGAAAATTTTCGCCGCGTGCATTACGCCGAGCCGGGGGAGATCAGGGAACTGCCGCAATTGACCGCTTTTTACAGGGAAGGCTTTTTGCGCGCCCTCGATGGCGGCCTGTTGCGGTCGTTTGCGCCGAAAGTGGTCATCGACCTCAATCATTCCCCTGCCGGCGAGCTGCTTCCCGGCCTGTTGACGGATCTCGGTTGCGAGGTTGTCGAACTCAACTCCCGCTTTGAAGAAGGGCGCAGTGCAACGGCCCCGGATCAGACTGCCCGCGCCATGCAGCAGCTGTCCCGTATCGTCGTATCCCTCGAAGCTGCCGCTGGCTTCTGGCTCGATCCGTCGGGGGAGCGGGTGCGGATCATCGACGAAAGCGGCAGTCTGCTGACGGAAATCGAAGCCCTTGGCGTGGTGGTTTCCCTGGTGAGTCGCTGCGGAATGGCCGGGATCCTGGCGCTGCCGGTGTCAGCGCCGATGGCGCTTGAGAAGGTCGCCCAGGAGAGCGGCCTGACCTGCCGTATCGTCAAAAACGATGCGCGCGCCCTGCTGGAGGCGGTGTCCGAGCGTGGCGGCCTGCTGGCCGCCACGTTGGACGGCCGTTTCGCCGTGCCGGGTTTTCAGGGGCATTTTGACGGCATGTTCGCGGTGGCCAAGATTCTCGAAATGCTCGGTCACGCGGGCATGAGTCTCGGCAGTCTGCGTCGCAGTCTTCCCGACCGCGCTTACCGGCAGGCGCAAATCCCCTGCAGTCGGCAATTCAAGGGCGGCGTGATGCGCAAGATGAGCGAGCATACCGTGAATCTCGATGCTTCCTTCGTCGACGGCGTCAAGATCCGCTTCGAAGACGACTGGGTACTGGTATTGCCTGATCAGTATCGGCCGCTGATGCATATCGTGGCGGATTCCCCCGATATCCGGCGCGCCGAAAGCCTGCTGGAGAATTACCGGAACAAGGTTGAAACCTGGAAAAAGGAACTTCTCAACCCCTGAACGGGGCACTGGGTTGCGTATCGCGAAATCGATGAAACCTCTGGATGTTGTCCTGATCTGGCATATGCATCAACCCGATTACCGGGATCCGCTGCAGGACGAAGTGCTGCTGCCTTGGGTGTTTTTGCATGCGGTCAAGGATTACGGCGATATGTTGCAAACGGCCGTTGATCATGGTATCCGGGTGACCTTCAATCTGGTGCCGACCCTGTTGGAGCAGCTCCGGGAATACGCCTCCAAAAGCCTCAGGGACCGCTGGCTCGAACTGGCGCGTCGTGATCCGCAGGCCATGTCCGACGGCGAGCGTGCCAGTCTGGTGCAGTGTTTTTTTTCGGTTCACGCTGAACGGCATATCCGGCCCCATGCCCGCTACCGCGAACTGGCGGAGCAGCGCGCCTTGTGGAAATCTTCGGCCTGGCAGCGGTTCTCGGAAGCGGATCTGCGGGATCTGCAGGTATGGTTTCTGCTGTCATGGTCCGGATATTACCTGCGTCGGGAGCCGGGCGTCGTGGCCGACCTGCTGGCCAAGGGGCGGAACTTCGATGAGCAGGACAAGCACCGGCTGTTACAGGCTTACCAGGAGGTTGTGGAGGGCATCCTGGCGCGGTTCCGGCAGGCCGAGGACGAGGGTGCCGTAGAACTGTCGGTAACGCCCTATGCCCATCCCATACTGCCGCTGCTGTGCGATAGCGGTGAAGCCGCCCGCGCCCGCGAGGGAGTTTTGTTGCCAAAAACGCCCTTCCGTTTTCCGGAGGATGCCCGTCGGCAGGTTCGCCTGGGACTGGCGAGCGCGGGGGATTTTTTCGGAGTCCGTTCGCGCGGCATCTGGCCGTCCGAAGGCGGACTGAGCGAATCCGTGGTGCGCATCATGGCCGATGAAGGTGCCGTCTGGACTGCCGGCGATGAAGCCCTGCTGGAAAAATCCCTGCCCGGAGGGCTCGGCGACCGCACGTCACTTTATCGCCCGTACAGTTATCTGGGATTGCCGCTGCTGTTTCGGGACCGGGAGCTGTCGGACCGCATTGGTTTTGTGTATGCGACCTGGCCTTCGCAGACGGCGGCGGCGGATCTTCTTGACCGCCTGCGGGCACTGGCTCAGCAAGTGCCGGGCGGGGTGGTGACCCTGATTCTGGATGGAGAAAATTGCTGGGAAGGTTATGAAGAAAACGGCTTTGCTTTTTTGCAGGCTGTTTATCGGGGTCTGGCCGATTCGCCGGTTCTGCGGGCGGTCACCTTCAGCGAAGCCTTGGCCAGCCGCAAGCCTGAGCCGTTGAAGGTTTTGGCACCGGGATCCTGGATCAATGGGGATTTCGATATCTGGATCGGGCACCCCGAGGAAAATTGCGCCTGGGAATGGCTGGGCGAAGCGCGCCGCGCCCTGCAGTCCGCAGATGCGGACTGCCAGGGTGAAGGCTGGCCGCATCTGCTGCGTGCGGAAGGCAGCGATTGGTTCTGGTGGTTTGGCGAGCACCATCGCAGCGAGCAGGCGGAAACTTTCGATCAGCTTTTCCGGCATCATCTGCAGGCTTTCTACCGCGCCATCAGAAAGCCGGTGCCGCCCTGCCTGCACTATCCGTTGAGGGGGGCGCGCCGCAGCAGTCGCGTTTATCCTCCCACCGAATCGGTAAGCCCCGTCATCGATGGACGGCTGACCGATTATTTTGAATGGCACGGCGCCGGCACCGTGGAACTGGGCGGCGGCGGTGCCATGCATAATGCCAGCTTTGATCTTCTGGGTTTTTTTTATGGCTACGATGAAAATTTTTTCTATCTGCGGTTCGATTTTCGCCAGCCCGTGGAACAAATAGCCGGGCCGGACGGAGAACTGCTGGTGCGCTTGCAGGCCGAGGGTGTCTGGGAAGCCCGCCTGGCGGCCAGGGCCAACCGCGTGCTGGTGCAAAGTGTCGATGGGGCCGGCGGCGGGGAGGGACCAGGGGCTGCGGGAACCATCGCGGAAATGGGCTTGCCGCTGAAGCTGCTGGACCTTAAGCCGGGCGGTGCACTGAACGTGTCCTTGACGGTGCTCGATTCCGGAAGGGAGTTGGCCCGTTGGCCCGCCGGGGGGGAGCTGGCCCTGATTTACCCGGGGCCCGATGCGGAAGCCCCGCAGTGGCCCCTTTGAACTCGCGGGCCGTAATGACGGCAGTGATGCCGGAAAGGAGTGTTGCGTTTGTCCGAATTGCGTTGGGACCCCTTTATTGATAGCTGGGTGGCGATTATCGAAGCGCGGGGGCGCCGCCCCGTCGATTTTATCACCGAGCGCAAGCGCATCGAAACCAGCGTCTGTCCGTTCTGCTACGGGCAGGAAGACAAAACGCCGGCGGAAGTCTATGCCCTGCGGCCGGATGCCGGTCTTCCCAACCAGCCCGGATGGAAAGTGCGTGTCATTCCGAACAAGTTTCCCATTCTGCGCATCGAAGGGCAACTCGAAGCAAGAGGGGAAGGGGTATACGATGTCAAAAACGGTATCGGCGCCCATGAGGTGATTATCGAAACCCCGGAACACGAGCGCCAACCTGCCGACCTGCGGGCGGCGGAGCTGGCCGATGTGTTTCGCGCGTTTCGCTCGCGGCTGGTCGACCTGCGGCGCGACAAACGCTTCCGGCATATTGTTATTTACAAAAATCACGGGCTGGAAGCCGGCGCCACGATCCCCCATACCCATTCGCAGCTGCTGGCCCTGCCCGTCATTCCGCCTCATCTGCGGATCGCATTGCGGGCCAGTCGCGACTATTTCCGCCGCAAGGAACGCTGCCTGATGTGCGACATGCTCGCCCAGGAACTGTCCGACGGACGGCGTCTGGTGCGAGTCGATGGGGAATTCGCGGTTTTTGCACCGTTTGCTTCGCGCCATCCCTTTACTCTGCGTATCGTGCCGCGCAGTCATCTTCATGATTTTGCCCAATTGACCGACCATATGCTGCTCGCGCTGGGGGAAACCCTGCATGATGTGTTACGGCGCCTGCGTGCGGTGCTGCGCGATCCCCCCTTCAATCTGGTACTGCACAATGCGCCACTGGCCGTGCCGCGGCCGGGGCGTCCGGAGTTCTGGCATTCGCTGCCTGCCGATTATCACTGGTATTTTGAGCTTACCCCAGAATCATGGATCCGGCAGGATTCGAAGGGGGGACCGGATTTTTCATCAACCCGACTTCACCTGAAGATGCGGCACGCTATCTGGTTGAAGCGGTGCAATGACACCGTTCCAGTCAGGTTTGCCATCACCTGTTTTGCAAGCGTTTTCCAGAAAGGTTGCTCAGCCCATTGCCATGACTGCTCCCCTTGATCCCCTGTCGGCATCGGTTCCCGGTTTTGAACCCTATTTTTCCCTGTCTTTTCAGATCAGTGCCGGGGCGCGGCGTCAATTGGCCGAGCTGCCGGCTCCGGCCGGTGTTTCGCGGATATACCGGCTGCGCCAGGTGACGGATCACCTGGGGGAACGTTACGCGAATCCCGCCTGCAGCGCCGGAAGGCTGGAACTGCTGGCGATGCTCAGCAACGCACTGCGCTGGACGGCGTACCGGTATCTGCAGACACGCAATTGCATGGTCGGCAGGGATGACGTGGTAATCGCGGGCCGGGCCGTGGCCCTTGCCGGCCTGCAACGCAGCCTGGCGTCCTTTGTCGCGCTTTATCCTCCGGATGTGGTTTGGAAAGGTATGACGCCGCATCGGTTTTTGATGGGTCCCGACGGCGATCCAGGCCGTGGCGCGGCGCTGCTTGAATTGCTGGTACTGTCGGTGCAGAGCGCCAACCCGGCAGCCGCGGCCTTTCGTCCTCTGTTCGATGACGATGAACTGAACCGCATGATCCCCTACCGGGCCACCTTGCAGGCGCTGGACAAGCTGCTGTGTCGCCCCGACGGGGGCGGGCTTTTTAGTGATGTGCCTTTGTTGCAGCTGCTGCAGGCACCGGTACAGGCCTCTCCCGACAGTCTCGAGGGGCAACTGGCCTTTGTGCGCGAGCACTGGAAGGGGATCCTGCCGGAGCATGTGTTGCTGGCTATCGATGCCGGATTTGCGCTGCGGACCGAGGAGACGCGCATGCGGGGTTTCGGTCCCGGCCCTCAGGCCGTGCCGGATTATGGCAGGCTGCCGGTCGTGGAGGAAGAACGGTTTTCGCCGGACCGAGACTGGATGTCCGATCTGGTGTTGCTGGCCAAGTCGGTGCATGTCTGGTTTTATCAGCTGTCCCGCCATTACGGGCGTGCCGTGAACCGCCTGCGGGACATCCCCGACGCCGAGCTGGATCAGCTGGCGGCGCGCGGGTTTTCAGGATTGTGGCTGATCGGCATCTGGGAGCGTTCTCCGGCATCCCGACAGATCAAGCGGCTGCGCGGCAATCCCGAAGCCGAGGCTTCGGCCTATGCCCTCTACGATTACCGGGTTGCCGATGAACTTGGCGGGCAGGCGGACCTGGACGATCTCGACCGGCGCTGTCGGCAGCGCGGCATCCGGCTGGCCTGCGACGTGGTGCCGAACCATACCGGCATCGATTCGCGCTGGATGCGGGAGCATCCCGACTGGTTCGTGCAGACATCCCATCCGCCTTACCCGGGCTACCGCTTTACGGGCCCCGACCTGTCGACCAACAACGGCATGAGCCTTTATCTGGAAGACGGCTACTGGGACCACAGCGATGCCGCCGTGGTTTTCAAGCGGGTCGATCATTACAGTGGCGAAGAGCGTTACATCTATCATGGCAATGACGGCACCCACTTGCCCTGGAATGACACCGCCCAGCTGAATTTTCTGCTGCCGCAGGTGCGCGAAGCGATGATCCGCACCATCCTCGAGGTTGCACGCACCTTTCGCGTGATCCGCTTCGACGCGGCCATGACTCTGGCCAAAAAACATTATCAGCGGCTGTGGTTTCCGCTGCCCGGCGGCGGTGCGGGTGTGCCGTCGCGTTCGGAATTCAGCCTCGCCAGCGCTCAATTCGAGGAACTGTTCCCGATGGAATTCTGGCGCGAGGTGGTCGACCGGGTGGCTGCCGAGGCTCCCGATACACTGCTGCTGGCGGAAGCCTTCTGGCTGATGGAGAGTTATTTTGTCCGCACCCTCGGCATGCATCGGGTGTACAACAGCGCCTTCATGCACATGATGAAGCAGGAAGACAACGCCAGGTACCGTCAGCTGCTCAAAAACACGCTGGCTTTCAATCCCCAAATCCTCAAGCGCTTCGTCAATTTCATGAGCAATCCGGACGAAGCCACCGCCGTCGAGCAGTTCGGCAAGGGTGACAAATATTTCGGGGTGGCTGTGCTGTTGGCAACCCTGCCGGGGCTGCCCATGTTCGGCCATGGCCAGGTGGAGGGGTTCCGGGAAAAATACGGCATGGAATACCGGCGCGCCTATCTGCACGAGGAGGTCGACGAAGGGTTCGTGGCGCATCATGAAAAGGTGATCTTTCCGCTGCTGCACCGTCGCTCCCTGTTCAGTGGCGCCGAACATTTCGCGTTGTACGATTGTGTCAGCGACGGCGCGGTGCTGGAGGATGTTCTGGCTTACAGCAATCGCCGGGGTGAACAGCGGGCCCTGGTGGTGTTTCATAACCGATCGTTGCAGGTTGGCGGGTGGATCCGCAATGCCTGTCCCCGCGCCGGAGAATCCGGAACCGGGTTTGGGCCGACCCTGGCCGATGCACTGGCCTTACGGTCAGAGCCGGAGATTCTTTACCGGTTTCGCGATCATTGCACCGGGTTGCAGTATCTGCGTTTTTCGCAGGAACTGGCGCAGCAGGGGTTGTTTGTCTCCCCTGGCCCCTATCAATGCCATGTGTTCCTCGATTTTGTCGAAGTGAGCGACGCCGACGGCCATTGGCGGCATTTGTGGCAGGCTCTGGAAGGGCGGCCGGTAGCTGATCTCGATCGGGAATATCGGCGGATTGTACATGGGGAGCTGCTGCGGTCTCTGCGGCAGGTGCTGGAAAGCTGTGACGCTGTCCTTTTTGACAACGGTGCCGACCAGGGTCCGGTTCTGGAAGGCTACGCCGCCTTTCTGGGCGCACTGCAGCGCGATCTGCGCCTGGAGGTCAACCGGAGTCCCCTGCTGGAGCGGTTGCACGGACAGTTGCGGCGGGTAGTCGAGCTGGACGCTATTGCGGCGCGGCAGGCGGTTCGCGATGTGCTTGGCCCCTGGCTGATTGTGCATCCCCTGACGCTGCTTTCGGAGTCCCTTGCCGAACCTGCCGCCTTCATCCGGTGGCTGGAGCACCAGTTGCTGACCGATGTTGTCACGGCGCGCTGGCCCGAGGATGCGGCAGCGGAAAATCTGCAGCTGCTGCAGCTGCTGCTTCGCTGGCGCGGCTGCGGCTGCCTGCAGGAGGAGCACTGGCTTGGACCTTTGCTCGACGATGTCGCCGTGCGGGAGTTTCTGCTGGTGCATCGCTACCAGGATTGCGACTGGTTCAATCGTGAACGTTTCGAAAGGTTACTGGCCGGCCTGATCCTGACCGCGGCTCTGGAAGACACTTCTGATGACGAGGAATCCGCCGCAGGCTCGCCGCAGCAACTGGCGCTGATGCTGCACCGGGCCGAGCTGGCCGGATATCGTCTGGATAAATTCCGCGCCCTCGTATAAGCCGGGCCGCTGCAGTTTTTCTCAGATTGCCCGTAAACATGGCGGCAAGCCGCAGGAGTTTTGCAATGAACATAGTGTTGATGGCTTCCGAAGTGGCCCCTTTTGCCAAAACCGGCGGGTTGGCCGATGTGGCCGGTTCGCTGCCCGGCGAACTGCACCGCCTGGGACATGATGTCCGCATTTTCATGCCGTTGTATCGCAGCGTCAAACAGGGCGACTTCCAGCTGTCCCCTCTGGCGCCGTTGCCGTCCATCGAAATCGCCGGCACGGCCGTTGCCGGGCGGTTGTGGCAAGGGAGCCTTGGAGAGGTGCCGGTTTATTTTCTGGAACAGGACCGGTTTTATGATCGCGACGGCCTTTACGGCACATCGCGCGGCGACCACGCCGACAATGCCTTGCGTTTCGGCTATTTTGCCCGGGCCCTGCTGGCGGCCTTGCCACAGATCGGTTTCAGACCGGACGTGCTGCATCTCAACGACTGGCAGACCGGGCTGGTGCCGGCGCTTTTACGCACCGATTGGCGCGACAGCGCGTTTTATACCGGCACGGCAACCGTCGCCACCATACACAATCTCGGTTACCAGGGTTTGTTTCCGGCGGAGGTGGTCGCTGCCCTGAACCTGGATCCCGCGCTGTTCGCCATGGAAGGATTCGAGTATTACGGCCAGGTATCGTTTTTGAAAAGCGCTCTGGTTTACGCCGATCTGCTTACCACCGTTTCCGAAACCTACTGTACTGAAATCCAGACCCCGGAAATGGGGCATGGTTTTGACGGCATCCTGCGTTCAAGGGCCGATCGCCTGTTCGGAGTATTGAACGGCATCGACGACCAGCTCTGGGATCCCAGCCACGATGCGGCGTTGGCGGCTGTTTACCATGTCGACGATGTCGACGGGAAGCACGCCAACAAGCGCCGCCTGCAAAGCCGTCTCGGCCTGGCATGCGAGGCTGAAACGCCGCTGCTGGCGATGGTGACGCGGCTGGCGTCCCAGAAGGGTCTCGATCTGGTCGAACAGGCCTGGCCGGCATTGCTGGAGCGGGGGGTGCAGATTGCGATTCTGGGATCGGGGGATCAGGATTACATGGACCGTTTTGCGCGCCTGGGTGCCCAAAGCAAGGGACAAGCGGCGGTGCGTCTGGGATTTGACGATCGTCTCGCCCGTTTGATTTACGCCGGCAGCGACATGTTTCTGATGCCAAGCCGTTACGAACCCTGCGGGCTGGGGCAGCTTATCGCCTTGCGTTACGGCAGCGTGCCGGTGGTGCGCAGTACCGGCGGGCTTGCCGATACGGTTTTTGACCCGCGGGACGGCGTGGCGCAGGCCAACGGTTTTACCTTCGAGGAAATTTCGTCGCCCGCCATGCTGCGCGCGATGGATCGCGCCCTTGCACTTTATCGGCAGCCCGGCGATTGGCTGCGTTTGATGCGCAACGGCATGGCGGGGGATTTTTCCTGGCGGCGGTCGGCGCTGCGCTACCTCGATTTGTACCGCAAGGCCGGGCAGTTGCACCATGCGTGATGGGCAGGGCCATGCTGTGGAGGATGACGCCGGTTCCGGCATCATCCCTGCCTGAGTTTTTCCAGATAAGCTTCCCATTCGACCGGCAACAGGTGCTGTTTCTGACTGTTGCATTCCTTGCAGGCCGGCACGCAATTGCCTTTGCTGCTGCGCCCGCCCCGAACCAGGGGCACGATATGGTCGAGGGTCAGATCCCGCGGTGCGACTTTTTTCCCGCAGTAGTGGCAGATACCGCTGGCGATACGGTTTTTCCACCACTGGCTGTTACGCAGTTCCCGGGCTTTCTGCCGTTCCCGACGCATCTGTTCTTCTGAAGCTTCCATCCAATCCATGTGGGCCCTGTTCGAAAAAATGCCTGGCGATTCGTGGCTGGGATTGGCGTTTTTCCAATCACCGATCATTGCTTTTAAAGGACCATGAAGCCGATCTGACGGCCAGTTATCCCCTTATCGCGGCGATAGGAGAAGAACATTTCGCGGTGACAACAGGTGCATTCCTCCACCACGCCGATGCTTGCTGCGGGGATGCCGACCTCCTGCAGTTGCAGCAGGCAGCTGCGCTGCAGATCCAGCTGCCACTTGCCGAGGGAGGTTTCCTGGGCGATCTGCTGCCAGTGCCCGCTGCCCTGGCGAAAAGCGTCCCGCACCGCGCGATCGACCTCGTATTCATGGGCCGCGATGCCCGGTCCTATGGCGGCCAGCAGGTTCTCGGGCCGGCAGCCGAAGTTGGTCTGCATCGCCTCCACGGTTTTTCCCAGCAGGCCGCTGGCGGCGCCGCGCCAGCCGGCATGAACGGCGGCTCCGACCCGTTTGGCCGGATCGTGAAGCAGGATGGGGAAGCAGTCCGCCACCAGCACCCCGAACATGAACCCGGGTTGATTGGTAATGATGGCGTCGCTGGCCACCGTCAGAAAATGTGAAAGATCGTGATTCGGCTGGTCGATGACCAAAATGTCGGTGCCGTGCACCTGCTTCACCGTCAGCAGCTGATGGGGGTGCAAATCAAAGGCCCGGGTCAGGGTCGAGCGGTTGCCCTCGACATTGTGTCGTGCGTCCTCGGTATTATAGGCGAGGTTGAGGGAGTTGTAAGGCGGGCGGCTGACGCCGCCGTTGCGGGTGGTAAATCCGGCCTGGACCGCCGTTTCGGCGGCCCAGTCGGGTTGCATATAGCTGATCTTGCCTTTACGTACCAGTTTCATAAACCGTGGGTTCTCCTGTTGAACGCACCGCCTTAAAGGGGGTGCGGAAAAGTTGTCGAGGCAACGCGGCTGTCAGGCTGGCGGCCCTGTCTTGTATTTTTCGTTGAGATAATCGATGACCGCCCGCAGATCCGGCGGCAGCGGGCTGTCGAACTCCAGGTAATCCCCGGTTTCCGGATGCCTGAATCCGAGCAGGCGGGCATGCAGGGCCTGCCGGTCAAGGGCCCTGACAAGGGCGAGAAGCCGCGGGTCGGCGATGGTTTTCATGCGACTTTTGCCGCCGTAGGTGGCATCGCCCACCAGGGGATGGCGCGACTCCGATAAATGTACCCGGATCTGGTGGGTGCGTCCCGTTTCGAGGGCCAATTCGACCAGGGTCATGCGGTCGGCGTCAAAACGCTGCAGGACGCGCCAGTGGGTTACCGCGCGGCGACCGCCGCGGCAGGCACTGCTCATCTTTTTGCGCTGGGTAGGGTGGCGCCCTATGGGGCGATCGATGCTGCCGGCATCGCCGGTCAGCAGACCGTGAACCAGAGCGACATAACGCCGGGTGATGGAATGCTCCTTGAACTGGGCGGCGAGGTGCTGATGGGCCGCGTCGGTTTTGGTGGCCACCATCACCCCCGAAGTGTCCTTGTCGAGGCGGTGGACGATGCCGGGTCGCAAGGTGCCGCCGATGCCGGAAAGGTCCTGGCAGCAATGCAGCAAGGCGTTGACCAGCGTTCCCTGTTGATGCCCAGGCGCCGGATGTACCACCATGCCGGGCGGTTTGTCAACGACGATCAGGCAACGGTCCTCGTAGAGAACCGTCAGCGGGATATCCTCGGAAACAGCTTTGGCGGGGCCGGGATCCGGCAAGGTGACGGTCAGGGCTTCGCCGCCCTTGAGTTTGCTGGCAGCCTTGGCGGGTGCACCGTTGAGCAGTACCAGTCCGTCATCGATGAGCTTTTTCAGCTGGGACCGGCTCAGCTCCGGCAACTGTTCGGCCAGGAAGCGGTCCAGTCTTTCCGGCGGCTGTCCCCGGTCAAAACAAAATGCACGCTGCCGAAACATTTACCAGATAGAGCTCTTGATGCGGCCAGCCTGCTTGATCATGACATCGACGACCGCACGATCGAACATGTGCTCACGATCGGGGATGTCTTCCGAAATCCGTGCCAGGAAGTGCTCGCGACCTTCCTGAAGCTCATCGTTGAGCACGTCGAAGAGGGTGTCCTTTTCAATGCCTTCCTGCACTTTGTTCTGGTTGTACAGAGCGATATCCGAAACGATGGCGCGAGCCAGCCGGAAGGCGAGCTTGGGGTTGTCAACAATCCTTGCCATGGGTTCCTCCCATTATGAAAAGGGTATGCGGGCGGTGCGGTCCGCCGGCAGGGCCGCGGAAGTCAGGGCGCCCCGGCCATAAAACGGATGATGATCGCGGCGGGACATTTTTTCTCCGCGCTTGAGCGGAAAAGCCAGGTACAAGGTGGCGTTCCCCCGCTTGATCAGCAGCCGTATGATTTTGCCCTTGCGGGCTTCCTTCAGGGCTTTGTCCCAGGATTTCAGATTGGTCAGCCGGGTTTTGTTGAGGGCCAGAATGATGTCCTGGGGCAGAATCCCCGCCGCGGCGCCGTCGCCTTCCGGATCGACCTGGCGCACCATGATGCCCTGCCCCTGGGGTATGTTGGTCAGAACCAGCCCAAGACTGTGGCGCTCATCCGCACTCTGTGCCGCAACGGTCTGGCCGCGGGGGTGAATGGTGACCTGCAGAGTCATCTCCTGACCGTCGCGCAGAATTTTGAGCGGCACGGTGGTGCCGGCCGGCATGCTTGCGATGCGAAGCTGCAGGTCGCTGGCGTTGCGGATGGCATGGCCGTTTACCTCCAGCAGAATATCGCCGCGACGCAGTCCGGCCTGCTGGGCCGGGGATTCCGGCAGCACCTGATTGATCAGGGCGCCTCTGCTGCGGTCCAGGCCGAAGGTCTCCGCCAGTTCGGGGGACAGGTCCTGGATGCCGACGCCCAGCCAGCCGCGAATCACCTGCCCGGTCGTCATGAGCTGCTCGGCGATGGCCCGCGCCATGTTAACGGGGATGGCAAAGCCGATGCCCTGGCCGCTGGCGACGATTGCGGTGTTGATGCCGATCACTTCGCCGTAGATGTTGAGTAGCGGGCCGCCGGAATTGCCGGGATTGATGGAGGCGTCGGTCTGGATAAAATCCTCGAAATCCTCGATGCCGATGTTGGTGCGACCGGTGGCCGACACGACTCCTACCGTCAAGGTGCGATCGAGGCCGAAAGGATTTCCGATCGCCAGCGCCCACTGCCCGACTTTCAGGGCGTCGGAATCGCCGAGTACCGCCGATGGCAGTGCTTCGTCCGTTTCGATTTTGAGCACGGCGATATCGGTTCGGGGATCGGAGCCGACCAGTTTGCCTTCGTAAATCCGGTCATCCGACAGCTTGATTTTGATTTCCTCGGCGCCCCGGATGACGTGTTCATTGGTCAGGATGTAGCCGTCACCGCTGATGATTACCCCGGATCCGAGGCTGCGGGATTTCTGTTCCGGGATGGTGCGGCCCTTGAACATCTCGTTGAAGAATTCTTCGAACAGAGGTCCCAGGTCCGGTCCGCGGCTCACGGTGGCGGCCTGGATGTTGACGACCGAAGGCGTAACTTTTTCGGAGACCTCGATAAACGCGGATTGGGCGACAAGCAGTTCCTGGGCCGGCCGGGGCACCGGCGGCGCTTTGGTCGCCTGTTCCGAAAACGGGCTTGAAGGCGTTTGTTTGTCGTCCTGACAGCCCGACACGGCTGCCAGGAGTATTCCGCTGATGATGCATGTCAGAAAAACGCGTCGGAAATGACTCATTTTAATGGTTCCTTTGCCAAGGGATAAATCATCGGCAGCGTAGCGGAAAATGCAGAAACTGTCAATCGTTGCGGCGTTTTTGCAGGCTCTTGATAAATTGCAGGAGCACGTCATGACCGCCTCTCCAGGTGGCCTGTGCGGCCCGCTGATCATGATCGATCAGGCAGGTGTCGACGAGAAAGGTAGGAATACCGGCCCGGCTGGCCGGCAAATCGTAGGCGGTATCGTTGCCGACCATGAGGACCTGGGCGGCGGGCAGACTCAGGCGGTGGAGGACGTCGCGGAAAAATTCCGGATGCGGTTTGCAGCAATGGCTGTTTTCGTAACTGCTGATATGATGGTAGGCAAAGTCGTCCAGCCCGGCGGCGCGCAGCCGGGCCTTGATGGCGGGCCGCGGAAAAACCGGATTGGTGGCGAGGGCGACCTTCAACCCGCGATCAAAGCAGCTTTGCACGATGGCGCGGGATTCCGGGAACGGTTTTACCAGATGAGACAGGGCGGCGAGCCCCTCCCGGTAAAAACGCTGCAGGCGTTTGCGCAACTGGGGGATGCCGATGCCGAGCTGCCGGGCTATCATGGACAAAAAAAGCTGTTCGTTGGTCATTTGGTCGCTGCGCGCGTTCAGCAGCGCATAGGCCGAACTTATCAGGACTTCCGCAAAGACCATGGGGTCCGTCAGGTCTTCGAAACAGCGCGCCAGGCCCTCGATATAGCCATCTATATAGGCTTTCATTTCAATATCCAGCAACGTGCCGTCGAGATCGAACAGGATGCCGTGTATGTTTTCGGGAGGATAAAAGTCCATAGTGTTCCTGCAGGGCTTTCAAAAGTCTTACGGGCTTTTGGGGGTCGCTTGTCTCATCCATGGAGCTCTTTCTGTCAAGCATAACACGGCAGCAGCCGTTTTTGGACATCCCCGATCCTTCATGCCGGCGACAAAGCCCTTGACTTGGTTGCCTGTCCAATGTAGAAAATTTAACAAAAACAGCGAGGTAACCAAAATCCATGTCGGATATACGCGAAGAAGTCAAGGATCTGCAGATCGGCCTCAAGATACGCCGCCTGCGACAGGAACGGCGCATGACCCTGCAGAACCTTTCGGAAGCCACGGGGCTTTCCAAGCCGTTGTTGTCCCAGGTGGAGAACGAACAGGTGATTCCGCCGCTGGCGACGCTGCTGCGCATCGCCAAGGCGCTCAAGGTAGGGCTGCATACCTTTTTCCAGGAGGAAGGCAGCGTTGAAAAGTGTATTCTGGTAAGGGCTGGCGAAGGTGGCCGGCAGGATGCGCACAGCAGTCGCAGCCGCAGCCGCAGGCGCACGCCCTACGAATACCAGTCTCTGGGTTACGGAAAGAAACAGCGCAGCCTTGAACCGTTTCTGATAGAATTCGACGTACAGCCCTGGCGGGACGAATTGCTGGTAAGCCACGAAGGCGAGGAATTCCTGTATATTCTCGAAGGGCGGCTGGAATTTCATTACGGCGCTGAGATCATGACCGTCGGGCCGGGCGATTCACTTTATTACGACTCCAACGAACCCCACGGCTATGTCGCTGTCGGCACCGGTCCCGCGCGGGCGGTGGCGGTCATTTATTCCATGGAGTAGCACCAGGGGGTTGACAAGCGCGGCAGGGTTTTTATGTTGGACAGATGATCCCGGTTATAGGAACGCAACCCGGCGAGGACAGGAGGTGACGACATGAAACGAATAGGCGTGATGCTTTCCGGCAGCGGCGTGTATGACGGCAGCGAGATTCACGAAGCGGTACTTGCCCTGCTGGCTATCGAACGTGGTGGCGCAGAGGCCGTCTGCATGGCCCCCGACATGCAGCAGATGCATGTCATCAACCATTTTACCGGCCAGGTCGAGGCGGGACAGGCACGAGCGGTGCTGGCCGAGTCGGCGCGCATTGCACGGGGCAAGGTCGTGGATGCCGCCACCGTTAGCGTGGAGGATATCGATGCACTGGTGATCCCCGGCGGTTATGGCGCAGCCAAGAACCTGTGCGATTTTGCCGTCAAGGGCGCCGACTGCACGGTGCATCCCGAGGTGCGGCGCCTGGTGCGGGCCCTGGTTGACAGGGGCAAACCGGTGGCGGGCATCTGCATCGCGCCGGCGGTTCTGGCCAAGGCGCTTGACGGGTATGCACCGCAACTGACCATAGGCAACGATGCGGACACCGCCGCCGCTCTCGAAGCCATGGGGGCGCGGCATGTGGCCTGTCCGGTCGATGATATCGTCGTGGACGAGAAAAACCGGCTTGTTACCACCCCGGCCTACATGCTGGCGGAGAATATCGCCGAAGCCGCGGCGGGGATCGAAAAGGCGGTCAAACAACTGCTGGCCATGTGCTGAACGGTTACGGTGTGCTGAATCTCAAAGGCGAGCACTTCAGAGCCGATGACCTGTGCAAACAAAAGCGCCTCTCTTGAACAAGAGAGGCGCTTTTGTTTGCACAGGTCCGCTAAGTAAACAAAGTAAACACCTTGCCTGAAGTGTTGTAGGGTTTTATTGATCGGGTATGCTTGTTAGAAGATCGTGTGCGGGAAAAAAGACTCATGAATTATCCGGACCCATTTGTTGAGGAGCCTATCCTATGAAAGTAGCCGGTCTTCCGGGCCTTCTGGACAGCAACGACGAACGGGATGCCTGCGCCATTATCGGGTTTTTCAAAAAGCACGGGCACCCGACCCACGGCAATCTGCAGCGGACCATCGATGCGCTGATCAAAATGGGGCATCGCGCCGGTGGCGTCGGCGGGGAAGGGGACGGTTGCGGTGTCCTCACCGATATCCCCCGGCTTCTGTGGCGTGAAGTTCTGGCCGGCGCCGATTATGTCCCGGAATTGGCCGATGCGCCCGGTTTCGCCGTCGGGCATCTGCTGCTCCCCGCCGCTCTTTCAAAAGTTGATCGGGAGGATCTGCAGAAGCGGATCATCGACATGTTTACCGCACGCGGTTGCCGGATGTTGTTGCACCGCCCGTTGCCGGTGCGCAGCGAGATCCTGTCGGCCAGCGCCCGGGCCAGCGAGCCGGTGCTCTGGCAGTTGGCATTGACGGTTCCCGATGCGACGGACGGGCCGCCCCTGCTGTACCGGTTGCATGTGGAGCTTGAGGACGCGTTGCCGGTGCAGGTAGCCTCTCTGTCTCAGCGCACCGCGGTTTACAAAATGCTCGGCGCTCCGGAATTGCTGGCGCGTTACTATCCCGATCTCAAGCGGCGCGATTTTCTGTCAGCCGTGACCATCGGCCATAGCCGGTTTTCCACCAACACCCTTCCCACCGTTTTGCGGGCCCAGCCGTTTAGCCTGCTCGGACACAATGGCGAGATCAATACCATCGAACGGTTGCGGGAAGAGGCCCGTTTGCTCGGCATCGCCCTGCCTGCCGGGGGCAGCGACTCTCAGGACCTCAACCGGCTTCTGGAAGGGTTAATGCAGGGTCAGGGCCTGACCCTGTTCGAAGCCATGGAAATGGTGCTCCCGCCTATTTTCAGTGAAATGCAGCGACTGCCGCAGGATCAGCGGGCGCTTTACGGGTTTTTCCGGAGGTTTTTCCCCGCCAGTGCTCAGGGTCCGGCGGCGGTCATTGCCCGATCCGGTGATCAGGTGGTCTGCAGTGTTGACGCCATGGGGTTGCGGCCCCTCTGGTTCGGCGAGACCGAGCGGGAATACTTTGCTTCCTCGGAAGTCGGCGTGGTTCCCCAGGAAGAGATTCTGTCCGATCCCAAACCCCTCGCGCCGGGAGAAAAGGTCGGCCTGGCCATCCCCCTGCTCCAGGCGGTTGAAGTATTCAATCATCAGCGGCTGCGCCAGCGGGTTTTGAGTACCTATAAAAAGCGCACCCCCCTGTCTTCTCAGGCGCGTATGGTGACGCCGGGGCGCGCGCTGCCGGATCGCAACGTCGCCGTGGCTGCGGTGTTTACGCGCAGTCGTAAACTGTTGCGCGACAACCTGTTGTCGGCCTACGCCTGGAAATCGAGCGATCTGCGCAATCTCGGGGAGATGGCCGCTACCGGCCGGGATCCCATCGCCTCTCTCGGTTATGACGGCCCGCTGGCGGCCCTGGCGACCTCCCGGCAGAATCTGGCCGATTATCTCAAGGAACAGGTCGCGGTGGTCACCAACCCCGCTATCGACCGGGAACGGGAGGCGGAACATTTTTCCACCCGGGTGTTTATCGGAGGCTGTCCGACCCTGCATGGGCGCAGGCGCAAGGCCGTCGAACTGATGATGCCGCTGCTCCCCGGCGGACGGCGCCTTGGGCCCGCCAACGTCGATGACGAGGTCGCGGTTGCCCACGGAAGCACTACCCTGGAGCGACTGCTCGGTCATTTCAGTGGAGGCAAGCATCGTTTCCGCCGCCTTTCCTGTGCTCTGCAACGCCGGGAAACGGTTCCCGATGCGCTGGCAAGGCTCGCGGAAGAAGCGGCCTCGGCCGTTGCGGGCGGCGCGGTTCTGTTATTGCTCGACGACAGCCAGTGTTTCAGTCCCGGTTCCGGTTTTCTCGATCCGTTGCTGGTTCTGGCATGGTTGCAGGACCACCTTATAGCACGGCTCGACGAACATGGGGAATGCCTGCGCCGCAGCTGTTCGCTGGTATTGCGGTCGGGAGCCCTGCGCAATCTGCACGACCTCATCTGTGCGCTCGGCGCCGGGGCGGACGCCCTCTGCCCTTACCTCATGTGGGAGTTGGCCGACCAACAGCAGGACGGCATGGGGCATCTGCTCGACGTGCTGGGCAAGGGTCTGGAAAAGGTTATGTCGACCATGGGCATCCATGAAATCGGCGGCTACGGACGGCATTTTGCGGCCATCGGGCTGGCGCCGGAGATCGCCGATATCCTTGGTGTGGCCAGTTTCTGCGGCAGCGATCGGGGCGGGCTTACCCTCGCGGCGATGGGTGGCGACGGGCAGCAGCGCAGCGCTGTGGCCCGTAGCCGTCAACAGCAGCCGGTGGTGGAACTGTTCCGCCTCTACCCCCGCATCTGGAAGACCGTGGCCGCGGTGGCCAAAATGGAAGAGAACTACGATGAACTGTCGCGACTGATCCGTAAATTCAAGGAAGAGCACCCCCTGGCCATCCGTCATCTTCTCGATTTCGATATTACGGGGGACCTGAGCGTCGATCCCAGGGAAGTCGATGCATCGATTGACGGGCACGATCTGCCCATCATCTTTTCGGCGATGAGCTTCGGTTCCCAGGGCGAGACGGCCTTTCGCATTTATGCCGAAGCGGCCAAACGTCTCAATATCGTCTGTATGAACGGCGAGGGGGGCGAGATCCCCGACATGCTCGGAAAATATCGGCACAACCGCGGGCAGCAGCTGGCTTCGGGACGCTTTGGTGTGCATATGAACCTGCTCAATTCCGCCGATATTCTTGAAATAAAGGTCGGCCAGGGCGCCAAACCCGGCGAGGGCGGCCACCTTCCCGGGTTCAAGGTGACGGACAAGATTGCCGCGGCGCGCAATGCCGCTCCCGGCGTGACACTTATCTCGCCGTCCAACAACCACGATATCTATTCTATTGAGGATCTGGCCCAGATCATCGAGGAACTGCGCACCGCCAATCCTCGCGCCCGCATTTCGGTCAAGGTGCCGGCGGTCGCCGGCATCGGCACCATTGCCATGGGCATCGCCAAGGCCGGTGCCGATATCATCACCATCAGTGGCTATGATGGTGGTACCGGAGCGGCGCGCCAGCATGCCATCAAGTTTGTCGGCATGCCTGCCGAAATCGGGGTGCGCGAGGCCCACCGCGCCCTCGCCGAATCGGGGCTGCGCCACAAGGTAGAGATCTGGGCGGACGGCGGCATGCACAGCGGCCGCGATGTTGTAAAAATGATCCTGCTGGGAGCCAACCGGGTTGGCTTCGGCACGTTGCCCATGGTGGTGATAGGCTGCACCGCATGCCGCAGTTGCCATCTTGGAACCTGCCACGTCGGCATCGCTACTCAGATCGAAAGCATCGAAGAGGCGGAGGCCAAAGGTCTCAAGCGTTTCGTGCCCCGGGTTCTGGAAAACGGCATCATATACGAAACCACCTTTTTTCGCGCTCTTGGCGAGGAGATCCGCAACCTGACGGCGCGCCTCGGCTTTCACCGCACCCAGGACATGGTCGGCAAGGCCGAACTGCTGCAGCAGCAGCGCGGTCACGAGCGTCTCGATCTGACCGATCTGCTCGCGCCTGTGCCGTTGGGCAGCATGCCACGCTCCTCGGCCGATGTGCGCATTATTCGCAAACCGCTGAACTATTTGACTTCGCTGATTTCAAGCCTGGTCACGGAGGCATTTGATGGTCCCGAGAGCCGGATCCGATACGAGGACCACGGCGCTTCGAGCAGTGACCGTGCCATCGGTACCTATCTGGCTGGTGCCATGAACCGCGATCGGTCGGAAAAGGGCGCCGCCGCGGAAAAGCAGGTGCTGCTGCACTTCCGGCGCAATGCCATCCCCGGTAACGGCCTGGCCGCCTTCAACATCCCGCGCATCAACCTGCGCATTGAAGGCAGCGCCCAGGACGGCGTTGGCAAGGGCGCCTGCGGCGGCAAGATCGTCATCCTCAAGGGCGAAAACCGGCATGGCCAGAGGGTCGGCGGCGCGGTTGGCAAGGGCTTGGCCTATGGCGCTCAGGGGGGGCTGTTCCTGATCCAGGGGGATGCCGACAGCCGTGCCTGCGTGCGCCTGTCCGGCGCGGAGGTGGTCATCGGCGGCCGGCTGCGCGCCCCTCTTGACGACAGCGGCGGCAATCTGGCCGGGCAGGCCAACATCAAGGGCTTTGCCTTTGAATACATGACGGCCGGGCGTGCGGTGGTCCTCGGCGACCCCGGTCCATGGATGTGTTCCGGCATGACCGGCGGGGTTGTTTACTGTCACCTCGACGAGGCCATGGGCATGACGCGGGAGTCTCTCAAGTGGCGGTTGGCCCGTGGGGCGCAGGTTGATCTTTACGATCTGGCGGCGGATGACGTGGAAGCGTTGCGTCGCATGCTTGGTGCCTACCATCGCGAACTGTTGTATTCCCATCAGGTCGAAGAGGCCGAATGGGTGGCGGAACTCGCGGAACATTGCAGCCAGCGGTTCGTTCGGATCGCGCCGGCCGGGGCGGTCGCCGTGCCTCCGGTGTCGACGGAGTAAAAGTCCATAATCGCAATTGGCGGCTTGAGATGCTGTCCTGTTATCGGGCCAGACGTCCAGGGCGCCAGTACGTCTTGATGGTTTTGCCGCTGGAAAGGAGAGAAGCGATGCCCGTGCGTGACAAGATTCATGATCAGATCATCATCGGTTCCGGGCCCGCCGGTTACACGGCGGCGATCTATACGGCCCGCAGCAACTGTTGCCCGCTGCTGATTTGCGGCATGGAGCCGGGCGGCCAGTTGACCGGCACCACGCTGGTGGAAAATTTCCCCGGCTTTCCCGACGGCGTCGACGGTCCGGAACTGATGGAGGCCATGCGCCGGCAGGCCGAGAAGTTTGGTACGGTGTTCGTCAACGGCGAAGTGACTCGCGTCGAGCTCTCCAGCCATCCCTACAGCCTGTGGCTGGGGGAGGAGCACTACCGTTGCCGTTCCCTGATCATCTGTACCGGCGCGTCGCCGCGCCTGCTCGGTTTGCCCAACGAAAAGGAGCTCTATGGCCGCGGCGTTTCGGTGTGTGCTACCTGTGACGGATTTTTCTATCGGGGCAAGGAAGTGGTAGTGGTCGGCGGCGGCGATACCGCCATGGAGGATGCGCTGTTTCTGGCGCGTTTCGCAAAAAAGGTGACAGTGGTGCACAGGCGCAATGCCCTGCGTGCCAGCCCGCCCATGCAACAGCGTGCCCTGGAAAACGCCAGGATTCAGTTTGTCTGGGATACGGTGGTAAACGGCATTCTCGGCGATCGGGACAAAGGCGTGCATGGCGCGCGTCTGCAGCATCTGCCCACCGGCAAGGAAGAAGACTTTCCCTGCGACGGCATCTTTATCGCCATCGGCCATGTGCCCAACACAGCGCTGGTCAAAGGGCAGCTCGATCTCGATGACTGGGGGTATATCCTGACCCGCAACGGTACCGAGACCAATCTCCCCGGTGTGTTTGCCGCGGGCGATGTGCAGGATCCCTTTTTCCGGCAGGCCATCAGCGCTGCCGGCAGCGGGTGTATGGCCGCCATGCAATCGCAGCGTTTCCTCGAATGCCTTGAAGACGCCGATTGCAGGAAATGCCAGGCATTGCAGAAGCGGCAGCTGATGGCAAAGGGCGGGGATTAGGTCTGTACATTTATCCGCCGGGCATTTAAGCTGGCAGTTGGCAGTTGTGGCGGAGCGGAAATTCGCGAGAGATGTGAATCGCTGTATGATTTTTTAATCGGGAGGGATACCATGGATATCACCAAAACCATCGCGCAATTGAAACAGGAGCCGGGGTTCAGGGAAAATGTCGGCATGTTGCTGGTGCACAACGGCGTGGTGCGCGGCTGGTCGCGGGGCGACGGCAAAACCGTGACGGCCGTGGAAGTGAAGGTCGATAAGGAGCGCGTTGAAGCACTGCGGCAGGAATATGAAGGCAAGCCAGGCATTTTCCGGGTTCTGATCGAGGCCTGCGAGGGTCGCCTGGAACCCGGCGACGATTTGCTGTTCATCATTGTGGCCGGCGCCCTGCGCGAAGATGTCAAGCCGGTGCTGGCGGAACTGCTCGACCGCGTCAAGGCCGAGGCGGTGAGCAAGTCCGAAGCCAAGGTCGGGTAAGTTTTTTAGTGCTGAGTGCCGAGGGAGAGCATAAAATGCACTCGGTGGCCATCGCATCAAACCTTCCGTAGGGGCGGCACCCGCCGCCCCTACTCGAGTAATAAATCTTCCGGTTCCTCGATCGATTCCACCACCCGTTTCAAAAAACTCACAGCTTCCCGTCCGTCGATCAAACGGTGGTCGTAGCTAAGGGCCAGATACATCATCGGCCGGGCGACGATCTGGCCGTTGCGCACCACCGCCCGTTGCTGAATGCTATGCATGCCGAGGATGGCGCTTTGGGGAGGGTTCGGAAGGGGGGTGCCGAGCAGCGAACCATACACCCCGCCGTTGCTGATGGAAAAGGTGCCGCCCTGCAGATCGGCCAGTTCCAGACGGTGCTCTCGAGCTTTGTCCGCCAGTTCGGCAATCCGCCTTTCAGTATCGGCAAAGGTCATGGCGTCGGCGTCCCGCAGTACCGGCACCACCAGGCCCTGTTCGGTGGCCACGGCGATGCCGATATCGTAAAACTCCTGGTAAACGATGGCCTGTTCCTCCATGCGGGCGTTGATGACCGGGTATTCCCGCAGGGCATCTATACAGGCCTTGACAAAGAACGCCATCAGGCCGAGTTTGACACCATGCCGCCGGGCAAAGCGTTCTCCCCGGTGACTGCGCAGTTCCATGACCCGCGACATATCGGCTTCGTTGAAGGTTGTGACGATGGCACTGTTCTGGCGTGCCTGCAGCAGCCGCCTGGCAATGGTCAAACGCAAAGGCGAGAGGGGCTCGTGACGGCTCAGGCGTTCCCTGGCCGTCAACGGGGCGAGCTCTTCCCCCTCGGCAAAGGGGGCACCGGGATGAGGGGGTACCAGCTCCTCCGGATGGTTGGCGGCGTCGGTTTCCTTCAGGGTGGCGATCACCGTTCCGATGGGAAGAGTTTCTCCTTCCCCGGCAAGGATGCGGATCACACCGTCCTGTTCAGCGCATATATCCAGCGTGATTTTATCCGTTTCCAGTTCGCACAGCAGGTCGTCCTTGGCGATTGTAGCGCCGTCCCGGCAATGCCACTTGGCCAGCCTGGCCTCGATGATCGATTCGCCGACTTCGGGGATGCGGATTTCCATGGGGGCGTCCTCACTCAAGAATTCAGTCTGCCGATCCGGCAGTCGCGTCGGATGGCAGCGCGGCTGCGATGATGCGCCGCTGTTCGGTCAGGAATTGCCGGTGGGAGCCGCCGTCCGGCGCCGCGGCATCGGGGCGGCCGCAATAGTCCGGCCATCGACCGGCGATGGTTGCCAGTCGGGGTGCGATGAAGGACCAGGCACCCATATTGCGCGCCTCTTCCTGCACCCAGAGCAGGTGCCGCGTTTCGCGTAAGGGCTGCAATATGCCGGCGAGCAGGTCCTCGCGCAAGGGATAGAGTTGCTCGATGCGGATGATGGCGACATCAAAGCGCCGCTGCCGTAGACGTTCTGCCTGCAATTCGTGATAAATTTTGCCGCTGCACAAAAGCACCCTTGCGGGTTTGCCGATGTTTTGCGTGTCGGGAAGGATTTCATGGAACTGGTTGTCTGCCAGATCCTTCAGCGGGCTGCGGCAGCAGGGGTGCCGCAGCAGGCTCTTGGGCGTGAAAACGATCAGTGGCCGGCGGAAGGGGAGTTTGAGCTGCCGCCGCAGCAGGTGAAAATACTGGCCTGGCGTGGTTGGTTGCGCCACCAGCAGGTTGTTCTCGGCACAGCTCTGCAAAAAACGTTCAATGCGGGCACTGGAGTGCTCGGGACCCTGGCCTTCATAGCCGTGGGGCAGCAGCATGACCAGGCCGCTGACCCGGTCCCATTTGCGCTGGCCGCTGCTGATGAACTGGTCGATGATGACCTGCGCGCCGTTGGCGAAATCCCCGAATTGGGCTTCCCACAGGACCAGACCGTCAGGGCGTTCCAGAGAATATCCGTATTCGAAACCGAGCACGGAGGCTTCGGACAGACTGCTGTCAAAGGCGCGGAAACTTGCCGCGCCGTTCAGAGTTGCCATCGGCATATGGCTCTGTCCGGTGTGGATATCGAACTGTATCAGGTGGCGCTGGCTGAATGTGCCGCGGCGGCAGTCCTGGCCCGACAGGCGCACACTGTGGCCTTCTTCGACCAGGCTGGCAAAGGCGAGGGTTTCAGCCGTGGCCCAGTCCAGTTCGCCATCAGGCTGCAGGACTGCGTCCCTGCGTTTTTCGAGCAGAGCGCGGATGCGTGAGTCGGGGGTGAATCCGGCGGGCCATTGTGCCAGCCGGTCCGCCAGGGAGCGCAGTCGATCCGGCTCTGCTCCGGTGTCCGGGCTGATCGGTGCATAGTTGGGCTCGATATGCTGCCACCTGCCGTGAAAGCCGCGGTCAACGGGGTGCCGTTGGCGCTGCAGCGCTGCCTCCAGTTCCTCCTCCAGTTCCGTTGCCTGCTGTTTCATGCGGGATGGATCCAGCCCTTGTTCGATAAGCCGGTCCCGGTAAATATGGTGTGCCGGCGGGCGCTTCTTGATGGCCTGATACATGAGCGGCTGGGTGAAATAGGGCTCGTCTCCTTCGTTGTGTCCATGGCGTCGATAGCAGATGATTTCCAGCAGCACATCCCGACCGAAATTCTGACGGTATTCAACAGCCAGTTCCACGGCCCGGATGGCGGCTTCCGGGTTTTCGCCGTGCACATGGAAAATCGGGATCATGAGCATTTTGGCGACATCGGTGGCATAGCGGCTGGAGCGCGCGTCGGCAGGTATCGTGGTAAAACCGATCTGGTTGTTGAGCACGATATGCAGGGTGCCGCCGGTGCCGAAGCCTTCGAGCCCGGCCAGATTGAGGGTTTCGGCCACCACACCCTGGCCGGCAAATGCGGCGTCGCCATGAATCAGGATCGGCAGCACCCGTTTGGCGCCGTTGGCGCCGAAGGCATCCTGGCGAGCGCGGGCCTTGCCTTCCACCACCGGATTGACCGCTTCGAGATGGCTAGGGTTGGAGGCCATGGTCATATGTACGAGGCGATCGTCGGGGAGAGTCAGATCCGTTGAGAATCCTTTGTGGTACTTGACATCACCCTCGCCGACGAAATGGAATTCGGCATTGTCGGCGAACTCCGCGAAAATGTTTTCCAGCGGCTTGCCAAAAATGTTGGCCAACACGTTGAGCCGGCCCCGGTGCGGCATGCCAAGCACCATGTCCCGCATCCCCAGTGTCGCGGCGCGACGCACGGCCCGTTCCAATACCGGAACGAGCACCTCGCCGCCCTCAAGGGAAAAGCGTTTCTGGCCGACAAACTTGCGGTGCAGAAAGCGCTCAAAAAGGGCGGCTTGCTGCAGTTTGCGCAGGATGGTGTAGCGCTCCTCGTCCGATAGTGCCGGCCGGTCGTTTTGGCTTTCCAGTCGCTGCTGCAGCCAGAAACGTTCCGCCGGTTCAATGATGTGCATGTATTCCACGCCGGTGGCCTGGCAATAGGTCTGGCGCAGCCTGGCAAGGAGGTCGCGCAGGGACTTGGTTTCGGTATCGAAGCCGGCGACATGAAAGATACGGTCCAGATCATCGTCGTCGAGACCGAAGACTTTGATGTCAAGCAGTGGATGTGCGGTTTTGCAGGGCGACAAAGGATCGGTACAGGCCAGCAGGTGACCAAGTTCGCGATAGCGGTTGACAAGGGTGTCGACAGCGGATTGCTTGAGGACGAAATCCGATGCCGGGCCAGCCGTAGAGGGCAGGCCCGCCGATTGCCGACCGGTATCGAAGCCCTCGAAAAACGCCTGCCAATCGGCGCTCAGTTGCCCTGGCGTGCGTTGCCATTTGCGGTACAGCGCTTCGACCCATGCCGGACTGACGTTGGCCTGAAAAGGCATCGATTCCTCCATGTCATCATGCCTGGCTGCAAGCCATATGGTGAGCCGCGGCGACACGACATCCCTGGCCCGGTTATTATAACAACGCCAGCGGGTTGAGCAACGGCCGGTCGAGTCGGGCAAATCAATCGCCGATGGGCCTGCCGGAAGCCGCATTACGACAGGCGCAGTGGAAGAGTTTCCCATGGGTGCCCGATCTGGTATAATGTGAGCGTCATGTTCGGGCGCAATATCCTTTGCGTTTCACGGGAAGATTTACAGTCCCGGCCATTTTGTACAAATCTTGTCAACAGAGTCGACATGAACTTTTACGAATACAGTCTGAAGTTTGATGACAGTGGAGAAAACGGGGACCTGGGTTGTGGACAGAAAGACAGCGTTTCCTGTTTTTCCGTCGACGAATGGCTTTCCCTTCTTGGTCACGAACTGCGTACCCCACTGGCCGGAACCCTGGGCATGCTGGAGCTCGTGCTGACCGGCGAGTTGGCCGCCGAGCAGCGTAATGCCCTGGAATTGGCCAATGCTTCGGCCCGGACCATGTTGCGCCTTGTGGAGGATTTGCACGATCTGGCCCGTCTGGAAACAGGGCGCGCACAGTTGCAGCAGGACCCTTTCGAGGTGCGTTCCTGGGTGCAAAATCTGACGGCTGAACTGAATGTTACAGAAGGTGTGCGGGTTCTTTTCATGGTCGACGCGCGCGTTCCGGAACTTCTGGTCGGCGACAGTGGCCGCATGTCCCATGTCCTTCTGAACCTCATCGAGATATATCTGAAACGTGGCGGGGTGGCTTGTCTGAAAGTGGGCCTTGCAATGGATACGCTGGACGGAGCCCATTTTCTGCGCATCGACGTGGGCGACGTTTGTGGCGAGGAGATGCGCGTTGCTTTGCTCCGGGCCTGCGGCAACCTGTCGCGGGTTCCCTTGGCGGCCCTTCGTCAGGTTGGGGTCAAGCAGGCCGTGGTCCGCAATCTGACCGCCTTTCTGGGTGGTGCTTTATGGCCTGCCGGGCAACAGGCCGACGCAGAGATTCGGTCTTTGGTTCTGCCAGTGGCCCTGCCGACGGAGTACGCCGTTACCTCTATCGAACCGCAAGTGGCCGAAAAAATACCGAAAATGGAAGGAGGGCGATCCGCCGTATCGATCCTGCTGGTGGAGGACGACGATGCCATCCGCAAGCTGGTCGAGCTGCTGTTGCAGCAGCGCAGTTGGCAGGTAACGGCGGTGGCGGATGGCGTTCAGGCGTTGGAATCGCTTCAGTCCCGGCAGTTTGATCTGGCGTTGATGGATATCCGCATGCCGCGTCTCGACGGGCTTGAAACCACCCGCCGGATTCGTCGGCGAGAACGGATCCTCGGCCTGCCGCCCCTGCCGATTGTCGGTATGACGGCCCATGCGGCCCAGCAGGATCGCGCCATGTGCCTTGAAGCGGGGATGAACGATCATGTCAGCAAGCCCATTGCTTCGGCTCACCTTTACGCCATCATCGAAAAGTGTCTCGCCTGTTAGGACGCCGGAACAGGGGTTTTGCCATGGCGCGGGCCGGGTGGCGGAGCTCGGGAGCAGGATTCCGGCGGGCTGTTTTTCCGCTGTTTTTTCTGCTTGACAAGATTTATTCAGGCATGTATAAACACAACTCACTTCGGCTTGATTTTTTATTTTAATGGTCGAGGTTGCATTCCCTGGTAGCTCAGTAGGTAGAGCAGGTGGCTGTTAACCACCCTGTCGCTGGTTCGAGTCCGGCCCGGGGAGCCAAAATTGATCCGTCGCTGGTGACGGTTTTTAATTCACGACAAGGCCCCGCGAAAAAACTTCGCGGGGCCTTGTCGTTTTTGTCGTGCGGGCTTTATACTGAGAGCGTTGTCTTGTGGCGCCATGGTGCGCCCCGGATCCGGTGTAACGTTTTTGCTCGGAGGTATGCATATGTCCACTCAGGCCGCTGGGAAGAAGGTCGGAATCATCATCTGTGCCCGTTATCGGGATTGTGGTGGAGGCAAATGTTTTCGGGCGCTGCGCGAGCGGTGCGGCGGTTTTGCCCGCTACGGTGCCGATGAGCCCGTTGAGATCGTCGGTTATGCCAGTTGTGGCGGTTGCCCCGGTGGAAATGTGGAATACGTGCCCGCTGAATTTCTGAAAAACGGCTGCAATGTCGTGCATCTGGCCACCGGACTGGTGGTGGGATATCCGCCCTGCCCCCGCATCCGGCAGTTCAAGGAATTCATCGAAACGCATCATGGCCTGCCGGTGGTGGTGGGGACCCATCCCATTCCTCTTAAGTATCTGACGTCTCATGAGCGCCTGTCTTTCTGGGCGCAGAGCGACATGCGGAGTCTTGCCGGAGAGCTTCTGACGGAAGCGCGCGCCACCATGGAGGCGTACGATTGAAAGTACCGGGAGTCGGTCTATCTGGCGGGATGAGCGATGCCGATTAGGGCGGACGTCCATCCCGCCAATTCGGTTTTCCCGGGCAAACCGTGATGGGAGGATGCCATGACCAGGGGACAAGGTCCGGAACCTCGATATTTCGAGGCGTGCAAAAGTGCCTTCTGGCAGGAGGTGTTTCGATACGAGCTTGAATATCTTGTCCAGCACCTCCAGGGATGCCGGGAAGTGCTGAGTGTGGGGTGCGGCCCCGCTACGATAGAGGCCGAACTGGTCAGACACGGTTTTCGGGTAACGGGACTGGACGTTTCAAGCGAGGCTTTGAGCCGAGCTCCGGACACCGTTCGAACGGTATTGGCAAGGGCCGAGGAAATGCCCTTTCCGCCGGATACCTTTGATGCCGTGATTTATGTGGCTTCCCTGCAGTTTGTTGCGGATTATGCCCGTGCTTTGGAAAAAACGGTTCCCGTGCTGCGGCCCGGCGGGCGGCTCATTCTGATGCTGCTCAATCCGGCGTCGAAGTTCTTTCAAAAAAAACAGGGTGAACCCGGCTCTTATGTTGCGGGCATCAGGCATACGGATCTCAAAGCCATGAAAAACGCGGCCGCCAGGTATTTTTCAGTACGCAGCGAATATTTTCTTGGCATCGAGGGCGACGCAATATCCCGGGAGGCGGATCGGGAGCATGCGGCTTTGTATGTGATTCTGGGTACCCGGTAGGCATTGCGTTGACCTCTGGTCGTCGTGGATGTAAAATGCATCGATTTTTGCTTGATTGATGGATGTGTTTTGCATCAACAAAAGTGGAATCTGGCGTGGATGCAGCCTGGTGCCGGATTCGGGGATGATATGGAGGTACGCATGCCACTCGCGGAAGTAAAAATAACGATTCTGGTCGATAACCATGCCGAGGCCGGCCTTCTGGAGGAACATGGCCTGTCTTTCTGGATTGAGGCGGGGGGCAAGCGTATTCTTTTTGATACGGGTCAGGGTAAGGTGCTGGCGCAGAATGCCCGGACCCTCGGCGTCGATCTTGGCACGACCGATACTTTGGTGCTGAGCCATGGGCATTACGATCATACCGGGGGCATCCCGCATGTGCTGCGGCTCGCCAGGAATCCCGAGGTATATTGCCATCCCGGGGTCGTGCAGCCGCGATATGCGATTCGTGACGGTCGCTCGAGGTCGATACAGATGCCGTCGGAGGCCATGACCGCCATTGACGGATTGCCGCCTCGCTGTCTGCACTGGGCTTGTGATCCCGTGCTGCTGGCGGAGGATATCGGCATTACCGGCCAGATCCCCCGCAAGTATGATTGTCGGGAGAGCGAGGAGCCTTTCTTTCTTGATCCGGAGGGGAAAAGATCCGACCCTGTCGCGGATGACCTGGCTCTCTGGATGCGGAAGGATGACGGGCTTGTCGTGGTGGTGGGGTGTGCCCACGCGGGCTTGGTGAATACCCTGGACTACGTTCGTCAGCTGCATGACGGTATGAAGATTCGGGCTGTTATCGGCGGGTTTCATCTTGGGGGTGCCGATCGTGACCGCATCACTCGGACCCTTGACGGCTTGCGCCCGCTGCTGCCGGAAATGCTGGTTCCCTGCCATTGCACCGGTGACCAGGCGGTTGCCATGCTGCAGGAAGCTTATGGAGATCGGGTTGCCCCCGGCGCGGCCGGCATGACCCTGTTGTTTTGAAGCCGCACCGATGGAGAAAAGCGGGTCGAAAATGCCGATAAACGGCCCGGTATGGTTGGAGAAATATAATTCAGACTGCATAAAAAACCGAAAAATTGGGATTGCTTTTTTCTGAACCAATATGATAAAAAAAGCCAACTTAAGTAAGTTTGTGTAGATTTGCTTGTCGAGCAGATTGATCGTCAGTCGATTATGAGCCGCACAAACCTCTTGGGATGTGGGGCTTTTTACTTAAGGACAGCGCAAATACTGCACAACCAAAACGCCCCCTGCGGGGTAAAGAGGAAGAAAAATGGCAGAAGGTACTGTTAAGTGGTTCAATGACGCAAAAGGTTTCGGTTTCATCGAGCAGGACAACGGCCCCGACGTGTTCGTGCACTTCTCGGCTATCCAGTCTGACGGTTTCAAGTCCCTGGCCGAGGGCGACCGGGTCAGCTTCGATGTTGTCCAGGGTCAGAAAGGTCCCCAGTCGGCCAACGTGCGGAAGATCTGAGACCGCCCGGGCCTTCAGGAAAAACACCATTGCCTGTCAGTGAGTGAGTCCACCTCGCGACAGTAATTATGAAAAGGGTTCGCAATCTCCTGGTTGCGAACCCTTTTTTAATAGGTCGTATTTTCGGGCGTTTCAAGTCGGCCGGTTCATTTCTGGCGCTCCTGCGCCTTGGTTCTGACGTTCTTCTTTCTTTTTGTTATGCTTTTGTTTTGCGCTGTTGATTGTTCGATGGCACGGAAAGCGGTCCTCGCTTGCCTTTGCCGCTCCCGCCGTTTTACTGGAAAGCGTCAGAACGATGCAGGCATACATGCAAATGGCAGGCTGGGAAGGATTGGCTGTTTTTGGTGTCGCGTTGTTTCTGTTTATCGTCGTGGGGATGGCGATGCTGGGGCACCGGGAGCCTTGTCGCGGTGAGTCACACAATGATTACTTTCGGCTTATGGTTGATGCCGCAGGCGAGGGGATCTGGCTTCTGGACGATTCCGCGAACATTCTTTATGCAAATCACCGGGCTGCCGAGATGTTCGAAATCGCGACGGACGAAATGGTCGGCAAGACGCTGTTCCATTTTGTGGATGGACAGGAGCGCGGTCTGGCGGAGTCCCGCTTCAAGAGTTCCCGGTTGGGGCGCGATGAGCATTTTGAGTTGCGTCTGCGAAAGCGGGACGGGGAGTCCCTGTGGGTTCTGGTGGCCAGTCGGATGCTGGTTGGGGAGGGGGGTAAAACCCTTGGTACCTTATGGGTGCTGGCGGATATTTCGGATCGCAAGGAGCGGGAGCGGTTTTCCGGTCATCTGACGCAGCGCGACCCCCTGACGGATCTGCCGAACCGGGCTCTGCTCTTCGATCGCATGGTGCAGGATATCGGCAGGGCGCATCGATACGACAGGCACGTTGCCGTATTGTTTCTCGACCTGGACCGTTTCAAGCAAGTGAACGACCGCTTTGGTCATGCGGCGGGGGATCGTGTGTTGCTGGAGGCGGCCCGGAGGCTTGCCTCGCGAGTGCGCCGCGTGGACACGGTGGCTCGCTTCGGAGGGGACGAATTCGTTGTCGTGCTGTCTGATCTTGCAAGCCCCGGTGAGGCGGATACGGTAGCCCGGGCGCTTGTCGACCTGCTGGCCGAACCCTTTGCCGGAGAGGGTGGAGAGTGCCCCGTTGGCGTCAGTATCGGTATTGCAGTGTTTCCGAAAGACGGAAGCTCCCCTTCGGAGTTGCTGGAGAAGGCCGATGCGGCCATGTATCTTGCCAAGCAGGCCGGAGGCGGCTGTTATCGCGGCTGGCCCGGTTCATGAGGGCATTGCGGGGCGGCTCTCGTGTTTGTGCTCCGAGGGTCACGCAGGGTAATAAAAATGCTTTACATCGCCGGGAAAGTTGTTGTATTCTGCGCAACCTGCGGAGAGGTGACCGAGAGGCCGAAGGTGCACGACTGGAAATCGTGTGTACCGCAAGGTACCGAGGGTTCGAATCCCTCCCTCTCCGCCATTTAGAATCAAGCAGAAAAGAATCCCCTGGGGATTCGAAGCGGAACGAGCGCAGGGTGAGTCCACGTGATGTGGGCGACATGGTTTGAGGATCCCTCGCTCTCCGATATTGGTTTTATTCTTCGATCGGGTTTTTGCCGATAGAAGTGACAGCCGGGTCCCGCGCAACGGACGGCCGCCAACCCCGTCAGGCCCGGGAGGGAGCAGCGGTAACGGCCTCAGCCGTGTGCCGCGGGGAAGCCTGGCTGTCACTTGTGTCGGCAATCCTTTTTTTGCCCCCGCCGGCTGTATTTCCATGTATACGGAGATCTTTGCACTGCATGTCTTACCTGGTACTGGCTCGTAAGTATCGGCCCCAGAGTTTTGAGGACCTGGTCGGGCAGGAACACGTCAGCCAAACCCTGGGAAACGCCATTAAAAGCGGACGCGTCCATCACGCTTTCCTTTTTACGGGGGCGCGTGGCGTAGGTAAAACCTCGGCTGCGCGCATCTTCGCCAAGGCGCTGAATTGCGAACGGGGATTGTCCGCCCAGCCCTGCAACGTCTGCCAGTCCTGTCTGGAAATTTCCGCCGGTCAGGGGCTCGACGTGTTCGAGATAGACGGCGCATCCAATACCGGGGTTGACGATGTGCGCGAACTGCGGGAGAACATCCGTTATCTGCCTTCCCGGTCCCGCTTCAAGATATTTATCATCGACGAAGTTCATATGCTCTCCATCAACGCCTTCAACGCCCTGTTGAAAACGCTGGAAGAGCCCCCCGATCACGCCAAGTTTATATTTGCAACCACCGAGCCGCATAAAATCCCCATAACCATCCTGTCGCGTTGCCAGCGGTTCGATTTTCGCAAGATTCCCCTGCCTTTGATATCAGCCCGCCTGAAGCAGATTGCCGAAGCCGAAAATATACGGATTTCCGATCGGGCTATGGGATTGGTGGCGCGGCGTGGTGAAGGCAGCATGCGCGATGCCTTGTCCACTTTCGATCAGGTTATCGCGTTTTGCGGCGAAACGGTCGAAGATGCCGATGTGCAGGGATTGCTTGGCATGGTTGACAGGCGTCTGCTGCTTGAGACCCTGACGGGCATGCTCAATCACGACGGCCGGCAGGTTCTGCACGGCGTGCAACGGGTTGATGATCTCGGGTATTCCTTTCGCCAATTCTGCCGGGAACTGGTTGATGCGCTGCGCTCTCTGGTCGTTCTGAAAGTGGTGCCGCAGCCGGCCTCGCTGCTTGACTGCGCCCCCGATGAGCTGGAGGAACTGGAGCGTCTGGCGGCGGGCACGGCGCTGGAAGATCTGGACCGCGCGGTTACGGTGCTGATGCGTAGCGAGGCGGAGCTTGCCGGTTCATCTTTTCCCCGGCTGGTGCTCGAAATGGCGCTGGTGCGTCTGGCCCACTTGCCTGCAGGCCGCGATGTGGCAACGTTGATGCGACAGATGGAAGATCTGCAGCGGCGACTGGAGGCCGGCATTCCGGCAGCCGGGCGCGCGGTGCCGGCGAATGGCGGGCGGCCTTCCCCGGCCGCTGCGCGGTTACCCGCCGCGGGCCGTGCCGATGGCGCGCAAGCCCCTGTTGCAAAACCGGCTGCCGCGCAGAGCCCTGATTGCGGGCATTCGGCGAGCAAAGAGGCCGGTTGCCATGACTGGCAGGCTTTGGTTCAGCGAATCCGTCAGGAGCGCCCCCGCATTGGCGGGATCCTGGAACACGGGCGGGTCATGAAGCTGGCGCTGCCTGTGGTTGAGTTGGGATTTGCAGAAGGCTCGTTTCATCTGTTGCAGATGCAGGACGCCGAATTGCAAGGCGTTTTTACGGCCATAGCCGAGGATTTTTTCGGGCAGTCCATTTCCCTGCGCGTTGTGCCGCTGCGCAATCAGGACTCTTCCGTGGCGCCCCCTTCCCTGGCGGAGGAGCGGCAGGTGCGGGAAAGCACCGCGCGAAATCGCGTCAGGGATGAAGCATTGGGGCATCCCGCGGTGCAGGCCGCCCAAAAAATTCTCGGTGCTGAAGTGGTTGAAGTCAAGCCGCTGCAGGGCGGCGGCGATCATGATAAAGACGATCGCCATTGAGACAAACATTGCAAAAATAACCGATTGCTCCCTTGGTCGGGCTGAAACGATTAACGTGCCATCAGGCTTTGGAGGTAGATATGGCGAAGGGTTTGGGAAATATCATGAAACAGGCGCAGCTTATGCAGCAGAAAATGGAGCGACTGCAGCAGGAGCTGGCGACCCGTCAGGTCGAAGCATCCGCCGGCGGCGGCATGGTTACCGCGGTGGTCAATGGGCAGCACCAGGTGGTAAGCCTCAGAATCGAAGCGAGCGTGGTTGATCCGGAGGATGTTGAAATGCTTCAGGATCTGGTTTTGGCCGCGGTTAACGAAGCGCTGAAGAAAAGCCAGGACATGGCTCAGCAGGAAATGAACAAGTTGACGGGAGGATTCAATATTCCCGGATTAATGTAGGTGTGAAGCTGTTTGTTTCGGGTAAAAAAATTTTTTTATCCCGAAAAAACAATAGAACGTTATTTCAAAACCCGTTGCCATAACCTTAATCGACATGGTAAAATTTACCCCATCGTTTAACAGACTCGTCGTCGAGCTTTCCAAATTGCCCGGTATCGGCAGAAAAACCGCTGCCAGATTGGCGCTTTACATTTTGCGGCGGCCTTTGGACGATGCTTGCGCGCTGGCTGATGCCATTCGGGAGTTGAAGGAAAGAACCCGGTTTTGCTCGCGTTGTTTTCATTTTACTGAAGAAGATCCCTGTCCATTGTGTACCGATATGGGCCGAGATGATCATCTGCTCTGCGTGGTCGAAGAGCCTCAGGACGTTATGGCCATCGAACGCAGTCGTTCCTACCGGGGTCGATACCATGTTTTGCATGGTTCTCTTTCCCCTCTGGATGGCATTGGTCCGGATGATTTAAAGATTGACGCATTGCTGGACAGGTTGCAGCAAGGCACCGTCAAGGAGGTGCTGCTGGCAACCAATTTCGATGTAGAGGGCGAGGCTACCGCGCTTTATCTGGCAAATCTGATAAGGCCGCTGGGCATCCGCGTAACCCGTCTGGCCCATGGCATCCCCCTCGGCAGCGATCTGGAATATGTGGATGAGGCGACCGTAAACCATGCTGTGGAAGGTCGTCGGGAGCTCTGACCGCGCGGAACAGGCAAATGTTTTGCATGGGAAAGGGCGAACGAGGGTTCTCTACCTCTGTTCTGGCAAGTAAAACGTACCCCGCTGTGCCGTTGGTTCAGGCGGGAATTGAAGAATACAAGATGTGCCCGGAAAAGCATATTCAGAGAAGATAGAGAGACAGCATTAAAAGATCGAGATGATCCACAAGGAGGAAACAATGTCACGAAAAATGGTGACGATCGATGGCAATACGGCGGCGGCGCATGTCGCGCATGCCACCAACGAAGTTATTGCTATTTACCCGATTACGCCCTCGTCCAATATGGGAGAGATCTCCGACGCCAAGAGCGCTCTGCATGAAACCAACATCTGGGGCACCATTCCCGATGTGGTGGAGCTGCAATCCGAAGGTGGTGCGTCGGGCGCCGTGCATGGCGCCTTGCAGGCTGGTGCCCTGACCACGACCTTTACCGCGTCCCAGGGCCTTCTGCTGATGATCCCCAATATGTTCAAAATTGCCGGGGAGCTGACGCCGACGGTTTTTCATGTTTCGGCTCGCGCCATTGCCTGCCAGGCGCTGTCGATTTTCGGAGATCACTCCGACGTCATGTCCACCCGCTCCACCGGATGGGCGCTGCTTGCCGCCAACAACGTGCAGGAGGTCATGGATTTTGCCCTGATCGCCCAGGCCGCAACGCTGGAAGCGCGGGTGCCGTTTTTGCACTTCTTCGATGGATTCCGCACCTCTCACGAGGTGCAGAAGGTTGAAGAACTGACCATGGACGACATGCGCTTCATGATCGACGATAAGCTGGTGCACGCCCATCGCGATCGCGCCCTGTCGCCCGACCGCCCGAAAATACGCGGAACGTCCCAGAACCCGGATGTTTATTTCCAGGGTCGGGAAACCGTCAACGCCTACTATGACAAGGTGCCGGGCATTCTTCAGGCCCAGATGGACAAGTTTGCCAGGCACGTGGGGCGCCAGTATTCGCTGGTCGACTATGTCGGCGCTCCTGATGCCGAGCGCGTGGTGGTGGTGATGGGCTCCGGTGCCGATACCGTTCACGAACTGGTTGAATATCTGAATGCCAGGGGAGAAAAGATCGGCGTTTTGAAGGTACGCCTTTTCCTGCCGTTCCCTACGGAGGCATTTGCCCGGGCCCTTCCTGCGACCGTCCGGAAAATCGCCGTGCTCGATCGTACCAAGGAACCCGGTTCTCTCGGCGAGCCGCTTTATCAGGCTGTGCGTACCGCCGTTGGAGAGGCCATGAGCGATGGGCTGGCAGCGTTTTCGCATTATCCGGTGATCGTCGGCGGACGTTACGGCCTCGGCTCCAAGGAGTTTTCCCCCGCCCTGGCCAAGGCGGTATTCGACAATCTGTCCCAGGACCGGCCGAAAAATCATTTCACTGTGGGTATTGTCGATGACGTCACCGGCACCAGCCTGACTGTCGATCCGGATTTCAAGCTGTCCCATGACGGTCTTTATTCGGCGGTGTTCTATGGCCTCGGATCGGACGGCACGGTCGGCGCCAACAAGAACTCCATTAAAATTATCGGCGAAACCACCGACAACAAGGTGCAGGCCTATTTTGTCTACGATTCCAAGAAGGCCGGTAGTATCACCACCAGTCACCTGCGTTTCGGGAAAGAGACCATCCGGGCGCCGTACCTTATCGACAGCGCCGATTTCGTGGCTTGCCATAATTTCTCCTTCCTGGAGAAATATGACATGCTCGGCAAGGCCAAACCCGGTGCCACCTTCCTGCTCAACAGCCCTTATGGCAAGGATGAAATCTGGCAGCACCTGCCCAGCGAAGTGCAGCAGGCAATCATCGATAAAAAGCTGAAATTCTATGTTATCGATGGGGTTCGTCTGGGCAATGAAATCGGTCTCGGACCTCGCATCAACGTGATCATGCAGACCGCTTTTTTCGCCATATCCAACATCATCCCCTGGAGACGGCCGTTGCGCAGATCAAGGATGCCATCGTCAAGAGTTATGGCAAGCGCGGGGAAAAAGTCGTCAACATGAACTATCAGGCGGTCGATGTCGCTCTGGCCAATCTGGCCGAGGTTACAGTGCCGTCCCGCGCCGACAGCGGCCTGGCGATGAAGCCCCCCGTCGGTCCCCACGCGCCGGCTTTCGTTCAGGCTGTAACCGCGGAAATCATCGCAGGCAAGGGCGATGAGTTGCCGGTTTCCGCCATGCCGGCCGACGGTACCTTCCCCGTGGCGACTTCCCAATATGAAAAACGCAACATCGCCATCAATATCCCCGTATGGCAGCCGGAGCTCTGCGTGCAGTGTGGCATCTGCTCTTTTGTCTGCCCCCACGCGACCATTCGCATGAAAGTGTATGCTCCCGAGCTGCTGGATGGTGCGCCGGAGACCTTCAAATCCTGCGAGGCCAAGGGCAAGGGCATGGAAGGTCTCAGATTCTCCCTGCAGGTGGCGCCCGAGGATTGTACCGGTTGTGGTGCCTGTGTGCACAACTGCCCGGCCCGAAGCAAGGACGATCCTTCCGTGAAGGCTATCAACATGGCTTTCCAGCCGCCGCTGCGTGAGCAGGAAGCCGTCAACTGGGACTTCTTCCTCGATCTGCCCGATACCGATCCTTCCTTGATCAACCGGGCCACGGTCAAGGGCAGCCAGCTGCTGCCGCCCATGTTTGAATTCTCGGGGGCCTGCGCCGGTTGCGGGGAGACTCCTTTCGTGAAGCTTCTTTCACAGTTGTTCGGTGATCGCCTGTTGGCGGCCAACGCTACGGGCTGCTCTTCCATCTACGGTGGCAACCTGCCGACCACTCCCTGGACGGTGCGCAAGGACGGTCTCGGTCCGAGCTGGAACAATTCCCTGTTTGAAGATTGCGCCGAGTTCGGATACGGCATGCGGCTGGCTGTGGACAAGTTCAAGGCCTACGCCCTGGAGCTGCTGGACAGGATCATGGACTGTGCCAGTGAAAGCTGCGCTGCCGCCAAGGCCCTGATGGCTGAAATCAAGGCGGCTGACCAGTCGACCCAGGAGGGAATCGAGGAGCAGCGCAAGCGCGTTGCTCAATTGAAGGAGATCCTCAAGGGTTGCGACAGGGAAGAAGCCGTGCAGTTGCACTCGATCGCCGATTATCTGGTCGAGAAATCCGTATGGTTGATCGGCGGTGATGGCTGGGCATACGATATCGGCTATGGCGGTCTCGATCATGTCCTGGCTTCCGGTCGCAATGTCAATGCTCTGGTTCTCGACACGGAAGTTTATTCCAATACCGGTGGGCAGGCCAGCAAGGCTACCCCCCTGGGGGCCGTGGCCCAGTTTGCCGCCGGCGGCAAGCGTATGCCCAAGAAGGACCTCGGCATGATATCGATGACCTACGGCAATATTTATGTCGCCCAGGTCTCCCTGGCCAATCCAGCCCAGGTCGTCAAGGCTTTTCTGGAGGCCGAAGCCTATGACGGTCCGTCACTGATTATCGCTTACAGCCACTGCATCGCCCATGGCATCAAGATGGCCGAGGCTGTCGATGCCTGTAAAAAAGCAGTGACTTCAGGGCACTGGCCTCTGTATCGCTTTGATCCGACGCTGATTGAAAAAGGCAGAAACCCCCTTCAGCTCGACAGCAAGGAGCCAACGATCTCCTTCGAGGAATATGCCTACAGCGAGAACCGTTATCGGGTGCTGAAAAAACTCCAGCCCGAAGCGGCAGCCAAACTTATGACGCAGGCCAATCAGGATACAGCGAGACGCTTCGACCTGTACCGGAAGTTGTCCGAAATGCCCGCGGATTGCGGCGGCAAGTAAGTCAGGCCCCTCCCGTCAAAGCTCCCGGCGAGTCCGCCGGGAGCTTTTTTTTTCGACCAGGATTACAAACACGTTTTTGTTGGGCAGATTATTGCAGGAGATCATGCACCTGCGGTCGAGAACAACAACGCCCTTGATGCATTTTGTGGGTGACGGTGTGATTTGCCGTATCATGGGAAAATTCAAAATTCTTGATCGTTGTCGGCAGAGATGCTATAAAAACGCTTGGTTCAGACATTTAGCCGGGGAGCAGAGGCATGCTAGGTTTCCAGTCCTCCTTAGTCATGTACGATGAGGAATATCAGAAGATCATTGAAATCGCGGGAAAACTGTTGCGCGAATCCAATGCCAAGGCGGTTTTTCTGGTTGATCGCAATGGACAACTGATTGCTGCTACAGGTGAGACGGAACATCTGGACACAACGAGCCTGGCATCGCTGACAGCCGGCAATATCGCCGCGACCGGAGGGTTGGCCAAACTCATCGGAGAGAAGGAATTTTCCATTCTGTTCCATGAAGGGGAGAAGGACAATATCCATATCTCCATCGTCGGCGGACGGGTCATTCTTGTCGTTATTTTCGACCAGCGCAGTTCCCTGGGCCTGGTGCGCTTGCGCGTCAGGAAAGCTAGCGACGAGTTTGATCACACGCTTGCGGAGCTTGATCGCAAATCAGAGGAGGAAGCCGGGGGCGGTGGACCCCAGAACCCCTTTGCGGAAATTACCGATGACGATATCGACAATCTCTTTCGGTAACAGGAAGACAGCGGATGGCTTTTATAAATTACGCTTCACGTGAAATTAACTGCAAGATCGTCTATTATGGACCCGGTCTGTGTGGCAAGACCACCAATCTGCAGACGATATATCAGCGGACCTCTCCCGATGCCCGGGGCAAGATGATCTCCCTTGCCACCGAGACCGAGCGGACCCTGTTTTTTGATTTTCTGCCGCTTGCGCTTGGAGATATCCGTGGATTCAAGACCCGGTTCCATCTTTACACGGTGCCTGGCCAGGTTTTTTACGATGCGTCTCGCAAACTTATTCTCAAGGGGGTTGACGGCGTGGTGTTTGTCGCCGATTCTCAGGAGGAACGCCTCGATGCCAATATCGAGAGCATGGAAAATCTGAAGGACAACCTTGAAGAACAGGGCTATCAGCTGGAAAAGCTGCCTTTCGTTATTCAATACAACAAGCGCGACCTTCCGAATCAGACCCCCCTGGAAGAGCTCAAGGATTTGCTCAATCCCGATAATGTGCCGGACTTTGAAGCCTGTGCCCTTACGGGAGAGGGGGTTTTTGAAACGCTCAAGGCGGTGGCGAAACAGATTCTGGTGGAGCTTAAAAAAGGACGTCGGTGAGCTTCCGTGGTGAGCCGTCGCTTCTCTTTCAGTTTTTTACTTCAGCTTGTCGATAACATCGGCAAGCTTTTTTTTTGGGTGTGCCCGGCACGGCGCGTAGCGCCATGCCGGGCGCCTCGTTTCTGGTGGTGAGGTCAGAGGGATAGCCGCCGGCGGCCAGCAACCAGCGGTATTACCAGCAGCGCACGCGGCCGGTGTCGAGATGAATGAAATTGGATTGCGGATAATAGCCGACGCCGCCCTGTTTCATGGAGATAGCGGCCTTGCGGAGTTTGCCGAGGGGGTATCCGGGCAGGCGGATATCAATAGCCTGTCCGACCATGTGCAGGCTGTTTTTGGCCACGCCCCGGGAGTGGGACTGCAGTTTGTGGTTGGTGGCGGGAGAACGATAGCCGGAAATGATTTCAAACGGTGCGTCACCCGCGGTTTTGCTCTGCAGTCCGTTGAGAATGTCAAACAGCCTCGGGTCAATGGTTTTGACTTCGCCGGTTCGATGGTCCCGCAACAGGTGATTGATCTGCTGCAACTGTTCCGGCAGGTATGCTCCATTCTCCCAATAGACGATTTTACGAAGGTGTTCACCGGTATGGGTGTTGTAGAGAGACAGGCTGCGACGGGGCGTGCCGGCAAGGCTGGCCAGTGCCGGCCAGGGCAAAAGCATGCTGCCGGTGACGGCCAGGCTTGTTTTTAGAAATTGTCTTCGATTCATTTTGGTTTTCTGGGCGTGGTAAAGGATTTAAAGATTGGGCTGCTGGTTAAAATGATGTCCCGATGCAGAAGGCGTGCCGCAGGCTTCGCCGCTGCCCGCTGCAAAAGGCGTCTCAGCATAACAAAGGAAAGAAACCATTGCCAGAGGGTTTTTGCTTAAAAAACAATTAGGTAACAGGCCTTTAAATCCTTTCATGATGTCCGCGATGCGGCTCCATGTTTTTTAAAAGGGTGACAAGAAATGTCTGGCCGGCAGGCTAAATAACGAAAAGCCCGGATTTTTCTTGAAGAGATGACTAAAAGTGCATAATATTCCATCAACTCTGCTGTTTAATGAGGAATCGCAGGGCTTTATGTGATCGCATGCCGTTGGGGCCTCCCGAGTCGACATATTGACAGGGGGGGTGGATCTGCAGGGGGGCACATTGAAATTCTTTTTCGGAAATTCGACGTCGGCGAGCGGTTTGACGGGGATTTCCCGGGAAGTCGGTGGCGTGGGACTGGTGCATGTCACGGGAGCGATTGACAGCCCGCATCTGGCCTGTTGTGCTTTCGTGGAGGGTGAGGATAGTCGTTGCGATGCCTTTCTTCAGGAGGAGGTCAAGCGCAGGGGCCTGGCGAAAAGCCGCGGCGTCGGCGTGCTTTCTTTCAACACCTACGGCCTGTTTCAGGTAGCCCCTCCCGCCGTTCCGGATGCCGAACTGCGGGATGCGGTTCGCTGGCAGATCAAGGATCTCATCGAATTTCCACTTGATGAAGCGGTTGTCGATGTTTTCCGGGTGGGTCTCGACGCGCGCCGTGAGGGCACTAAAAACGCATATGTGGTCGCTGCCAGGCAGGCAGTGGTGCGGCAAATGGCCCTGATGATGCGCCAGGCACGCCTGAAAATCGAAGCCATCGACATTCCCGAATTGTCGCTGCGAAACCTCGCCACCTTGCTTCCGGAGGATGAAAGGGGCGTGTCTCTGCTCTTTCTCGGGGTCCACAGCGGCGTGGTGATCGTGTGTCGCGCCGGTCGCCTGCAGCTGGCCCGGGACATTCCTTTCGGGACCGACGCACTGTCCGCCCAAGACGCCGATTTTCAGGAGCGTCTGGGGTTGCTGGCACTGGACATCCAGCGATCTCTTGATTTCTATGAAAGCAGCTTTCGGCAAACCCCTGTCGCGGCGCTGTATCTTCTCCCCACCGTGGAACCAGTCAAGGGACTTCTGCAGGAACTGCAGTCCCGACTCGGCACCCCTGTAAAACCCTTCGTTCTTGCAGACTTGCTTAGCGGCGACAGCCTCGATCTGGCAGCTGCCGACCGCTGTCTGCTGGCTGTCGGTGCCGCATTGCGCAGGGATCGGGAGGGCGCATGAGGCAGCAGGTCAATCTTTACCAGCTTTCGCTGCTCGAAAAACGTATCCCATTTAGCGCCCGGGTCATGGCCATGACACTGGCTGCCCTGTTTGTCTGCGGGCTTCTGGCGGGTGTTCTCGCGGGCTGGCGGACGGTGCGGTTCCAGGGCGAGGTGACGCGGCTGCGGCAGAGACAGGTTGAAGCTCTGCAACGTATCGATGCGAACCGGCGCCAATATCCGCAACCTGTACCCGATCCCGTTCTGGCCGGCAAGGTAGAGGCCATGCTGGCGGAACGTCAGGCGCTTCTGGCGCTGCTGGAGTTGTTGACCGTGGAGCAGCCCGGCAATCGCCAGGGTTTTTCCCGGCATATGGAAGGGTTGGCACGGGAGGACCTGCCGACCGTATGGTTGCGCCGCATCCGCTTTGACGATGGCGGCCAGGAATTGCTGCTGGAGGGGAGCGCCACCCGGCCGGCCGATGTGCCTCTTTATCTGCAGCGGCTTACCCGTCAGCAGGATTATGCGGGGCGGGAGTTCGAGCGGCTGCGGTTGCAGCGGTCCGAGCAGGATCCGGGGACCGTCGACTTTTTGCTGCAGTCCGCCAAACAGGAGAAGCCATGAAGGCGTACGCAGAGAAACTCCGACAGTGGGCCGCCTGGCTCGATAGCTGCAGTCTTCGGGAGCGAATCCTGCTGGCCATCGTGGTTCTTGTTGTGGCGGGGTTCGCTGCCGACAGCCTGTTTTTTCACCCCAGGGCGGTTCGGAATCGCCAGCTGCAGGAGGAGATCGCCGGCCTCCAGACTGCCCTCGCCGAACTGGATCGCCAGGCCGCGGCGATCGAAGCCCGGGCCAAGGAAGATCCGAACCGGGAGAAGCGAGCCCAACAGCAGCAGTTGCAGCAGGAGTTGACGGAACTCGACGGGCGCCTCAAGGCTATGACCGTCGACCTGGTTCCGCCGCGTGACATGGCGGAGATGCTGAGGCAGATTCTGGTGCGGCAGCAGGGATTGACGCTGGTCAGCCTGGAAAACCTGCCGCCGGAGGATCTGCTGTCGGTATCGGAAAAAAAACCGGCCGGCCAGCAGAGCTCGCCCATTACGCTGTACCGCCATCCGGTGCGAATCGTCGTATCCGGATCCTATCTGCAGGCAATGAATTACCTGAAGGATCTTGAGCGGATGCCCGGAAAGTTGTTCTGGGACAGTATTGAAATTACGGTGGGGGCCTATCCGGCAACCGAAATAATGGTGACGGTCCATACCCTGAGTCGTGAAAAGAGGTGGATAGGTGTTTAGCCGCATGTCGTGGATAGCGGCGCTGGGCGTGGCGTTTTGTCTGGTCTGTCCGGGGTTTTTCCCTTCGGTCCGGGCGGCGGCAGAGTTGCCGGATCCGACTCGGCCGCCGCTGTCTTCCGGCGCTGTGGTACACCGCAAAGGTCCGCCGCGCACATGGCAGCTGACTTCCCTGCTGATTTCTCCCGAACGCAAGGTGGCGGTGATCAATGGACAGGTGGTGCGGGTTGGCGACAGTATCAACGGTGCGCGGCTGGTGTCCATTGAACCCGGACGCGCCCTGCTGCAGCATGCGGGACAGAATATTCGATTAGAGCTGATCGCCGGTTCCGTCAGGCAGCCATTGGATCCGGCCCCTTGAAATGTGCATAGATGGGATAAACGATGACGATCAGGACAGACTATTTCATCCCCTGGATTTTTTCCGGCTTCGCCGTCGCGTGCTTGTTCGGCGGTTGCGCTCCCATGCCGCGGGGCGAATTTCCTCTGGAGCAGTTTGACCGCCAGTTGGCGGAACAACGTCAATCCCCTCCGGCGTTGCCGGAAGAGGGGTCCGCAGCGCTTCTTCAGCCGGTGCCGGGTGGTGCTCCGGACCAAAATGGCTTTGCCGAGGAACCGCGTTTCGATGTGGCCGCCAAGGATACGCCGGCACGGGAATTTTTCATGGGGCTGGTGGAGGGAACGCCCTACAACATGGTGGTGCATCCATCGGTTTCGGGCAGTATATCCCTTGACATGAAAGGCGTAACCATCCCGGAAGTGATGGATGTGCTGCGCGATGTCCACGGTTTTCAGTATCAGGCGAACCGCACCGGTTTTCAGGTCATGCCCGATACGCTGCAGACCCGAATCTATCATGTCGATTATCTCAACCTGGTGCGCAAGGGGCTGTCCCAGACCAGGGTCAGTTCCGGCCAGGTCAGCGAAACGGCCGGCAGCGACGAAGGCAGCAGCGGCAGCGATTCGCGGCGAAGAGGGCGCGAGGATGGCGCCGCCATGGTCTCGGGCAGCCGCATCGATACCGAATCGAGCGCCGATTTCTGGAGTGAACTGGGACTCGCCCTGCGTACCATGATCGGCCAGGACGAGGGGCGGCGGGTGGTTGTACAGCCCCAGGCCGGCGTGGTAGTGGTTCGCGCGCTGCCAGAGGAATTGCGTACCATCGAACGCTATCTTTCCGCCATCCAGGGCAATCTGCGGCGTCAGGTTATTCTCGAAGCCAAAATTCTCGAAGTTGAACTGGGCGATGGCTATCAGGCCGGCATTAACTGGACGGCCATGAGCGGTGACGTGACGGTGGGGCAGACGCGGGGTGATATTTTCGCCGATAACGGCATGGCCGAGGTCGTTGGCAGTGATGGTGCAGCCATTGCCTCCGGCCTGGCTTCTGGCGCCTTCGGCGGGGTGTTCAGCGCTGCTCTGAATTTCAAGAACTTCCAGGCTTTTATTGAACTGCTGGAGACGCAGGGGGATGTGCAGGTTCTGTCCAGCCCGCGGATCGCCACCGTCAACAACCAGAAAGCCATGATCAAGGTCGGGTCCGACGAATTCTTCGTCACCGATGTTTCCAGCGACACGGTTACCGGCACCACTACCACCACTTCACCCGACATCACGCTGACGCCGTTTTTTTCCGGCATTGCGCTGGATGTTACGCCCCAGATCGATGCGGATGGCCGGGTTACGCTGCATATCCATCCCACGGTCAGCGAAGTCACGGACCAGACCAAGAACATTACCGTCGCCGGCCAGACGCAGAGTCTGCCGTTGGCATTCAGCACGGTGCGGGAGTCCGACAGCATCGTTTCGGCCGACAGCGGCCAGGTGGTGGTGATTGGCGGGTTGATGAAGGACCAGGTGCAAAAGCGTGACGCGGGCGTGCCGCTGCTCGGCCGGTTGCCGGGCATCGGCAGTCTGTTTCGTCAGACCCAGTCGGTGTCGCGTAAAAGTGAACTGGTGATTCTGCTGCGGCCGATGGTCGTCGAACCCGGCACCTGGGAACAGTCGCTCGACGCGTCCCGGCAGCGTTTTAAAAGCCTCGGCCGGGATTTCGACATGCAATGGCGCGGCGGCCGCTTTGCGCGGCCTGTCCAGTGACAGGCGCCCTTTAAGTTGGAGGGCGCGGCTGGTAGCGGCAAGACCCTGAGCTGCCGGCATTTGCTGGATGGGGCTTGGCATCGCTCTTGAAGGATTCTGTTCAAAAAGGCAGGCCTGTCAAGCTTATGACCGGGCCCTCGCTCGGGGCGGTTTGCCCGACGGCGTGCGAGCCTGCGTCCGCCAGCGGTTGCAGGCTCTGGCGTAGAGGCCCTGCGGCGACACTGCCGCCGCAACGGGTACGGATGGGGATAGAACGTGACGGTACGCAAAAAAATACGCATCGGCGAGCTTCTGGTCCAGCACGGCATCATCAGCGAGGAACAGCTGCATCTGGCGCTGGCCGAGCAGAAGCGCACCGGCAGCAAGCTCGGCCACACGCTGGTCGAGCTGGGTTATCTGAGCCTGACCGGCTTTCTGAAGTTTCTCGGCCAGCAGTTGCAGATTCCCTTCATCGATCTGCGTCACTATCAGTACAAGTCGGAGACGGTGCGCCTGCTGCCGGAAATCTATGCCCGGCGGTTCCGCGCCCTGGTGCTGGCGGAGGAGCGTGACGGCCTGCTGGTGGGCATGGCCGATCCGACGGATATTTTCGCTTTCGACGAGCTGCGGCGCATTCTCAAGCGGCCCGTGAAGCTGGCCGTGGTCGGCGAGGATGAACTGCTCGATATCGTCGACCGCATCTACCGTCGTACCGACGAAATCATCCACATCGCCGGCGAACTCAGCGAGGAACTCGGCGAAGGCGGCATCGACCTGGAGTCGTTGCTGTCGGGCAGTGATGTCGAGGACGCGCCGGTGGTGCGACTGCTGCATACCCTGTTCGAGGATGCCGTGCAGGTCGGCGCTTCCGACATCCATATCGAACCGGATGAAACGGTGCTGCGCATCCGGCAGCGCATCGACGGCCTGCTGCATGAGCAGGTCATGAAGGAAAAACGCATCGGCGCGGCGCTGGTGTCGCGGTTGAAGCTGATGAGCGGCCTCGATATCTCCGAACGGCGCCTGCCGCAGGACGGGCGTTTCAATATCCGCGTGCGCGGCCGCAGCATCGACATCCGCCTCTCGACCATGCCGCTGCAATACGGCGAGTCGGTGGTCATGCGTCTGCTCGATCAGTCCGGCGGCCTGTTGAGCCTGGAACAGATCGGCATGCCGGACACCATGCTGCAGCGGTTTCGCACCCTTGTTCAGCGGCCCCACGGTCTGGTACTGGTTACCGGCCCGACCGGCAGCGGCAAGACCACCACGCTGTACGGTGCTCTGAATACCCTCAACGACGCCGGCAAGAAGATCATCACCGTCGAGGATCCCGTCGAATACCGCCTGCCGCGCATCAATCAGGTGCAGGTGCAACACCGCATCGATCTGTCCTTCGCCCGCATACTGCGGGCCGCTTTGCGGCAGGACCCCGACATCGTCATGGTCGGCGAAATGCGCGACCAGGAAACCGCCCAGATCGGCCTGCGCGCCGCCATGACCGGCCATCTGGTGCTCTCCACCCTGCACACCAACGATGCCATCAGCACCGCTCTGCGGCTTCTGGACATGGGCGCCGAAGGATTTGTGGTCGGCAGCTCCCTGCTGGCCATTTTGGCCCAGCGTCTGGTGCGGCGCATCTGTGAAAGCTGCGTCGAAGACGATCCTCTCGATGCCGGACAGCGCAGCTGGCTGGCCGCCATGGTCGGGCCACAGTCTCTGGGACAGCGGTTCAGACGCGGCGCCGGCTGTCCCCGCTGTCACAATACCGGCTATCACGGCCGCATCGGTGTTTTTGAGCTGCTGCGGATCGACACGCCGCTGGCCGATGCGCTGCGGCGCAGCGACAGCGCCGGCTTTGCGCGGCTGGCTCGCTGCCAACCGGGATTTGTGGGGTTGTCCATGGCCGCTTACGACTATGCCTGCCAGGGGATCACCAGCATGGAAGAAGTGCTGCGTGTCTCCGGGCAGCTCGAAGACCTGGATCCTGTTGCCGGCGATCCGGCCGGTTATGTACTGAATGAGGATGGTGAGCATGCCCCGGTTCCGATACCAGGCACGTAGCGCCGCTGGCGCACTGCTCGAAGGGACCATGGAGGCGGTAAACGCCGCACTGGTTGCCGACCAGTTGCTGGCGAACGGATCGACGCCGGTGCGCATTGCGGAAGAATCCGGCAACACCCCTTCGCCTTCGGTTTTGACCTGGCAATTCGGCGGGCGGCGCATCAACTCCGCAGACCTGATCCTGTTCTGTCGTCAGATGTACAGCCTCACCAGGGCCGGGGTGCCGCTGCTGCGGGCCCTGCGCGGCATGACCGAATCGGCCTGCAAGCCGATCATGGTGGAGACCCTGCAAGCGGTACTGGAGGATCTCGAAGGCGGCCGCGACCTGTCCGGGGCGATGCGGCGGCACCCCGGGGTTTTTCCGCCCCTGGTGGTCAACATGATTCAGGTCGGCGAAAGCAGCGGGCGGCTCGATACATCGTTCAGCGAGGTCGCGACCTATCTGACCCGCGAGAAGCAGACCGCCGACCAGATTCGGGCGGCGCTGCGCTATCCGACGTTTGTGCTGGTGGCCATCTCCGTGGCCATCGCCATCATTACCCTGTTCGTCATACCGGCTTTCGAAAAACTGTTCAGAGGACACGGCGCCCAATTGCCTTTGCCGACCCGCGCCATTCTTGGCATCTCCAACTTTGCCGTGTCCTGGTGGTGGGCCATCCTTATCGCCCTGGTCGCCGGCTTTTTCAGCTGGCGCGCCTGGGTTCGCACCGAACGGGGCGCAATGGTCCGGGACCGGTTCAAGCTGCGCCTGCCGGTGGTTGGCAGCATCATCCATCGGGCTGTTCTGGTGCGCTTCGCACGGGGTTTCGCCATGGGCTACGGCGCCGGGATGCCGCTTATCCAGTCCCTGACCCTGACCGCCCAGGCGGTGGGCAACAGTTACGTGCAGCAGCGCCTCGGCAAGCTGCGGCGCGGCGTCGAGCACGGCGATACCCTGACGCGCAGCGCCGCCGCCAGCGAGATGTTTACCCCGCTGGTGCTGCAGATGCTGGCGGTCGGCGAGGAGGCCGGCTCCGTCGATACCATGCTGCTGGAGATCAGCGACTTCTATGAACGTGGGATTGAATACGACATCAGCCGCCTGTCCAGCGCCATCGAGCCGATCCTGATCGTCATCATCGGCGCCATGGTGCTGGTGCTGGCTCTGGGCGTGTTCTTGCCCATGTGGAACATGGCCAGCGTCATGCGCGGGGGCTGAGGCGCATGGCGAAGCCCAAAAGTTCCCGGTATCAGCGCCGCTGGACCCTGCGGCTGTTCGAATGGGGTGTGCTGGCCTGTGTCCTTCTGATTCTGACAGGGGTGTTTCTGCGCAAGGTTCGCCATCTGCAATGCGAAGCCGAGCGGTTCGCTGTGCAGGCCACCATCGACAATCTGCGCACTGCTGTGCTGCTGGCTTCCGTATTTCACAAAGAAAATGAACGGGCCTGCCGCAATGCCCGGCCGTGCGGCAATCCGGCGGCACTGCTGACGGCAGAAACGGGCCTGGCGCCGGAAGGCTACCGGGGAGCAGCGGACGACGTGGATCCGGCCGCAGTCGCTCCGGGCGCCTGGTATTTCGACCGGGCAACAAAGACGCTGATCTATCGGGTGCGCTGTGCCGAAGGCTTTCAAAGCCCCCTGTCCGGACCGGCGCGGCTTCGCCTGTGTCTTCGCAGGGCGCACCCATCCACCACAAACGCCATGCCCCTGGTCGTTGAACCGTGCGAGAGCTACGCGTGGGGGGACTCAGATTAACCGAAGGCATTTTTATCAGGGTTTAGAAAAAGACGGCATGTTTTTGGCATTTTTTATGAAAATTATATGATCCTATGTCCATACATGTCAAAAATATGGCTTATATGAGAGCCTTTTCGGAGGGTTGTTGCTGTCCTTCAGGCGAGGACAGAAGCCAGCCTTCTTATTTTTAACCATGTTTTTGAACACATCAAAGGAGAGAAACGTGAAAAGTCAGAGTGGTTTTACCCTGATCGAGCTGGTGGTGGTGATTGTAATTCTGGGGATCCTGGGGGCGGTCGCCGTACCGAAGTTCATCAGCATGGAAGCAGAGGCGGCGCGCGCATCAGCAAAAGGCATTGCCGGTGCGTTGACTTCCGCGTCAGCCATCAACTATGCACTTTACAAGGCAAATCCGGACTCGGCCGATGTCGTTGCGGTAAATAGCTGCGAGGACGTAAAGGTGTGCGTCGAAGGCGATGATCTGGATAGTAATTTTGAGATCGTTGCAGATACGGCAATTGCAGCAGACACAAATGTCGGGGATTGCTCAGTCAAGTATGTGAATGATGAATCGATTACGGCCTCTTTCAAGATTTACCGCACGGCGGCCGCCGATCCCGTCACTCCCTGATATGTTATGCGCCCCCTCCCGCTGTTCGGCGAGCGGCTGGGAGGGGGACGAAAGTACCCGGTCTATCCATATTGTGCCTGTCCGGGCATGTACGTTGCGATCGCTTCACGGTTTGTCAAGCGATACTTCCCTGAAAAACCGCACCAGCACATCTTTGATTTCATCCCTTGCTTTTCGGTAGGCTTCCCTGATCTCATCATCGCTTCCCAGTGACCGCGACGGGTCCAAAACGCCTGTAAGGTACACTCTTCTGCCGCCATGGCTGGTCTGTTGCAGGTGGGGGCAGACGGCATTGCAGCGCCCGCAGTAACTCGTGGCGCCGTGGAGCAGGCACTTTTCCCCGGCGTCGCCCAGCAGCGTGATTACATAGTCGAAGGTTTCTTCGGCGAAGTCCTCCTCCGCTTTTGTCATGCAGTCGGTAACGGCGATGCCGATTTCGGACAGGACCGCTATCAGGCGTGGATCGACGGGTGCGGCATCGGCCGCGGCGGCCGAGGCGTGGACCCGATCCCGCAGAAAATGGTTGGCCAGCCACGCGGCCATTTGCGCGCGGCAAAAGCCGTGGGTATCCAGAAACAGTACGCGTATCATGGCCTTCTCCGTTTTGGTATGCTCCGGGGGAGTGTTTCCCGGCAGTCTGTGCCGCGTTGCCTGGCCCTTTCTTCTGCAAATTACGGACCCGGGCCCGTCAAGAGCGGCGGGTTGATGCGACAGCCCCCGCGGAGCATGGTAAGCTTGACTGAACGGAGGGCGGTCCCCTGCGCAGCAGGCGAGCCGCACATGCCTGTTATTTCATGACTCACGGAGGGAGACCATGAATATTACCTTTCACGGCGCGGCGGGCACAGTGACCGGTTCCCAGCATCTGGTCGAGGTCAATGGCCGAAAAATCATGCTGGACTGCGGGCTGTTTCAAGGCAAGCGAAAAGAAGCTTTCGAGCGCAACCGGCATGAATGCTGTCCGGCCGGGGAAATCGACTGCCTGGTTCTGTCCCATGCCCACATCGATCATTCGGGTCGCATCCCCTGCCTGGTGAAAAACGGTTTCGATGGCAACATTTTCTGTACCTCCGCAACCCGCGATCTGTGCGAAGTGATGCTCATGGACAGCGCCTTTATCCAGGAAAAGGATGTGGAGTTCGTGAATCGCCGTCGCCATAAAAAAGGGCAGCGGCTTTTCGAACCGCTTTACACCCGGGGGGACGTGACCCGTGCCATGCAGCAGTTTATCGGGATTGGCTACAACCGGCGGCATCAGCTCCTGCCCGGCATACACCTTACCCTGGTCGATGCGGGGCATATGCTGGGCAGTGCGCATGTCCTTCTTGATATTGACGACAATCAAACCGGGCGTCAGCGGCGGCTCGTGTTCAGTGGCGATATCGGCAGACCGGGCATCCCCATCATCCGAGATCCTGTTCCCATCACAGATGGCGCCGATATCCTGATCATGGAAAGCACCTACGGCAACCGGCTGCACCCTCCCTATCCCGAATCGGAGCGGGAAATGGAGCGCATCGTCAATGATACCGTCAAACGGGGCGGTTCGCTGCTGATCCCGGCGTTTGCCGTCGGTCGAACCCAGCAACTGGTGTATACTCTGCACAAGTTGCACAGCAATGGGCGGATTCCCGATCTGCCGATTTTTGTCGACAGCCCCCTGGCCACGCGAACCACCGATATTTTTCGCCTGCATCTGGAGCTTTACGATGCCGACGTGCGTGAATTTCTGCTGACGGACGATGACAACGACCCCTTCGGATTCGGCCGTCTGCAGTACACCATGGCGGTTGCCCAGTCCAAGGCGCTCAACAGCCTCAAGGTGCCGGCCATCATCATCAGCGCCAGCGGCATGCTGGAAGGGGGCCGCATTCTCCACCATCTTCGAAACCGCATCAGCGACTCCCGCAACACGATTCTGATCACCGGCTGGCAGGCGCCCAATACCCTTGGGCGGCGTCTGGTGGAAGGGGAACAAACGGTGCGCATATACGGCGAGGAGTATCCGTTGCGGGCGCGGGTGGAAACTCTGACCGGTTTTTCCGGGCACGCCGACCGGGAAGGTCTGCTGGCGTTTGTCCGCAATATGAACAACAGGCCGCGGCATACATTTGTGGTTCATGGCGAGGAGGAATCCTCTGCAAGTCTGGCGCAAGCCTTGCGGGACGAGTTGAATCTGGACAATGTAATTGTTCCGGAGCCTTTGCAGTCGTTTCCGTTGTAACCCAAGGCTCGAACTGTCCCGTTGCCAGCGCCAGGACCTTTCGGCCGTCATGACAGATGGACACCCCTGGCGGTTGCGATCAGTTGATATGAAACAGGGATTTTAGAGCTTGTACGTATCCTGCAGCTTTGCACGGGCCGGGTCGGTGCCGGCCTTTAACCTAAGGGAGGCAAGATATGAGCTGGATCATGGCATTGATTATTGGCGGAATCGTCGGCTGGCTGGCGAGCATCCTTATGAAGACCAATGCACAGATGGGAATGCTTGCCAATGTGCTTGTGGGCGTGGCGGGTTCGATGCTGGGTTTCTGGATTGCCGGAGTGCTTGGCATGTCGGCTTCCGGCGGCATTATGCGCTTCATTGTCGCCATTGCGGGAGCATCGCTGCTGATCTTTATCCTGCGCAAGCTGGGTTTATTCGGCAAAGCGTGACAACCGGGCGAAGACAGGGCGCCGGCCCGACCGGTTGCCGTTGCCGGCGCCTTTGTTGTTACCTGTAGCGGTGCTTCTCCGGGCGGGGTAATGGGACCCTGTCCTGCAAGGGAAAGACGTGGCATCATGACCATTTTATTATGGTTGTTGGCCGGATTGCTGATTCTGTCGGGGTTGGCAGGGATGATTCTGCCGGCGCTTCCCGGACCTCCGCTGCTGTTCGCGGGCTTGTTCTGCGCCGCCTGGGCGGAAGATTTTGTCTATGTCGGCTGGCGGACCCTGATTGTTATGGGCGGTTTGGCTTTGCTGGCGCTTGCTGCCGATTTCATTGCCGGAGCCTTGGGCGCAAAGCGTTTCGGGTCCTCTTCCAGAGCCATGGTCGGGGCTGCCGTCGGGGCTCTGGTCGGTCTTTTTTTCGGGCCACCGGGCCTGATTTTGGGGCCTTTTTTCGGCGCCATGGCCGGAGAACTCACCGCGCGGACCGATCTGCGGACCGCAAGCCGGGCCGGCGTCGGCGCGGTGGTTGGCCTGATCGTGGGCACCGCGGCAAAAATGGCTCTCGCCATCGCCATGATTGGTTTGTTTCTCGCGGTGCGTCTGTTCTGACAGGCCATCGGTTCTCCAATAAACCCGAAGCGATGTCGATTTTAGGCTGGATTTTATGCCTGAATTCTGCTATGTTGAGCGGATTAAAGCGGCAGTGGTCGTTTAATCGCTTCCAGCTATTGTTGCGAAGGGCCTGGCCTTGAACGGTCAGGCCCTTTATGTTTGCCTCCATGACCTGTTCAGGAGGAAACATCCATTGGGAAAAGTGCCATCTTCCGGGGGAAAAGGGAGCGATGGCATTTCGGGCGGCCAGCAGGGTCGCCAGGTCATCGACCGTACCTTTGTTTTTTGCCCCTTGCTCCTTCCATCCGGGCTTTTTCCAGACAGGCTTGCTCATGAGTGAAGAAATCCTTACCAGTTTTGCAGATTTATCCCTGGCTCCCGAAATCAACCGGGTCATTGCCGAGATCGGCTATGAGACGCCCTCGCCGATTCAGGCGCGCAGCATTCCGCCCCTGCTTGATGGGCGCGATCTTCTCGGACAGGCTCAGACCGGTACCGGCAAAACGGCTGCTTTTGCGCTGCCGTTGCTGAGCCGCCTCGATCTTTCGCTGAAAAGTCCCCAGATCCTGGTGTTGGCTCCGACCCGGGAGCTGGCCCTGCAGGTGGCCGAGGCCATGCAGACCTATGCCCGGCACCTGAAAGGATTTCAAGTACTCCCCGTTTATGGCGGTCAGAACATGGGACAGCAATTGCGCCAGCTGGAGCGTGGCACCCATGTGGTGGTCGGGACGCCCGGACGTATCCAGGATCACCTGCGACGCGGCACCCTGAAGCTGGACCGGCTGTCCAGTGTGGTCATCGATGAGGCCGACGAGATGCTTAAAATGGGCTTTATCGACGATGTCGAGCAGATCCTCCAGCATACCCCCGCGGATCGTCAGACGGCCCTGTTTTCCGCTACCATGCCCACCGAAGTGTTTAAAATCGCCCGTCGTCATCTGCGCAACCCCATCGAGGTGCGCATTCAGGCCAAAACCTCGACCGTCGATACCATCAGCCAGCGATTCTGGCAGGTCAAAGGGCTGCACAAGCTCGATGCTCTGACCAGGATTCTGGAAGCGGAAGATATCGATGCCATGATCGTCTTTGTCCGCACCAAGGTCGCCACTGTGGAACTGGCCGAAAAGCTCGAAGCGCGCGGTTTTTCCAGTGCTCCCTCAACGGCGACATGACCCAGGCGTTGCGGGAAAAAACCATCGAACGTTTTAAGGGAGGCAGTCTCGATATTGTTGTCGCCACGGATGTGGCGGCGCGCGGCCTTGACGTTCAGCGCATCAGCCACGTGGTCAACTACGATATCCCCTACGACACCGAATCCTACGTGCATCGCATCGGCCGCACCGGCCGTGCCGGCCGCGAAGGGACCGCGATTCTCTTTGTCGCGCCGCGTGAACGCCGCATGCTGTCGGCCATCGAGCAGGCAACACGGCAGAAAATCACTCCCATGAAGCTGCCGAGCCGGCAGGATATTACGGATCGGCGCGTCGGCCTTTTCAAGGAACAGATCCTCAACGTCATGCAATCCCAGGATCTCGATTTTTTCGAAGATTTGATCGACAATATGCAGGCAGAATACGATGCCGATGCACGCAAGATAGCCGCTTCGCTGGCGTATCTGCTGCAGAAGGATCGCCCTCTGATGCCCGAAGACGCCGGAGAGGAGTTGTGTCCGGAAGCCGGCACCATGCCCCGCGAAGCGACCTCTCGCTGGTCCGATGAGGGCTTGCAGCGCTATCGTATCGAGGTCGGACGCATTCATGGTGTGGAGCCCGGCCATATCGTTGGCGCTATTGCCAACGAAGCCGGGATCAGCAGCCGGGATATCGGACAGATAAAAATTCAGCACGATTTCAGCCTCGTCGACCTGCCCGCGAAACTGCCCGAATCTGTTTTCCGGCAGCTGCAGACGGTGTGGGTTTGCGGCCAGCAGCTGCGGCTGGTTGCCGATACGTATTCGAGAACAAAGCAGGAACGTCCACCCAAGCGCCGTTCCGTCGGTCGCTCTTTTGAAAAGCCCAAGGGCAAACCGGTGCGAAAGAATTTCTCCGGCGCTAAGCGTCAGGCAAAGAAACCCTTGTAGCATTCTCCTTTTTTCTCAAGATCGAGCTAGTTTTCATCCGGAAACGGCCCTTTTCCGCCATGGCGGCGTCAATCCGCAGGCTTGCTTGTGCGGCGTACCGATGTATGCCTCCGCGCAACCCCTTGATTTCCTTGCCACAGCGAAAAATTGCTCGTTTCCCATATGAAAACTACGCTGTATCCATCCGGAGTTTCCGGATGGATACGAGCCAGCAATATTTGCCATGCGTTTTTTCAAGAATGCCCGGCCTGACATTGGCCGGGCATTCTTTTTGGGCTTGCCTGTCCCTGCGGTCTTGCCTCGCGCCGTCGGTTGCAGAGGGTTGCTCAGAGAGGTCCGGCGGGCTGCGGTCTTCAGGGGCGTATTCGAAAAACCGGACTCCTGTTTGTAGAACATTGGTTGCCATGTCTGGAAGGAACCCGTTCTTTGCGGGTTTGCCGGCGCCCGATGTTTTCCCGCGATCCGTTTATGAAATCTTTCGGCCGCTTTTACATTCACGCTTTATGCGACGCATCCACCAGGCGGAGTTTGCTTTTGGAACAGGTGTCAAAATGGATCACCCTGAAAACAATATAATGTTTCCTGGCGCTTGACATTCGTCAGCGACGTTGCTGGTTCGACTTTTTGAAATCATAAAGCATTCTTCAAATTATCAATGGTTTAGACGGCGTATACTGGTCTGCAGGCACTGTCCGGAAAATTTTTTTATTCACGAAAAAACGTCTGGTACAGGGGCTTTTCAAAGTAATACATCTGTCTCACTTCGACTTATCCGTCTCAAAAGTATCTCTCCTGTCGCCTTGCTTTCAGCCCCCCCACCGCCTGCCGCCGGTGTATCCGATTTTTCGAATATTTATGTAATTGCAGGTAAAACAACAGTTTGAAAACATCGTTTACGAAAATTTTTCATAGAGGATGATTTGGTACAACCATTGCGGAACAGGTTGCACAGTAAAGCTGTTTTACAAACGTGTTTCAGTCAGGGTGCATTCGGCATGCACCGTGACGGCGGTAAGGTCTGACCGGTTGGCCAGAAGTTGATTTTCCCGTTCGGGTGTATTCCACGAAAGGAGGCTATGGGGGGTGTCTCGGATTATGACTGTATGGAGGAGGTTTATGCGGTTGGAGAAAACAAGGGACAGTTCATTATTGGAATGTGTGTTCTGATTCGCGCAAGTCTGGAGCCTGGCGGTTGAGCGTTCTGACGCTCAATCACTCGTGTAAACGTCTAGCAAAAGGAAGCTTTACATGGAACCTTATAGTCTTAATACCCTTTTGATAGTTTTTGGTGGCGGCATTATCGGTACGGCACTGGGTGGCCTCTGGGCGATCATCCTTTGCGCCCTTTTCGGGCTGATCGGTTGTGGCATTCTGCTTTCGGGCGGATCCGATTTCGTGCTGGCGCAGATCGCATTCGGCCCCATTTTCGGCCCGCACACCGGTGGCTTCGGCGCGGCACTGATGGCCGGTTGCTACGCTGTGATGAAAAAGAATCACCCCGGTGGTTCCGCCAAGGATATCCTGAGTCCGTTGCTGCATACCTCAGGCGACGTGCTGCTGATGGGTGGCGCTCTCTCGGTTGTTGCCCATCTGGTTCTGCAGGTGGTGGTCAAGATCCCCATTGTCAATCAGTCCGACGGCGTCGCCGTGACCCTGGTGCTCATGACGTTCCTGACCCGTGCGATATTCCTCAAGGAAGGTCCCCTGGGGCAGGCTTCCTCGATCAAGGAGCATGGCCTTTTCGGCACCAACAATTACGCGATTTCCTGGGCTGGCTGGCAGTCTCCCATGAGTAAAAACATTCCCATGTCTTTCGGGATGGGGCTGCTGTCGGCAGGTCTTGCCTGGGGCTTCAAGATGCAGCTCGACCCCCTCGTCGAAGCCGGGACGGTCTCGGGTCTGGGCGGATTCCTCGCACCGCTGGTCATCGGCTGGATACTCTGTATCCTGATTCTCCTGCCGCTGCAGGTATCGACTGGCACGATCCAGCAGGTGCCGATCATGCACTGCATGGCGATCATCGGCGCCTGGGCGTTCATGCACACCGGCTCCATTTTGCTGGGCGGCATCGTTGCCGTGATTGCCGGCATGGTGCAGGAAGCCTGCGCACGTCTGTTCTACAACCATGGCAGCTCGCATATCGACCCGCCTGCCGTGGGGATTATGATCTGTACCCTGCTCATCAATCTGGCGATGAAGCCGGAATTCCTGAATCTGGCAGCCCTGTTCAAATAGGGGATTTCTACTAAACAAAGCGCCTAGGCGCTACTTCTGAATCTGGCAGCCCTGTTCAAATAGGGGATTTCTACTAAACAAAGCGCCTAGGCGCTACTTAACTCGGAAAGGATCAAAGAAATGGCTCAAACGATGAAAGCAGCCGTATGGCACGCCAAAAAAGACATCCGCGTAGAAGAAGTTCCCGTGCCTGCAGCCCCCGGGCCCGATGAAGTACAGGTTGAGGTAGCGGTTTGTGGCATCTGCGGTTCCGACCTCCACGAATATCTGGCCGGTCCGATCTTCATTCCTACCGCACCTCATCCTCTGACCGGCCACTTTGGCAAGACCATCCTTGGTCACGAGTTTTCCGGCAAAGTCGTTGCCGTCGGCTCCAATGTCACCAACGTGCGGGTCGGCGATCTGGTCGCTCCCGACGCCTGCCAGCATTGCGGTACCTGCGTTACTTGCCGTGAAGGCCGCTACAACGTTTGTGAAAAGCTGGCCTTTACCGGTCTGATGGCCGATGGCGCGTTCGCCAAGTATGTCAACATTCCTGCCAACATCTGCTACGTCGTACCTCCCGGCACCGACCTGGACGCCGCGGCCCTGATCGAGCCGATCGCCACCGGTTTCAAAGCCGTGCGCCTGGCTGGCTCCATTCTCGGTAAAACCGCTGTAATCCTCGGGTCCGGCACCATCGGCCTCGGTACCCTGCAGTGCGCCAAGGCTGCCGGCGCCGGTCAGGTCATCGTGATCGAGATGTCTGCTGCCCGTAAGGAGCTGGCCAAGAAGTGCGGCGCCGACGTGGTTCTCGATCCCAGAGAGTGCGACGTGGTTGCCGAAGTCAAGAAACTGACCAACGGTTCCGGTGCCGACGTCTCCTTCGAGTGTATCGGCAACGTCAAGACCGGTCCTCTTGCCATCGATCTCATTCGCAACAACGGTACTGCGATGATCGTCGGTATCTTCGAGGGCCCGAGCGAATTCAACTTCTTCAGCCTCAGCGCCACCGACAAGAGGGTCATCGGTACCCTGGCCTACACCGTGGACGATTTCCAGGGTGTCTGTGCTTTGCTGAACAACGGCGCGATTAGTGCCGAGCCGATGATCACTGGTAAAATCGAGCTGGACGATATCGTTGAAAAGGGTTTCGAAGAGTTGGTCAACAACAAGGATGCCCATATCAAGATCCTTGTGAAGCCCTGAAAAGTGTGATGGAAAGCTCCGCCGGGGAAACCTCCGGCGGAGCTTAATCTCTGACCAGAGATCTGCAATACGGACTTTGGAAACGGGTTGGCAAGAGGACAAAAAATGAACAGCCGAATAAGCGACGACATACTGGAACGTCTCGTTGCCTACGAAAAGTATGTAGGGAAACTCTTTGCCAGGGCTGCGCGCAAGCGGTGGCTGGAGATTAACAGCGAGGCTGTGGAGGATTACGAGAGGCTCAAGGCCCTGAAGGCTGAAATAGCTTCCATCGTCGATCTTGCCTTTATCCGGTATGGGGTTGAACAGGGCCTGATGAGGGATGACAGGAACGCGCCCATGTCCGGTCTGGATGAAGACCTCGAAGCCCTCGCCGCCCAGCTGTCAAGTTCACAATGGGTGGATTCCTGTCGCAGCGCGGACAGGCTGGCTTTGGTCAGATGAGGGTTATCCGGGGGAGTGCGGTCGTTCTGTCCAAACGGTTCCTCTAAATCAAAGAAAGGCTCTGTTATGGCTCTTAAAGCTGCATTCATTTTTATCGGTCCGAGTGCCGATCCGGACAAGCACCGCAGTGTCGTCAGTACGCCCGGCGTGGAGCTGACGGTGGTCGGGGTCAGCGACTACGCCGCCGCGGAAAAGGTGGCCATCGCCCTGGTGGACGAAGGGGTTGTCGCCATTGAACTCTGTGGTGGTTTCGGTCATGCCGGTACAGCTCGCATTGCCAGGGCGGTGGAGGGAAAAGCCGCTGTCGGCGTGGTGCGATTCGACAGCCACCCTGGCCTGGGGGGCAAGAGCGGCGACGAGATCTTTTAGGCGCATGTCCGGATTCTGGTTTTTTCCTGGTCTGTTTCTTCCCGATGACAAGCGCGGCATCTGCTTTTAAAGGAGCGTTAAATGAAGCCTCTGTATAACAAAGTGCTGCAAGTGGCGATGGTCGTCAAGGACTGCGATGAAGCGGTGAAAATCTGGGCCGACAAATATGGCATCGGCCCCTGGAATATCTATGAATTCAATCCCGATACCGTCAACGACATGATCATCCGGGGCGAGAAGGTTGATTATGCCATGCGTCTGGCGCTGTGCGATATCGGCGGCGTTCAGTGGGAACTGATCGAGCCGCAAGACGATAAAAGCATTTACGCGGAGTTCCTCAAGGAAAAGGGCGAAGGTCTGCATCATGTTGCCTTCGGCACCGACAACTATCAGCAAGCCGTCAAGTTTTACAAGGATCAGGGGCTTCCCGTTCTGCAGGGTGGCGAGTGGTCCGGGTTGACCTATACCTATCTCGATTCGCAGAAAGATCTCAATCTGATTGCCGAAATTTACGACCTGGTGCCGGATTTCAGCTGGCCCGAGCCTCAGGCCGTTTATCCCCCGGAGCAATAGCCTGGCAGGGACTATAGCAGGCCAGACTGGGTATATTTTGCTTGTTTTCCTTTTGATAGGGGTATTTTGCCCGGGTTTTCCAACCAGAAAAAAGGAGCACGGACATGAGCGAAAAGAAACTTGCAGGTAAGGTTGCAATTGTAACGGGATCGGGCCGTGGCATCGGCAGGGCCATCGCCATGCGGCTGGCGGCCGATGGGGCTGCCGTGGTGGTAAGCGATGTCATGGCGGACAACATGAACAAGGTTGCGGCCGAGATTGAAGCTGCCGGCGGCAAATCACTGGCGGTTGCCTGCGATGTAACCAATGAGCAGCAAGTCAATGCCCTGGTGGAAAAGGCTGTAGCAAAATTCGGCAAGCTGGACATCATGGTGGCCAACGCCGGCATCGGCATCGTCAAGGTCGGTCTTGACCATACCCCCGAGGATATCGACAAGCAGCTTGCCGTCAACGTGAAGGGCGTCATTCTTTGTGACAACGCAGCCGCCCGGCAGATGATCAAGCAGGGCCATAAAGGCTATCTGGGCAGCGGCGGCAAAATCATCAACTGCGCCAGCATCGCCGGTCACGCCGGTTTTGCCTTTCTGCCTGTCTACAGTGCTTCCAAGTTCGCCGTCCGGGGCTACACGCAAGCTTTTGCCAAGGAAATGGCGGAAAACAAAATTACGGTCAATGCCTACTGCCCCGGCATCGTCGGTACCGATATGTGGGATCTTATCGATGAAAAAATCGGGGCCTACACCGGTGCGGCCAAAGGTGAAACCCTCAAGGCCTATGTTGACAGCGCCATCCTTGCAAAAGAAGTCGGAAAACCGGAGCAGGTTGCCGGTTACGTATCCTTTGTCGCTTCCGATGATGGCGATTACATGACCGGCCAGTCGGTCATGATCGATGGCGGGATTATCCTGGTATAGAGTTCTATGACTCCGGGGGCAACCCTGACGGGTGCCCCCGGGATCTCTCCCGCGTTTCGATGCGGCCGTCATCGTCACCAGCGTGAAAGGAACCTGTTTTGAGCGGAAACAAGCTGTATATCGTGGCCAAGTTCACGGCAAAGCCGGGGTTGGAAGAGGTTGTAAAAAAGAGTTGACGTCATTGCTGGAGCCTACGCGTGCCGAAGCCGGCTGCATCAGTTACGACTGTCATCAATCCCAGGAGAATGCCGCGATCTTCGTGTTTTACGAGGTGTGGAAAAACCGGGAAGAGCTGGATAAGCACCTTGGCATGCCTTATCTGAAGGCGTTGCTCGGCAAGGTGGATGAACTGTTCGCCGTGCCCCCCGAACTGCACTTTTTGAACAAACTGGGCTGACTCTTTCACCATTTTGTCAATGTGTCCAACCCGTCACCTTGAACTGAGGAGGTATTATGAGCGTTGAAGGTAAGGCAAAAATATTGCGGATTTTTCTTAACGAAAAAACCAAGCTCGGCAACGAGCTGGTGTACGAGGCGATGGTTCAGGCTGCCTTCAAAAAAGGCATAGAAGGGTCCATGGTGTTTCGCGGAGTCGAAGGATTCGGATTCTGTTGCGACCAATGCCGTACCATTCATGAAGGCATGACGATTTCCGTCAAATGTCAACCGATGGTTATCGAATTTATCGATACCGAAGCGAAACTCAATGAGCTGCTGCCGATTTTGAAGGGCATGCTCAAAACGGGCGCCATGATCATGCAGGATGCGGATATCGTATTTAATCAGGGCTGATACTAGCCCGGTTGTTCCCTGAGAAAGGTCTGCCCATCCGAAAGGAGGTATTGAAGGGTCAGACAATCATTTTGCATTACCCGGTATGGTTTGTTCGAGGAGATACTTTTGCAGGAATTTCTAGCACATTTGATGGAGGTGGTATGATGGCTATAAGGAACAAGATTCTGTCCATGCTGCTGGTCACGTCATTTTTGATGATCGGCGGATTGTCCATGGCAACGCGGTCTTTCGCCGATGCGATTATTCCGTACAGCGTTATCGGAACAAACGAATACAATCTGCCTGTCGGTTTTGACAAACCGATCAATCTTCTTCTTTCCTACAACGTCTGGTCGAATATTACCGACTATCATGGGGAAGACGGGGAAAATTACGATGCTCTGCTTTCCGTCAATAAGTTTGCCCGACTCTTTACCATCGACGGCCTTGAGAACTGGGGCTTTCTGTGGGAAGGCGTTGTCGGCTTTGGCGGTTTGGGCTTCGAGAACGGGGACAGCTTGAGCGGTCTGATCGATCCGCAGACCGGTATGGTGGCCTGGACCAAGCCCATCCCGAGCTGGACCCTTTGTTTTGAATACTGGCTGCATCTTCCCTGGGGATCCAACGAGCTTTCCGATGGCTCCGTCAATCACACCCTGACCATGATGAACAACCATCAGCTTTTTGATGGCAAATTCGTCATCGACTGGGACTTCGGTTACAAGATGCGTGGTGACGGGAGGAAGCTGGGTACCAAGTACGAATATGGCAACTCGCTGTTTACCAACTGGGTTTTCACCTATAAGCACAATCCCTGGGTCAATCCCAACATCCATTTCGACTGGGAATCCGGCGGTTCCGGCAAAAACAAGAGTGCTGATACTGATCTCGCTTCCTACGATCGCATGCAGCTCGGTATCGGCAACAGCATGAAGATCACCGATCGCCTGCTGTTCGATATCTGGTACAGCTATGGTATCGACGGACGGAACATTGCCCGGACCAACAACGTTTATACCCGCTTCATCTGGAGTTTCTAGGGTTTTCCGGAAAAGTCAGGAAACCATCTGCATGGCCTGAAAACCTCCCCCCAGATCGCCGGGGGGAGGTTTTTGCAGGCAGGGTCGGCCACAAAACAATGGGGTTTGCCGATTTCAGCCTTGGTAAGTATTTCGGCAAGGCAGATAGAGGCTTGCAAATATTGGGTGTTGCATGGATGTGTCTTAAAAAGACAAGCAACCGGGATTGAGGTGCCTTTTAAATTAGCATCTTATGTTTTCTTTTTATCGCAATATTTACCAGTAGTGTTTGCCAGCAGTGTTGTCAAGCGAACAAGAGTCTGATAATCTAATGAACGATATAAGCGTTATCTGTTTTGCAAAGGCAGTATTCCGTCAATGATTATTCATGAGGTGGAAAGAATGCCTGATCGGGCTATCAACAGGCACGTACAGCGGATCTTTTCCTGCGTATCCGGCAACCGGGACAAGGACGACCCCGCGGTCGAGATCCCCATTGTCACATCGTGGGAACGAAGCCTGCAGCATTACGGCATCGATCCGAGCGAGCCCAATCCCGTGCGGGTGTTGACGGAGGGCGAGCTCAAGGGATACACTCAGCCGATCGAGCGGTTCTTGCGCATCGCCAAAGTGGCGGTACATCACCTTCACCGGCAGGTTTCGGATCTCGGCTATTCGACCCTGTTGTGTGACGCCAACGGTGTTACCGTTGACTGGCGCGGTGACGAGCGGTATATCCGGCAGTGGAAGGATACCGGCTTGTTCCTTGGGGCTGTCTGGGACGAACAGCGCGAAGGGACCTGCGGGGTGGGTACGGCAATGATCGAGCAGGTTGCCTTGACCGTGCACAAGGGCGAGCACTTTCGCGCCAAGAATGCCAACCTGACCTGTTCCTGTGCCCCGATTGTCAGCCCGAGCGGTAAGACGATGGGGCTTATCGATGTTTCCGCTTTTCACTCTCCCGATTCCAAGGAAAGCCAGCATCTCGCTCTTCAATTAGTCATTCAGTCCGCGCGGATGATCGAATCGGCCTATTTTCTCAGCCAGTTCGAAGACCAGTGGGTTCTGCGGCTCAGTTTCGAGCGGGAACTCGCCGAGGTGTCGAGTGAGTGCCTGATCGCCATAGGTGGCGACGGTAAAATTCTGGCGGCGGATCGCGTTGCCTGCCGCAGTCTGGCGGGGGAAACCGGAGGTGGCGGTCTGGCAGGTCGTTTGATCGGAGAAGTATTCGATATCGATTTCGAGAAGTTGCTGGATATCTTTTCCCGATCCAGCATGGTCCTGCCGATCCGCACGCAGAAGATGGGGCTTCGCATGTTCGGTTCACTGCGCTGCCCGCAGGCTATTTCCGTCAAGCCGGTCGCCGCAGTCGAGGCACCCGCCCCCCGGAAAAGAAAGGTGCCTGCCCCGGGCGAGGCCCTGACCCTTGATTATCTGGCAGGGGAAGACCACAAACTGCTGGAAAGCGTGGAGCGCATCAAGCGGGTCATGAACAAGCCGATTCCGATACTTCTCAATGGAGAGACCGGTACCGGCAAGGAAATGTTCGCCCAGGCGATCCACAATGCCAGTCGCCGCGCCGACAGGCCTTTTGTTGCGGTAAACTGCGCCGCCATCCCGGAATCGCTCATCGAGAGCGAGCTTTTCGGCTACAAGGAGGGGGCTTTTACCGGCGCGCGCAGCAAGGGGATGCGGGGTAAAATCCTGCAATCCGACGGTGGCACCCTGTTTCTCGATGAAATCGGCGATATGCCGGCCAGCCTGCAGCCTCGCTTGCTGCGGGTGCTGGCCGAGCGCGAGGTGACGCCGCTGGGGGGCGAGACCCCGATCCCCGTCGATCTGCACGTGATCTGTGCAACTCACCGCAATATTCTGGATATGGTCGCCAGCGGTGATTTCCGCGAGGATCTCTATTACCGTCTCAACGGCGTGTCCTTTGAACTGCCCTCCCTGCGGGAACGCTCCGATATCGAACGCCTGATCGACGATGTGCTGACCATCGAAGCGGGCAGCGGCAATGAGCAGGCGGTCATCGATGACGAGGCGATGCGGGTTCTGGCTGATTTTTCCTGGCCGGGTAACATCCGGCAGCTGCGCAATGCGTTGCGTTACGCTCTCGCGGTATGCGACAAGGGGATCATCACCTGTGCCGACCTGCCGGTCGATGTGACCGGCGCGACGGATCCCGCGGCCCGGGCGAAGCCGGCCATTCCGAGGCCGGCGCCAGCCGCCCTGCCGGACAGAAGTTGCGAGGCGGATGATGAAGACGACGACAATGATGGCATTCTGGCCGAGCTTAACGCCATGGAGCAGGCGGAACGTCAGGTAATACTGGATGCCCTGCACAAACACAAGTGGCAGGTATCCAGAGCGGTAAGAGACGTTGGCATCAGTCGCGCGACCATGTATCGAAAAATGGAAAAATATGCCATTGTACCGCCAAACAAGCGCTGAGGCCCTGATCCGGGGACCCTCTTGCAGCTTATGGGCAAAGACAAGCGGCTTGATTAAAAAGAGGCTGTCCGGAACACATTCCGGGCAGCCTTTTTTTCGATAAGCGAATGCAAGATGAATTCCTGATACTCTTCCCAGGGACAGCTGTTTCGTCTGGCGTTCGAAACAGCTGTCTCAAAATGAGAAGAGAACTGTTTTTTTGGGGAGATAACGCATCCGTAAAAACAAAGGCGGATTTGGCGAGACGGGCATGACGTGGGGGGAAAAGCAGGGCGGCTGCGCAGTGGTGTCGGGAAGGCGCTAGTTGGCGCGGTTTTTGCCATTTAAAGAGACAAAACACGGTTTTGTCGCAGGCGGCAGCAGCATGACTGCGCGATGGGGCGAACGGGACAAGCAGATTCCGGCCATGGCCGAAAAACAGCTCTGGGGACGAAATGATGAAACAGTTTCATGAAGATACCAACGCACGGATTTCAGCGCCGTCCGGAGAAGCGGCAGTCATCGGTACGCGTAAGGTTTATGTGGCCGGTTCGCGGCCGGATATCCGGGTGCCCATGAAGGAGGTCGTGCAGCGGCTGGGGGATGCCGAAACCTGCGAGGACGGACTTCTGAAAATTCACCTGTACGACACCTCGGGGCCGTTTACCGATCCCGGCGCCAGTGTCGATATTCGCACCGGGCTGTCTGCCATGCGGGGCGGCTGGATCGTCGAGCGTGGCGACAGCGAGATACTGCAGGCGCCGAGTTCGGAATACGCCAGGCAGCGCCTGGAGCGACATCGGCAGGAGAACTATCACTTTCCTTCACTGCGGGTGCCGCGTCGTGCCACGCAAGGCGGCAACGTTACACAGATGCATTATGCCCGTCTGGGGATCGTGACCCCCGAGATGGAGTTTATCGCCATCCGCGAAAACCAGCGCCGGGAAACCCTGCCTGATCTGCTGAAAAAACAGCACCCCGGAGATGCTCGGGGAGCGTCGATCCCCGGCATTATCACGCCCGAGTTTGTTCGGGACGAGGTGGCCGCGGGCAGGGCGGTGATCCCCTGCAATATCAATCATCCGGAAAGCGAACCGATGATTATCGGCCGTAACTTTCTGGTCAAGATTAACGCCAATATCGGTAACTCCGCCCTGTCCTCCTCCATCGACGAGGAAGTGGAAAAGATGATCTGGGCGATCCGCTGGGGTGGCGACACCGTTATGGATCTTTCCACCGGGCAGAATATCCATGAGACCCGCGAATGGATTATCCGCAACAGTCCGGTGCCTATCGGCACGGTGCCCATTTATCAGGCCCTGGAAAAGGTTGGCGGCAAGGCGGAGGATCTCAGCTGGGAGATGTTCCGGGATACGCTTATCGAGCAGGCCGAGCAGGGTGTCGACTATTTCACCATTCATGCCGGTGTGCGACGCAATCTGCTGGAGGCGGCGCAGCGCCGGCTTACCGGCATCGTCTCGCGCGGCGGATCCATCATGGCCAGATGGTGCCAGGCCCACGGCTGCGAGAGCTTTCTTTACACCCACTTTGAGGAGATCTGTGAAATCGCCAAAGCCTACGACGTGACCTTTTCCCTTGGGGACGGGCTGCGACCGGGCTCGATATTCGATGCCAACGATGAAGCACAGATCGCGGAGCTTAAAACCCTCGGCGAGCTGACGCAGATGGCCTGGCGTCACGACGTGCAGGTGATGATCGAAGGTCCGGGGCATGTGCCGCTGCACCTGATTCAGGAAAACATGGAGTTGCAGCTCAAGTATTGCCATGGTGCGCCGTTTTATACCCTCGGTCCCCTGGTGACGGACATCGCGCCCGGCTACGACCACATCACCTCCGCCATCGGTGGCGCCATGATGGCCTGGTGCGGCACCGCCATGCTCTGTTATGTCACTCCCAAGGAACATTTGGGTCTGCCGGATAAAAACGACGTCCGCGAAGGCATCGTGGCGCACAAGATTGCCGCCCATGCGGCGGACCTGGCCAAAGGGCATCCCGGGGCTCAGGCCCGTGACAATGCTCTGTCGAAGGCCCGTTACGAGTTCCGCTGGCAGGATCAGTTCGCTCTCGGCCTGGACCCCGAGCGGGCCATGGGGATTCGCAGGGCGCTGCTGCCGGATGACGCGGAAAGCAAGGAGCAGTATTGCACCATGTGCGGCCCCGATTTCTGTTCCATGAAAATAACCCGCAGTTTGCGGGAAGGCGCAGTTTGCGGAAAGTCGAAATAGAGGGGGGCCATGTCTCAATTGACGGTAAATGGTAAACCTTTGGTGCTGGCGCTGCCGGCGACGGTTCTGGACCTGCTGTCGCATCTCGATTTCGATCCGGCAAAGGTTGCCGTGGAGTTGAACGGGGCCATTGTCCCGCGGGATGCCTTCGAGGACACCGACCTGACCCGCGGTGACCAGCTGGAGATCGTGCAATTCGTCGGCGGGGGGTAACCCGCCTGAAGAGGATAAGCCCATGGATGAACTGGTTATCGCCGGTCGCCGCTTCCGTTCCAGGCTGCTGGCCGGAACCGGCAAATTCGCCTCCAACGCCCTGATGGCCCAGGCGCTTGACGCCTCCGGGGCGCAGATCGTCACCGTCGCGTTGCGCCGGGTCGATATCGACCGGCCCGACGACGATCTGCTGGCGCATATCGACCGCGACCGCTACCTGCTGCTGCCCAACACCAGCGGCGCCCGCGACGCCGAGGAGGCGGTGCGCCTGGCGCGTCTGGCTCGCGCCGCCGGCTGCGAGCCGTGGGTCAAGCTGGAAGTGACCCCCGACCCCTACTACCTGCTGCCCGACCCCATCGAAACGCTCAAGGCCGCCGAGATCCTGGTCAAGGAAGGCTTCGTGGTGCTGCCGTATATCAATGCCGACCCGGTGCTGGCCAAACGCCTGCAGGAGATCGGCACCGCCACGGTGATGCCGCTGGGGGCGCCGATCGGCACCAACAAGGGGGTGCGTACCCGCGACAGTATCGCCATCATCATCGAACAGGCCATCGTGCCGGTGGTGGTGGACGCCGGGCTGGGGGCACCGTCCCACGCCGCGGAAGCCATGGAGATGGGAGCGGACGCGGTGCTGGTGAACACCGCCCTGGCGGTGACGCCGGACCCTGCGGGGATGGCGCACGCCTTCCGTCTGGGGGTCGAGGCCGGCCGCCGCGCCTACCTGGCGGGACTGCCGGCGCAGCGGCAAATGGCGGAAGCCTCCAGTCCGCTGACCGGTTTTCTGAGGGACGAGCGATGAGTTTTCTGGAGATTTTCAACGGTTATGACCGCGCCGAAGTGGCGCGGGATATCGCCGCCTGCGGCGCCGCCGATGTGCAGCGGGCGCTGGCGGCGGAACACCTGCGCCTCGGCGATTTCATGGCGCTGCTGTCGCCGGCGGCGCAAGCGTATCTGGAGCCGCTGGCGCAGAAGGCCCACCGGGTCACCCAGCGGCGCTTCGGCAAAACCATCCAGATGTTCGCGCCGCTGTATGTCTCCAACGAGTGCAGCAACGGCTGCCTGTACTGCGGATTCAACGCCGCCAACAAGGTGGCGCGGCGCACCCTGAGCCTCGACGAGGTCGAAGCCGAGGCGCGCATCCTGCGCCAGCGGGGTTTTCGTCACGTGCAGCTGCTGACCGGCGAGGCGCCGCGGGCCGTCAACGTCGACTATCTCGAAAAGGTGGTGCGGCGGGTGCGGCCGCTGTTTTCCGCCATCAGCATCGAGGTTTTTCCGATGGATGAAGCCGGCTACCGGAAAATGGTGGCGGCCGGGGTGGACAACCTGACCGTCTATCAGGAGACCTACGATCGCCAGCTGTACGATCGCCTGCATCCTTTCGGGCGCAAGAAGGATTTCGACTGGCGCCTGACCACGCCGGATCGCGGTGGCGCGGCGGGGCTGCGCTCCATCGGCGTCGGCGCGCTGCTGGGTCTGAGCGACTGGCGTACCGAGGGCTTTTTCGTCGGGCTGCACGCCCGGCATCTGGCCCGCAGCTGGTGGCGCAGCCGGGTCAATGTGTCGTTTCCGCGCCTGCGGCCGGCCGACGGCGGCTTCCAGCCCCTGGCGCCGGTCTCCGACCGCGCCCTGGTGCAGCTGCTGTGCGCCTTGCGCCTGCTGATGCCCGATGCCGGCCTGGTGCTGTCCACGCGCGAGAGCGCGGCCCTGCGCGACAGCCTGCTGCCGCTGGGCATCACCCAGCTCAGCGCCGGTTCCAGCACTGCGCCGGGCGGCTACGGACACGAGCATGACGGCAGCGAACAGTTCGCCATCAGCGACGAACGCGACGCCGAGCAGGTCTGCACCATGCTGCGGGCCAGGGGCTACGAGCCGGTCTGGAAAGACTGGGATCGGGTTTTTCTTGAGGACAAGGCCGTTTGAAATAGCCGCACCGCGGATGTGCTTCGTCAGAATGGACTAAGGAGATAGATGCGTATGATCTGCCAAACGGGTAAAGGTTCAACGGTTGGGATTATTGCCAACCCTGCTTCGGGACGGGACATCCGGCGTCTGATCAGTGCCGCCTCCGGGGTTACCATCGCCGAAAAAACCAGCATCGTGCGTCGCCTGTGCATGGGGCTGAAGGTCGCCGGAATCCAGACGGTTTACATGTATTCCGATCGCGCCGGCATTGCCGGAACCCTGTTGCGCAACAAGGAACACGGCGAAGCCGTAACAGGCGAACTATGGCCCGAATTCGAGTTGCTCGATATGCCGGTGGAGGAAAAAGCCATCGATACCATTCGGGCCGTGGAGCGCATGGTCGAACTGGGCGTGAGCGTCATCATCGTGCTCGGCGGCGACGGCACCCATCGGCTGGTGGCGAACAACTGTGGCGCCATACCTATTATCGGCCTTTCCACCGGGACAAACAATGCGTTCCCCCATTTCTATGAAGCCACTGTGGCGGGCATGGCGGCCGGTCTGGTTGCCGGGGGCGCCGTATCGCTGTGTGAAGCGACCCGGCGCAACAAGGTGCTGCGGGTTGAAATCAACGGCCGCTGCCGGGATCTGGCGCTGGTAGATCTTTGCCTGACCGACGACATGTGGGTTGGCGCCAGGGCCATGTGGAAACCGGAGCGGGTCAAGGAGATCTTCGTGACTTTCGCCGAAGCCGACGCCATTGGTCTGTCGTCCGTTGCCGGCTTTGCCAACCCCATCCCCAGGGACAGTGGCCAGGGGCTGCACCTGACCTTGTGTCCGCCCGGTGAGGGGATGCTGACCCTGTGCGCGCCCATTGCGCCCGGTCTGCTTCTGCCGGTAGGGATTGCCGAAATGAAGATTATCCGCCCCCATGAAATCATTCCGGTCACCATGGACAGGGGTATCGTTACCCTCGACGGGGAGCGGGAGTTCGCTTTTCGGCAGGAAGACGAAGTGCATGTCTGGCTGGACCTCGATGGCCCCTTCACCATCGATGTTCCGAAGGTTATGCATATCGCTGCCGAACGCGGCATGTTCACCCTGCCTTCGGCTTATATCAGTGGTGGCAGCGTGCGGCCGGAGGGGGTCGAATAGATTAGCCTTCGGACAAGTAACCTTGCCCTCCATAATTCCCGCGCATGGCGCTTTGCACCCGCCGTGCGCGGGTTTGCGTTTGACCGGGAGTTTTATTCCCCGATCGTCGACCTCCCATCCCTTTAACTCGTATCCACCCGAAATCTCCGGATGAAAACCCTCTGTCCTGCTCCCTTGATAGTCACCCGCCTGCCAGCTGCGGACAAGCGCACCTTGCTGTTTCCTGCCTCATATCTTTTCAACCACGGTTTTGCGACAGATGTTTGTTTTGTCGTAAGACACCTGTTTCAAAATTATCTAAAAGAAGTAAAACTGTTTCCTGAAAAACGCCGTTATCAACCCCCGAGACCTTTTTCACGGCTTGGCCAAAAAAATTGGATATAGGAAAAAACTTATAAAAATAATGGGTTATGCCATTTAATTCGGTATTCTTCCGGGGTGGCACGCTGCCGAAACGTCCTTGGCATCGGATGTGCTCTGCTAAATAGCCGTGAGATCAAACGCGACCGTAACGGTATCCCGGAAGTCATCAGTTGTTTTGCCAGGTAAGATCCAGTCCGGCACCTCGGGAAGGTATTTTGCGGCAAAGGCGGGGCAGGAGCGGTCAATTTTCACTCTATCGTCTTATGCACAATCTAAAGGAAGAAGGGAGAAGCAGATGAAGACACAGTTGTCGAAAGAGGATCTTCTCAAAGCTTATCGGAAGATGCGGGAGATTCGTGAATTTGAAGACCGCGTGCATGTCGAGTTCGCAAAGGGGACCCTCCCCGGCTTCGTGCATCTTTACTCGGGCGAAGAGGCGGTTGCCGTTGGTGTGTGTGAGCACCTCAATGACAAGGACCGTATCGCCAGTACCCATCGCGGCCATGGTCATTGCATCGCCAAGGGTGTTGATCTTGTTGGCATGATGGCCGAGATCTATGGCAAGAAAACCGGTACCTGCGGCGGCAAGGGCGGCTCCATGCATATCGCCGACCTTGACAAGGGCATGATGGGCGCCAACGGCATCGTCGGTGCCGGTCCCCCGCTCGTAGCCGGTGCCGCTCTGGCTTCCAAGATGCGCAAGGACGGCAGCGTCGGCGTGGTCTTTTTCGGCGACGGCGCCTCCAACCAGGGTACCAACTTCGAATCGATGAACCTCGCCGTAACCCTGGACCTGCCGATGATCTTCGTACTGGAGAACAACGGTTATGCCGAGTCGACTTCGGTCAAATACTCCGCCAAGGTCGGTTCGGACAATATCGCAGACCGCGCCCGCGGTTTCGGCATGCCGGCGGTGACTGTCGATGGCAACGATTTCTTCGCGGTTTACGAAGCGGCCGGCGAAGCCATCGAACGTGCACGCAAGGGTGGCGGCCCGACTTTCCTCGAATGCAAGACCCTGCGTTATTTCGGTCACTTCGAGGGGGATGCGCAGGGTTATCGTCCCAAGGATGAAGTCAAGAGTGCCCGCGCCAACAATTGTCCCCTCAAGCGTTTCGCCGAAGCCATGATCTCTGGCGGGTTGGCTGAAGCGGCGGAAATCGAAGCCATCGACAAAGATGTACTGGCTCTGGTCGAGCGGGCCGTCAAGGAAGCCGAGGCCGCTCCGCAGCCCGATCTGAGCGCGCTGCTGACCGACGTTTACGTTTCTTACTGAGCCCTTTTCAGAATTTAAGGTATAGAAAGGAATAGAGCGATGGCTAGAAAGATCATGTTCAAGGACGCAATCAACGAAGCGATCTGCCAGGAAATGGAGCGCGACAAGTCCGTTATCCTGCTGGGGCTGGATGTCGCCGGTTCCGCCGGCACCGATCAGGAGCGCGATTCCTGGGGCGGCGTGCTCGGCGTCACCAAGGGGATTTACCCCAAATTTCCCGATCGTGTAATCGATACGCCGATTTCCGAGTCCGCCTATATCGGCGCCTCCGTTGGCGCTTCGGCCTGCGGGATGCGCGCTATCGGCGAACTGATGTTCTCCGACTTCCTGGGGGTATGCTTCGACCAGCTGTACAACCAGGCCGCCAAGTTCCGCTACATGTTCGGCGGCAAGGCCGTCACCCCGGTGACCATTCGCACCATGATCGGCGCCGGATTCAGCGCCGCCGCCCAGCACTCCCAGAGCCCCTACTCGATTTTTGCTCATGTCCCGGGGCTTAAGAGCATTATTCCCTCCAATCCCTATGATGCCAAGGGTTTGCTGATGGCTTCTATCGAGGATGACGACCCCTGTGTCTTCTTCGAGCACAAGGCTCTCTACACCATGAAGGGCGAAGTCCCCGAAGAGTACTACACCATCCCCCTGGGCCAGGCCAACGTGGTTCAGGAAGGCAAGGACGTCACCATCGTCGCCCTGGCCCGCATGGTGCAGGTGGCAGTTCAGGCCGCCAAGACGCTGGCCAAGGAAGGCATCGAGTGCACCATCATCGACCCGCGCACCATTTCGCCGCTGGATAAGGACACTATTTTCTCCAGCGTCGAGAAGACCGGTCGCCTGGTGGTGGTCGACGAGGATAACGACCGCTGCGGTTTCGCTTGCGACATCGTCGGCATGGTTGCGCAGAACCTGTTCGGCGCCCTGAAAGGCGCTCCGCAGATGGTTACGCCTCCTTTTACCCCGGTACCGTTTGCCGCCAACCTTGAAGCCGAATATATTCCCAACGCAGCCAAGGTGGTAGCAGCTGTACGCAAAACCCTGGAGTAATCATCATGAGTGACAATAAAATCATAGCCCTCACCATGCCTAAGTGGGGGCTCACCATGGAAGAAGGCACCATCGCTTCCTGGTTGATGGAGGAAGGCGACGTTGTCGAAGTCGGCAGCGAAATTCTCGAAGTCGAAACCGACAAGATTGCCCAGCCCGTGGAAAGTGCCGTTACGGGGGTTCTGCGCCGCAAGATTGGTGAAGAAGGCGAAGAGTACCCCGTGCAGGCCCTGATCGGCGTCATCGCCGCCGAGGACGTGACGGACGCAGAAATCGACGCGTTCATCGCCTCCTATGGCGGTGCGGAAGCAGGCGACGAAGCGGAAGGCGAAGCAGCAGAAGGCTCCGTCGCGGCGGAGGCTCCGGCCGGTGTCCATGAACTGACCATGCCCAAGTGGGGGCTGACCATGGAAGAGGGCACCATTGCTTCCTGGCTGCTGGACGAGGGCGATGAGGTTGAGGTCGGTACGGAAATCATGGAGATTGAAACCGACAAGATCGCCCAGCCGGTCGAGAGTACCGTAGCCGGCATTCTGCGCCGCAAGATTGGCGAAGAGGGCGAGGAATACCCGGTGCAGGCACTGATCGGCATTATTGCGGACGCTTCGGTTTCCGATGCCGAGATCGATGCCTATCTTGCCAAGCGCAGCGGCAAGGCGGCTCCGGCCGCCGAACCGGAAACCGCGGCAGAAGCCCCGGCCGCAACCAAAGCGCAGCCGACCAGCAAGCCGATGACGGCGATGCGGGCCGCGATTGCCAATACGGTGACCAACTCCTGGACGGTACCTCAGTTCCCGGTCACCATGGCCATCGACATGGGCGCAGCCAAGCAGTTCCGGGCCGGCCTCAAGGCCGCCGGCAAGGCCGTATCCATGAACGACATGGTGGTCAAGGCCTGCGCCAAAGCCATCGAGAAGTATCCGATGGTTAACGCCACCCTGGGCAACAAGGAGTATATCCTGAACCCCGAGGTGAACATCGCCGTGGCCGTGGGTCTGGATGATGGTCTGATGATGCCGGTTGTCAAGGGCTGTCAGGCTCTCAGCCTGGAAGAGGTCGCCAGCAGTTCCCGCGCCCTGATCGACAAGGTCAAGGCCGGAACCTGCGGACCGGCAGAGATGGCGGGCGGCAACTTCGCCATCTCCAACCTGGGAATGCTCGGCGTCGATCAGTTCGTCGCCCTGGTGCCCCCGGGAATGACCGCGATTCTGGCGGTTGGCGGAATCAAGGAAGAGGTTGTCGTGAAGGATGGCAACATGGTCCCCGCATCGACAATGAAGGTGACCCTGGTTGCCGATCACCGGGTGGTGGATGGATTGTATTCTGCCCAATACCTGGTGGAACTCAAGCGTCTTCTGGAAAATCCCGAAGAGCTTTAATGCCCGATGTAAACAGGCCGGCACCTGTCAGGTGCCGGCCGCTAAAAGCCTTTCGCGGGCGGGCGTATGCATCGACCTTCGCAAGACTTTAAAGGAAAAGTCAGGACAGTGGCCATGGAAGTTGCAAAGAAAAAACGCGGCGCCGACAAGACCGCCTTGTCAGCTGATGACAAGCAGGCTGTATTGACCAAGCCGGCCTGGATCCGGGCAAAAGCGCCTTCATCGCCGGAAGTCGCCAAATTGACCGGAATTCTGCGCGAGCATCGATTGCACACGGTGTGCGAAGAAGCCAATTGTCCCAACCTGGGAGAATGCTTCAATCGTGGTACTGCCACTTTCATGATCATGGGTGATGTGTGTACCCGCCGCTGTCCCTTCTGTGATGTTGCCCACGGTCGCCCTTCAGCACTGGACCCCGGGGAACCGGAACATCTTGCCGAGGCGGTTAGGGTCATGAAGCTGCGCTATGTGGTGGTTACTTCCGTGACCAGAGATGACCTGGCCGACGGTGGGGCCGGTCATTTCGCCCGTTGCGTCGAGGCCATACGCCGTAAGCCCGGCAAGGTCAAGGTGGAAATCCTGGTGCCGGATTTTCGGCGCTGTGTCCAGACGGCTCTTGCCAACCTCGGCAACGGCCTGCCCGATGTGTTCAATCACAATCTTGAAACGGTGCCGCGGCTGTATGCCGAATCGCGCCCCGGCGCCGATTACCAGGGATCCCTGAAGTTGTTGCAGTGCTTCAAGGAAATGTATCCAGATGTACCGACCAAATCGGGATTGATGGTTGGCCTGGGTGAAACGGATGATGAGATTCTCGAAGTGATGCGGGATCTCCGCGCACACGGCTGTGACATGCTGACCGTTGGCCAGTATCTGCGCCCCGGACGTCATCATTTGCCCGTGCAGCGCTATGTAGCTCCGGAGCAATTCGAGGCGTTTAAGGTGGCCGGTTTGAAAATGGGTTTTTCGCAGGTCGCTTCAGGACCGCTGGTACGGTCCTCCTATCATGCCGATCTGCAGGCGCAAAAAGTTCTGCAACCATGAGAAACAGCGGACAAAATCGGGTTTTTGCCGCATAAGGAGAACATAAATGGCTGATGAAATTTTTGATCTGATTGTATTGGGCGCCGGCCCCGGCGGATATGTGGGCGCGATTCGCGCCGCACAGCTGGGCATGAAGGTCGCCGTCATTGAAAGCCGTCCGACCCTCGGAGGGGTTTGTCTCAATGAAGGTTGTATCCCGAGCAAGGCGCTGCTCGATTCGAGTGAGCACTTCGCTCTGGCGCGCGATAAATTCGACATGCACGGCATCGAAATTCCCGCGCCCAAGCTGAACCTGGCCAAAATGATGGCGCGCAAGGAAGGCGTTGTCGGCGATCTTACCGGCGGTGTCGCTTTTCTGTTCAAAAAGAACAAGGTGAGCTGGATCAAGGGACATGGCAGATTGCTGGGAGCCGCTGCCGACGGGCTGCAGCAGGTTGAAGTAACCGGCAAGAACGCCGGCGTGGTCAAAGGCAAGAACATCCTTCTGGCGACCGGCGGCAAAGTGGCTCAGGTTCCCGGCATCACCATCGACAACGAGGTGATCATAGACAATGTCGGCGCTCTGTCCCTGCAGCAGGTGCCGGAGCATCTGGTGGTGGTCGGGGCCGGATACATTGGGCTGGAGCTGGGATCGGTGTGGCTGCGTCTGGGAGCCAAGGTTTCCGTGGTGGAAATGCTGCCCAAGATGCTCCCCAAATCCGATGGGGACACCACTCAGGCATTGCAGCGTTCGATGAAGAAGCAGGGCATGACCTTCCACATGGGTACCCGCGTGGACAATATTCAGGTAGCGGGCGGCAAGGCCACGCTGACCCTGTCCAAGGGCGACAAGACCCAGGAAGTGGTTTGCGACAAAGTCCTCATGTCCATCGGGCGCAAGCCCAATATGGAGGGGCTGGGAGCTTCCGAAATCGGCGTGGAGCTCGATGAGCGGGGCTGCGTCAAAGTGGACGATAATTACGCGACCACGGTGCCTGGCATTTACGCCATCGGCGATCTCATTCCGGGGCCAATGCTGGCGCACAAGGCCTCAGAGGAAGCGGTGGTGTTTGTCGAGCGCCTGGTGGGCAAGAATTCTCAGGTTCATTACGGCACCATCCCGGGCGTCTGCTACACATGGCCGGAAGTCGCCTCCGTTGGCAAGACCGAGGAGCAGCTTCAGGAAGAGGGCATTCCCGTCAAGGTTGGCAAGTTCAATTTTGTCGGCAATGGCCGCGCCCGCGCCATGGCCGAAACGGAAGGTTTCGTCAAGATTCTGGCCCATGCCGAAAACGGCCAGGTGCTGGGGGTTCACATCTTCGGCCCGCGCGCATCCGACATGATCGCTGAAGCGGTCGCGGTTATGAGCTACGGCGGCACGGCGCATGACATCGGAGCTATGTTCCATGGACATCCTACCCTCTCCGAAGCGGTGAAGGAAGCCGCTCTGGATGTCGATGGCGCTGCGGTGCATTGCTAGGCGGAGCGACTGTGCCCCGCGGCCGGAAACCGATTCGGGGCGGTCCTGATGCCGCCCCGAATCGGAAAGCCGGTAGGATTAAAAACGAGTTTGAGGCTAGTCCTGCGAGGGCTGACCTGCTTGCCGGGAGGTAGACCTCCTAGCTCCCTCCCGGTTTTTTTAAAGATTTTCCTCCTCCTTTTTCTTTCCTCCTGTTCCAAGTGGAGACGATTCGGGTCCGTCTCCACTTGGGTTTTTTTTCCCGGCGTCACTTTGCAGGAGGCAGCATCGGGAGAGTCGACAATCCGTTGTACCGCGTAAGGAGGCTCCATGAAACAATTTCGTGTGGACCAGTCGCTCTGCATTCAATGTGCAGAATGTGTCAAGGATTGTGTTTTTGGGCTGATTGTCATGCAGGACGGCTATCCGGTGCTTCCCGCGGACAAAGAGGCCACCTGCATCGAATGTCAGCATTGTCTGGCGGTATGTCCGTCTGGCGCCATCAGCATTCTTGGTCTCGATCCTGCCGACAGCCTGCCGTTGGCCGGTCGCTTTCCCAACCAGCAGCAGATGGAGACGCTTATCAAGGGCCGGCGTTCCATTCGGCGTTATCGACCCGAACCGCTGCCCGCTGAAACAATCGATGAATTGTTGAAGATTGCCGCGCATGCACCGACGGGCGTCAACAGTCGGGGGGTGGAATTCATCGTGGTTGAAGATCCCGCCACCATGGACGCGATCCGTCAGGAAACCATGGAAACCCTTCAGGACCTGGCGCGCAAGGATGCCATCCCGGATCATCTGGTCTGTTTCAGGCATTTTGTTCCGCTGATGGAGCAGGGACTCGACCCTATTTTCAGGCGGGCCCCCCATCTACTGATTGCCTCGGCCGCCGAGGGTGTCCCTACCCGGGAAGCCGATGTATTTATCGCTCTGAGCTATTTTGAGCTGCTCGCGAACAGTGCCGGTATCGGTACCACCTGGCTCGGTCTGGCCAAATGGGCGATGGTCGATCTGGCGCCGCGACTTTTGCGCAGCGTCGGAGTGCCGGAAAATCATGATGTGGTGTACATGATGTTGTTCGGAACGCCGGATGTCACATACTACCGTACCGTGCAAAGAGATCAGGACGCCAAGATCCGGCGCCTGGTCAAATAGGGTCAAAGGCTATCGGTTGGTTGCCTGTTTTGTTGCTTGCGGTCAAACACCATTTCGGTGGCGCCAGTCAGGGAGTTCGCGGGCAAACCATACCTTATGTCGCACAATGAGGGGGCGATGAAGCTTAAGGACATAAAAAAGGTTTTCGTTGTCGGCGCAGGAACCATGGGACAGCAGATTGCGTTTCAGTGCGCCGCACACGGATATGCCGTCATTCTTTTCGATCTGAGCGATAGTATCCTGCGCAAGGCGCGATTGCGCATCAAAAGCTACGCGGATTACCTGATAGCCGAAAACCGTCTTGATGCCAAAATGGCAGGCAGAGCACTCGACAACATTGCCGTAACCACCGAAGAGCAGCGAGCTTCGGAGATCGACCTTCTGATTGAATCGGTGCCCGAAGACCTTCAGATGAAACGGGAAATATTCAGCCGCTTTAACCGGATCTGCCCGGAACGGACGGTTTTCGCCACCAATACATCGTTGCTGATTCCCTCCCAGATGGCCGATGCTACGGGCCGGGCGGATCGGTTTCTGGCGCTGCATTTTCACCAACCGGTGTGGGTCGGAAACCTTGCCGATGTCATGCCTCACGCCGGCACGGCTGAGGGCGTGGTAGATCTTGTGCGTAATTTCGCCCGATCGATCAATCAGATTTCCCTGGTGCTGCAAAAGGAAAACTACGGCTACGTATTCAACGCCATGTACAGTGCTCTGAATAACGCCGCGATTACCCTTGCCGCCAATGGCGTGGCTGCCGTGGAGGACATCGACCGCGCCTGGATGGTGGTGATGAAGATGCCTGTAGGCCCGCTGGGGATGCTGGACGTGGTTGGCCTCGATACGGTCTGGCACGTGACGGACTACTGGGCGAATACGCTTGGAGACGCCCAGACCCTCAGGAATGCCGAGTATCTGAAACGGGAGTATCTCGAGCATGGCTGGTTGGGGGTGAAAAGCGGGCGCGGGTTTTACGGTTATCCCCGTCCCGCTTATCAGGAACCGGATTTTGTTCTGGGCGGGAACCGGTAGGGGGGAAGAAGCTATGATCGTGCAGGATCTCGGATTGATGGCGTATGCCGAAGCTTACGCCCTGCAGGAGCAACGGGTTCGGGAAATCGCTTCCGGCGTCTCTCCGGAAACCCTGCTGCTGGTGGAGCATCCGCCGGTCTACACCCTGGGGCGCAGCGGTCACATGGATAACCTGCTGGATTCCAGCATCGAGGTGGTCAGCATCAATCGCGGCGGCGACATTACCTACCATGCGCCGGGTCAGCTGGTCGGCTATCCGCTGCTCAATCTTGGCCACCGCGGGAAAGACCTGCGTCATTACCTGCGATTTCTCGAAGAAGTGTTGATTCTCGCGGCGGCCGATGTGGGGGTGGTTGGCCGGCGCTGCCAGGGTAAAACCGGCGTTTGGACCGATCAGGGAAAACTGGCGTCCATCGGAGCGGGGGCGCGGCGTTGGGTTACCATGCACGGGTTTGCCCTCAATGTGTCTCTTGACCTGTCCGGTTTCTCGCGCATAAATCCCTGCGGAATCGTCGGTTGCCCCATGGTGTCCCTGGCGTCCCTTACCGGCCGGATGATTTCCGTGAAAACGGTCAAGGAGCGCGTCGTTTATCATTTTGAATCCCTGCTGGAGGCCTGGCTGCCGGAGCAGCAGGGGGTAAACGCATGAGAGGATAAACCCGTGGTGCCGGCTGTGGACCTGAATTATGAGGTGCAGGGCGAGGGCGCGAACCTGGTCGTTCTGCACGGGCTTTTCGGATCTCTGGACAACTGGCGGGGTATGGCGCGGATGCTGGCCGGCCATTTCCGGGTCTGGCTGGTCGATCAGCGCAATCACGGGCTGTCTCCGCACAGCCGGTTTTTTAATTACACTTGTCTTGTGGAGGATTTGCGGTCCTTTCTGGATCGCATGGCGCTGGACAGCGTTCACTTGCTTGGGCATTCCATGGGCGGCAAAGCCGCCATGCTGTTTGCATCCCGCTATCCCGCGCGTGTGGAGCGACTGATCGTCGAAGATATCGGACCGGGGGCTTATGCTCCCCGGCACGAGACTGTGTTCAGGGGGTTGCTCAACCTGCCCCTGGCACGGTTGACGAGCCGCAGGGATGCCGAGCAATACCTGCGCGCTGAAATTGACGATGCAGGGGTGAGGGGGTTTTTGCTGAAAAGCCTTTACCGACAGCCGTCCGGAACCTGGGGCTGGCGCTTTAATCTGCCGGTATTGTTTGCCGAATACCGCACATTGCTGGCGGCTTTGCCCCTCGATGTCCCGATATATTGTCCGACCCTGTTTATCCGGGGGGAGCAGTCCGATTATCTTGATCCGGTTCGGCGGGATGCGTTGCTGGAAAAATTTGACGACAAGCGCTTCATCAGTGTCCCGGGTGCTGGACACTGGGTGCATGCCGATCAACCCGTTGCCTTTCTGCAGGCCGTGGCATCCTTCCTGATGGCCGAAAAATAACGCATCAACCGTCCTGGTCCACCAGGGTAGCTCCGTGGTGCCCACCGGGACTCAGCCCTGCCAGAACAGGTAGTGGGGATTGTCTGACAGAAAGGCCAGGCAATCTTCCAGGGTGCCGGTAAAGTCGAGGTATTCCCAGCGCTCCAGATTATGGAAATAGGCCATACGCCACATCCCCGGTGTTTCAGTGCGAATCAGTCGGGCAAAGCATTCTCCGTCTTTGCCGAGATGCAGTTCCTCGCCTTCGATGTGAATATCGAACAGCGACAGGTGCGGATCGGACCGGGCCATGCGTCTGGCTTTTTCAAGCATTTCGTTCATGCTCTTCCTCCTCGCTGATCTTTGATTTTCAAGCCATTCCTATATTATATTGCATCAAAACCTTATTCCAACCGTGGCGGTGTCGGTGCCGGGCGAACTCCGTCCGGCGGCGTCCGCTTTCGACAGGTCCGGGGCATGTGTTTTGTAGGGACGGCAAGCGCGCTGGAAAATAAGGGCTTGCGGAGTTACGTTATTGGGCGTAGTATCAAACACTTAATTTTAATATTAGGTGATTGTGCGTGTCCTCGCCGTGTATTGAGGGGGGATGACGACAGTTTCGAGATAAAGTTCTTAAAAGTTGACTTTTTGTAATCATTGTACTAAGGGTTAAAGATTGGCGAACCTGGTATTTGATTACCGTATGAAGAGCCCCATGCGATTCATGGCCCCTGCCAACCGGGCTTTTGATTTTTGCCGGGGTTGATTTTTGTCCTCTGATACATGGGTGGCGGCCGACATGGCATCCCCCGCCACACGTGGCGTTGCCACATCCCGCGGACAGTCGCGTATGCGGCCTGTTGAGAATAACGGTTCAGAAATTTAGATTTTATGCGCTTGCAAGCGTCTGGATATTTGTTGTGAAGCAAACCACAGGAGGCACTGGTCCCTTGAACGTCATTCGGCAGCTGAATTCTGAGGCAGTTACAGCCGATGGGCTGGATGATGGCATACAGCGCGCCATCGACTGGCTGGCTGATAACCAGGAAAAAGAGGGTTTCTGGGTCGGCATGCTGGAATCCAACTCCTGCATCGAGGCTGAATGGATCCTGGCGATGCATCTCCTCGGCGTAAAGGATGATCCCAAGTACGACAAGGTCGTCCAGGCCATACTCAATGAGCAGCGGGAGGACGGTTCCTGGGCCGTGTACTACCAGGCTCCGGCCGGAGACATCAACGCCACCGTCGAAGCCTACGCCGCATTGCGTGCCGCCGGTTTCAAGGCCGATGACGTGCGTCTGGCCAAGGCCCGTAACTGGATCTTCCAGCATGGAGGGCTTCGGCAGGTGCGGGTTTTTACCCGCTATTGGTTGGCCTTGATAGGCGAATGGCCCTGGGAAGAAACACCGGCGCTGGCACCTGAAATGATCTATTTGCCCTCATGGTGCCCTCTCAATATTTACGATTTTGCCTGCTGGGCCCGTGCCACGCTGGTACCGCTGACCATTTTGTCAGTGCGACGCCCGGTAAAACCTCTTCCGCCGGCGAGCCGGCTTGATGAATTGTTCCCCGGTGGCCGTGAAAATACGGACTACAGTTTTCCGGATACCGAAAAAGGGCTCGCGGAGCGCTTTTTCCTGGTGGTTGACTGGTTCCTTAAAAAGTACAGCCGACTGCCGGTGCAGTTTGGTCGTGAAAAAGCCATCAGCCTTTGCCTGGAGTGGATCGTGCGTCACCAGGATTACGATGGTGGCTGGGGCGGCATCCAGCCACCCCTGATCTATTCACTGGTCGCGCTCAATGTCGAGGGTTATGCATTGACCCATCCCGTAATCAGCAAGGGGCTGGATGCTTTCAACCCTCCCTGGGCGTATGAGAAAAACGGCGGGACCTATCTGCAGTGCAGTGAGTCCCCTGTGTGGGATACCCTGTTTACCTTGCTGGCGCTGTTCGAGTCCGGCTGTACTTTTGAAGGTACGCCCATGATGCGTCCCGCTCTCGACTGGATTCTGGGCAAACAGATCACCCGGTGGGGCGACTGGCAGGTCAAGGTGCGCGGTGTGCGTCCCGGCGGCTGGGCTTTTGAAAGGGCCAATACCGCCTACCCCGACGTGGACGACACCGCGTTGGCGCTGGTGGTGCTGAGCGAGGCCCGTCGTCATCTTGAGGATACGGCTGCCGTGGATGCGGCTTTGGAGCGCGCCGAGGAATGGATCCTGGGGCTGCAGTGCAAAAACGGCGGCTGGGCGGCTTTTGACCGCGACAACAACAGCGTCATTGTCACCAAGATCCCTTTCTGCGATTTCGGCGAAGTTCTCGATCCGCCCAGTGTCGATGTCACCGCGCATGTGGTTGAAGCCCTGGCCACCCTCGGCCGTGATATGCACGATCCTGTGGTGGCCAAGGCCCTGCGTTATATCCGCAGCGAACAGGAGCCTGAAGGGAGCTGGTTCGGGCGATGGGGCGTCAATCACATTTACGGCACCGGCGCTGTGCTGCCGGCCCTGGCCGCGATTGGCGAGGATATGCGGGCACCCTATGTCCGCCGCGCCGCCGACTGGCTGGTGGCGCACCAGAATGCCGATGGTGGCTGGGGTGAAAGCTGCGCTTCCTATATGGATGACAGTCAGCGTGGCCGTGGGCCGAGTACCGCATCCCAGACCGGTTGGGCATTGATGGCTCTGGTTGCCGTCGCGAGTCCGGATTATGATGGCGCCATCCGCCGGGGTCTCGATTATTTGCTGTCCTGCCAGAAGGCCGGAACCTGGGACGAGCCACAGTATACGGGGACCGGTTTTCCCGGGTACGGGGTGGGGGAGCGTACCAACCTCAAAGAAATCGGCGCCACGCTGGGGCAGGGTTGTGAGCTGGCACGCGGGTTCATGCTTAATTACAATATGTACCGCCACTATTTTCCGCTTATTGCCATGGCCAGGGCTCGCCGTTATTTAGGGCTGGCCGTCCAGCCCTGCCGGCCGGAATTGACGGCTGCTGCCGAGTTTGATTTCGAACCGCTGCGCGGCCGCGCCTGCGGTTGAAAAAGAGATCCCTTGTCGGGTTACAAAGAGCCGTCCGCTTGTCGTGGGCGGCTCTTTGTTTTGTGGCTCGCGCATGCGTCTTCATGGCTTGCGAAGTCATGCCTGGATGGTTACATTTTTCCATGAGATGAACGGGGCGGGGAGTCGAAAAACCGTCGGTTGCCGACATGCGGAACGGCCCGGCGCTGCAGGAGAAAAGGCGATGACGCAAAGGGTACTGGAGAATAAGGAACGGGCGCTCCCCGTTCCCGCGCCGGATCTTGTTCTTGTCGAAGGTGTCCGAGGTCGTTGGCGGGTGGCTGACATCTCCGAAACTTTTGCCGGCCGCCTTGGACTTGACGCGTCGCTGGCGGTCGGGCGGCCTGCGGCCCAGGTGCTTCCCGGGGGCGTGCCTTCCCTTGAATCCCTGGCGCATGATGCCGTTGCCGGCAGCTGCGCTTTGCTTGACATCCGGGTGCGGCTTGGTGGGCACCCCGATCTTTGGCGGGTTGATGTCCGGCCTCTAGGCCCTGGCGTCGGTGGTCATCTCCAGGAAGTAGCGTTCGTGTTTCGGCACCTGGAAATCAGGAGCAGGGAAGAGCCGGTTTCTTTTTACGGAATGGTTGGAAACGGACCGGCGATCCGGGAGGTTTTTCGTAAAATTACCCTGTTCGCGCCTTCCGATGCTGCTGTGGTCATTACCGGTGAGACAGGGACCGGAAAGGAACTGGTGGCGCGAGCGCTGCACGACCAGAGCCTGCGTCCCGATGGCCCTTTTGTCGCGGTCAACTGTTCCGCCATATCGGAGGAGTTGCTCGAATCCGAATTGTTCGGTCATGAAAAAGGCGCATTTACCGGGGCCTTGCGCACTCATCGAGGCCGGTTTGAGCGGGCCGACGGCGGCACCCTGTTTCTCGATGAGGTCGGCGACATGCCCCTTGGCACCCAGGCCAAACTGCTTCGGGTGCTGGAAGAGGGGGCGATCGAGCGTGTCGGCGCCGAGCGGGAACAACGGGTCGATGTGCGTATCCTGGCTGCGACCAACGTACCTCTTGAGCAGGCGGTCGGCTCCGGGCGTTTCAGGGCCGACCTGTATCACCGTCTTTCGGTGCTGCGCATTCATCTGCCGCCGCTGCGCGACCGGCCCGAAGACATTCCCTATCTTGTCGATCATTTTCTCAATATGTTCGCCCGCAAATACCGACGGCGTATTTATCGCCTCACCCCCGATGCCATCCATCTTCTGCAGGCGTATATGTGGCCCGGCAATATTCGCGAACTGCGTAATGTGCTGGAACGGGTATTTATTGAAACCCAGGCCGACGTCATAGGCGCGAGGGCCTTTGGCGAGTGGATCCGGGAGCGGCAGGACTTTCTCGCCGACCGCGGAACTGGCCGGGGTCCCGATCGTCTGTCCCTGCCCGCGGTTGTGTTGCCGCAACGTGCCGAAACTGGCGGTAACGGCGGCCAGGAACCCGGCCCCCCGGTGTTTGAGGCGGAATTCTATCCGGGCGATGGCGGTTCCCGCAACACGCGCCCTGCCAACCTGACGGCGGAAACCATCCGCCGCGCCTACCGCGATGCTCATGGCAATCTGGCCGATGCCGCCAGGCGACTCGGTGTGCATCGCGCCACTCTTTATCGTTACATGGAAAAACTGGGGTTGTCCCGGGCCACCCTGGAAAAGGATTAGTTGACAAGTGTCGCAAGATCTCTTTGCGACGTTGCATGTCTTTTTTGCGACACAATGATGCGACGTCGCAAGAGAGATTCAAGTCTTTTTGTCTTGTGCAACTTCTTGAAATAACAGGTAAAAGTCCTTTTCACTGAAGTTGGCATGATGGTTGTTATACTAAAGGGCGTAACGGAGCAAACAGACAATCATGCTAAATCAAGCACAAGGAGGACAATATGGCGACCTGGAACCTGTACAAGGAAATGGAACATCTCCGCCGCGAAATCGATGAGGCTTTCCGCGGATTCGGCGGGCACGGTCTTTTGGGGCCGGCTTTCCAGCCGGGCAGGAGTTTCCGCCGTCAACCTCCCGTCAATCTGTACGGGGATGCGGATAACCTCTATGTTGAAGTGCTGGTGCCTGGCATCGATCCGGCCGGACTCGACCTGATGGTGCAGGAAAATATCCTGACCGTGAGCGGTGAGCGCGCCGTGATCGAGGACAAGGATCGTACCTGGCATCGCCGTGAACGGGACAACGGCAAATTTGTGCGTACCCTGGAACTGCCGGTCGATGTCGATGCGGAACATGTCAAGGCCAGTTGCAAAAACGGCATACTGACGATCACCTTGCCCAAGGCGGCCACGGCCCGTCCGCGAAAAATCAGCGTCGATGTAGCCTGATACGACCCACGGACCTGATTTTGAAGATCTGTCACCACCAAAGGAGTTAGGCCATGAACGATAAAAATATCACCGTGTCCGATAAAGACCAGAAAGATGTGCGCAGCCGTGAGGAAACCCGTGCCCCGGAACGATATGCCGTACCGGTGGTCGATATTCTCGAAGGCGTCGATGGACTTGCCATGTACATCGATATGCCCGGGGTGGCCAAAGAGGATATGACCATCCATCTCGAGCAGGGCATTCTTACCATCGAAGGCCGGGTCAAGGCCAAGGCCCCCGCCGAGGATATATACCGGGAATTCACCCTGGCCAATTTTTACCGTCAATTCCGGATCCCGGAGGGGATCGATCAGGAAAAGGTATCCGCTTGTTATGCCCATGGTGTGCTTAACCTGTTGCTGCCGCGGGCCGAGATGGCCAAGCCCCGCCGCATTGAAATCGCCCCGGGGGAGTAAGGCGAAGGTTCGAGGCCAAAGGGCCGAGGCCCGAGGATCAAGGGCAAATGACCAATGACCAATGACGGTTTTTTCCCCGCGTGATGCCGCCGGAGCGTAGTGCGTTTTTCTACCTCCTCTTTTGACGCGCATCAAAAGAGGAGGGTGCCGCGCGGGGGCGCAACCCCGCGGTGTTAAGGTTCGGTTTCACTCGGAAAATTATCCAGCGGCTAAAGCGTAGCTCGCAGCCAGGCTTTCAGGAAGGAGATGCTTGTTTTTATGGATATCAACAAAATGACTCAAAAAACCCAGGAGGCTCTGCAGTCCGCCCAGGATATTGCCCTGAAGCGCGGCCACGTGGAAGTCGACGGGGAACACCTCCTGGCAGCCCTGCTGGAGCAGCAAGGCGGCCTGGTGCCGCGGCTGCTGCAGAAAATGAATGTGCAGGTCCCCGGCCTGACTGCTGCTCTGAGACAGGAACTGGACCGTCGCCCCAGCGTTTCGGGTCCGGGGGTGGAAGGCGGCAAGATCTATGTTACCCAGCGCCTCAACCGGCTTCTGCTCAAGGCGGAAGAGGAGGCCAGGCACCTGCGCGATGAATTTGTCAGTGTCGAGCATCTGCTGTTGGCCCTCGTCGATGAAGGCGATGCCACGGCATCGGGCAAGCTGTTCAGGCAGTTCAACATTTCCCGCGACAAACTGCTGGAGGCCTTGACCGCCATCCGCGGCCATCAGCGGGTGACCAGCACTGATCCGGAAAGCACCTACGAAGCGCTGGAAAAATATGGGCGGGACCTGGTGCAGGAAGTCCAGAAGGGTAAGCTCGATCCGGTGATCGGACGTGATGCGGAGATCCGCCGGGTGATCCGTATCCTGTCGCGCAAGACCAAGAACAATCCGGTACTGATCGGCGAACCGGGGGTCGGTAAGACGGCCATCGTCGAAGGATTGGCCCACCGCATCGTTCGCGGTGATGTGCCCGAAGGATTGAAAAACAAGACCGTCTTCGCCCTCGACATGGGGGCGTTGGTCGCCGGCGCCAAATATCGTGGCGAATTCGAAGAACGCCTGAAGGCGGTGCTCAACGAAATCCGTTCCAGCGAAGGGCGTATCCTGTTATTCATCGATGAGTTGCACACCATTGTCGGGGCCGGCAAGGCCGAAGGTTCCATGGATGCCGGCAATATGCTCAAGCCGATGCTGGCCCGGGGCGAGTTGCACTGCATCGGGGCTACCACTCTGGACGAATACCGCAAATATATCGAAAAGGATGCCGCTCTCGAGCGACGCTTCCAGCCGGTGCTGGTCGATCAGCCGACGGTAGAGGACACCATCAGTATCCTGCGCGGACTCAAGGAACGCTTCGAGGTATTTCACGGCGTCCGTATTCAGGATAACGCCCTGGTAGCCGCCGCGACCCTGAGCAACCGCTATATCTCCGATCGTTTTTTGCCCGACAAGGCCATCGATCTGGTCGATGAGGCCTGCGCCACTATCCGTACCGAAATCGACTCGCTGCCGGCGGAACTCGATGAGGTGACGCGCCGCGTTATGCAGTTGGAGATCGAGGAAGCGGCCCTGAAAAAGGAAAAGGATCCCGCCAGCAAGGCGCGTCTGGAAACTCTGCGCAAGGAACTGGCCGATCTCAAACATCAGGCCGATATATTGACGGCCCAGTGGGACAAGGAAAAGGGTGCCATCAAGGATGTGCAGGCACTGCGGGAACAGATCGAGCAGGTTCGCCAGCAGATCGAGGTCGCCGAGCGCAATTACGACCTCAACCGGGCGGCGGAACTCAAGCACGGCCAACTGCCGGAGCTGGAGCGGCGCCTTCATGAGCAGGAGCAGGGCTCGGCGGAAGAAGCCGGCGGCGCCCGGCTGCTGCGCGAAGAGGTGACGGAGGAGGAAATCGCCGAAATCATCTCCCGCTGGACCGGCATTCCGGTGACCCGGCTGGTTGAGGGAGAACGGGAAAAACTGCTGAAACTCGATGAAGTGCTGCACCAAAGGGTGGTCGGTCAGGACGAAGCGGTGCAGCTGGTGGCCGATGCGGTGATCCGCGCCCGCGCCGGGATCAAGGATCCGCGCCGGCCGATCGGTTCGTTTATCTTCCTGGGGCCGACCGGGGTCGGCAAGACCGAGCTGGCCAGGACTCTGGCCGAGGCGCTGTTCGACAGCGAGGACAACATGGTGCGCATCGACATGTCCGAATACATGGAGAAGCATACCGTAAGCCGCCTCATCGGCGCTCCTCCGGGGTATGTCGGTTACGAGGAAGGCGGGCAGCTTACCGAGGCGGTGCGGCGCAAACCCTACTCGGTCATCCTCTTTGACGAAATCGAAAAGGCACATCACGATGTGTTCAACGTGCTGCTGCAGATCCTCGATGATGGCCGGGTAACAGATGCCCAGGGGCGCACCGTCGATTTCAAGAATACGGTGATCATTCTCACCTCCAACATCGGTTCGCAACACCTGCTGGAGGGGGTCAGCCCGGAGGGAGAAATCCGCGAGGCAGCCGGCAAGGCGGTCATGGCCGAACTGCGGCACCACTTCCGTCCGGAATTTCTCAACCGCGTGGACGATATCGTGCTGTTCAAGCCCCTCTCCCGGGAGGAGATCAAAAGAATCATCCATCTGCTGGCGGCCGATCTGCGTAAACGCCTGGCCGACCGGCGCATTGGATTCGAAATCACCGATGCGGCCTGCGATTTGATCGCCCGCGACGCCTACGATCCGGTTTATGGCGCAAGGCCGCTGAAGCGTTATCTGCAGCACCACCTCGAAACCCGCATCGGCCGGGCGTTGATCGGCGGCGATATTCATGAAGGAGCTACGATTAACGTTGACGAGCAGGCTGGAGAACTGGTGGTGACGCCACAAAATCCCGAAGCCTGAATGTGAAACAAAAAAGCCCCGCGGATCCGGCGGGGCTTTTTTGACATCGCGAAAAGACAGGACTGCGAGGGCGAAAAGAAGAGAGGTTTTTGCATTCCACGAACCTTGCACCTTGTCCCTTGAATCCCGCCCTTCATTCCTCTATCTCAAACTTGTACCCGACCCCGTAGACCGACCGGATCACCTCACACTCCGGATTTGCCGTTTCGATTTTCTTGCGCAGCTTCTTGATGTGGCTGTCGATGGTGCGATCTGAGACGATGCGCTGGTCACTGTAGATGCGATCCATGAGCTGTTCGCGGGAAAAGACGCGGCCGGGGTGGGCGGCGAGGTGTTGCAGAAGCTTGAATTCGACAGCGGTGAGATCGAGTTTGTGCCCGTTCAGGCTGGCGTGCAGGCTGGCTTCCTCAAGTACCAGTCCGGTGGCATGCAGGGTCGAGTGGCCGCCGCTGCGGCGAAGCACCGCCTTGACGCGGGCCACGACTTCGCGGGGGCTGAAGGGCTTGCAGACATAGTCGTCGGCCCCCAGTTCCAGTCCGAGAAGCCGATCGATTTCCTCGATGCGGGCGGTGACCATGATGATGGGTACATCGGAAAAGGTCCGAACCTCTTTGCAGATTTCCATGCCGTCGCGGCCGGGTAGCATCAGGTCCAGGAGGACCAGTGCCGGATGGTTTTCCCGCACCCAGGGGACGGCGTCGAGGCCGTCCGTGAGAATGTGGGGATCGAAATTTGCCTGACGCAGGTAATCGGCCATCAGCGAGGCGAGACGGGCTTCATCTTCGACAATCAGTATCTGGTTGTTCATGGCTTTATCCGTTCAGTGGCAGAATGATGGCAATCCACAGGCCGCCCAGTGGCGAGGGGCGGGCCTCGATGGTTCCGTTGTGCGCTTCGACGATGTTCCGGCACAGCGCCAGGCCAAGACCTGCGCCGCCGTGTTGGCGGCTGCGGGAGTTTTCCACCCGGTAGAGACGGTCAAAAAGTCTGGGCAGGGAAGCTTCGGGAACTCCCGGCGCCGAGTCCATGAAGTTCAGTTGTATCGTGGTTTTTGTCATTTCGGCGGATATTTCCAGTTTGCCTCCGGGGTCGGTGTAGCGAAGGGTATTTTTGAGCAGGTTGGAAAAAAGCTGGCTCAGACGTTCCGCATCACCCTGAAACGGCAGGCTGGTGGCGATGCCCCGCATATGCAGGCCGATACCCTTGTCGTCGAATTCTGCCCGATGCGCTTCAGTCGTGTGTCGCAGCACTTCGGCAAGATCCATGGCCGATTTGCGGTACTGCAGGGCACCGATGTCGCTGAGGGACAGTTCGTAAAGGTCGCCGACCAGGCGCTCAAGGCGCATGACTTCGCCATGCAGGGTTTCCAGGGTCTGTTCGGAAAGCGGGCGCACGCCATCCTGCACTGCCTCTATTTCGCCCCGCAGAATCGCCAGCGGTGTGCGTAATTCGTGGGAGATATCCGCGACCCAGCGCCGGCGCGATGCTTCATTGTTTTCCAGCGCTCTGGCCAGGGAATTGAAATCCCGGGCCAATTGCCCGAGTTCGTCACCGCCGGCTTCGTCGACCCGAATATCGTAGCGGCCCGCCGTCAGTCCGTGCGTGGCCTCGGCCAGGTTGGTGAGGCGCTTTACCATGCGTCGCGACAAAGGCAGCGACAGCAGCGCAACTGCCGCTGCCACGAACAGGGAAAGAAAGATCATGGAGCGTCGCTGCTCCTGAGCAAAGCGCCGCTGATGATCATCGATGATGAACACCGGCGGCGTCAATCCCAGATAGCCAATGATGCGATTCTCGACGCTTATGGGGCGGAAAAGAATTTTGTCGACAGGGGTTGGAGAAGCATGAATCGGACGTTTTTCTCCATCCAGCAGACTGACGCGCCAATCGAAGGTCTGGTGCATGGGGGGGGCAGCTCGCTTCCGAGGCCGGAACCCGGGAGGAGCCGGCTCCGGTCCGCGTTTCGGAAACTCGTGACGGGTTGCGAACGGAATGTTTTCGTGGCGGCTGATCATCAGCAGATGTTTCCAGAGGCGCCGGTTGCCGTGCAGAAAATCCCAGGACCGGTGCTGCAGGTACGCCTCCTTGAGAAGGGTTTCCAGGCGGACGAGGCGTTCCTGCTCCATAGTGTTGACATAGCGCAGCAGGCTGCGTTCGAAGCTGAATTTGGTGATCAGGAACATGCTTACTACCACCAGCCCGGTGGCGGCGAGAAAAGCGAGATAAAGGCGATGTTTGATGCTCATTTTCATTGAAGATTCCTGCTCTTTCGGTGCCGTTTTTTCGATAAATAGTATCCATCCGGAAGCCCCGGATGAAAACTAAATAGCATATCTTTGCGAATCTGAACCAGTGGTACCTGCGCAGTCGCCTGTTTTTCCTCAATTCCTTCATATTTTATCCCCATTGCCCGGGTATCTTTTCAGCATGAGCAGGCGCTGGATGGATTCGGGCGCCAAGGGTTCAACCCAAAACGAGGAGGCGAACAATGCAACGAAAAGTATGGAAATGGATTGTCCCTGGCATGCTGTGTCTGATGATGGTGCCGGCTGTCGGCATGGCCTGGCAGAGGGCTCCGGAAGGCGGCCGTGGTGGTGGGTTTGCCAGCATGTGCAGGGCCGGAAAGGCAGGCAGGGATGGCGGGGCGCATGCTTATGGCTGGATGCGGATGCTTCAGAGGCTGGATCTGGACGAGGCACAACAGAAGCAGGTCGCCGGGATTCTCGATGAGCAGCGCCGGCAAGATCAGAAACTGCATGACAAATTGCGCGATGTGAGACGCGAAATGCGCAAGGTCATGGATCCGAAAACTTTCGATGAAAAACAATTGCGCAAGCTGGCCAGTCAGAAGGCGACGCTCCAGGCGGATCTCATGGTTGGCATGGCGCGTACGCACCAGCGGATTTACAACCTGTTAAACGCCGAACAGAAGGAGCTGTTCGACTTTGCCGTAAAACTGCGGCGCATGGATGGAAACTGCCCCATGGGGCCTGAGCGTGGCATGCGCCGGCGGCCTCCCATGCCGTTTGCAGATGAGAAAGTCGCCGAGTAACAAGTCCCTGGATAGTCCCTCCGGCGGAACACTGTGCAAATAATGTTTCAAAAGGGGCCCATCCGGAATTTCCGGATGGGCCTCCGCACAGTTTTCTGCCGAACTCGAGGATTGTTTGGCTGTAGCAGGAAAATCAGGGCGTTGCGCGGAGGCGGATGTGGCTATGCCGCAATCCGACATGCCCGGGCGCCGCTTCGATCCTCCGGCATGCGTTCGGAAAGGCTTGCGGTTGCAGCTTTCCTCGATGCTGGTAACCTTGCTTATGGGGGTTGCCGCAACCGACAATCCCAAAAAAATGATGCGGTTTTCTTGACAACCTCTTTATCGCGTGTTGGAGGAAGCCATGGGGAAAAAAGACAAAAAGCATGAAGACAAGGACGTGTTGGTCCCGGAGAAAGCGGAACTGGTTTCTCCGTTCGAGGAGATGGAACGCTGGTTCGGGGATTTTTTCAATCGGCCGTCTTTCCCGCCCGTGTGGATGCCCCGGATGCGCCTGCCGAGCATGCAGCCGGTGACGCCATCCATCGATATTTACGAGGAGACGGATGCCGTGGTGGTCAAGGCGGAATTGCCGGGGATTGCCAAGGAGGATGTGGAGGTGAACGTCTCCGAGAACCTGCTGACCATTTCCGGTGAAAAAAAAGCCGAGGAAAAGGTCGAGCGCAAGGACTATCATCGCATCGAACGGTCTTACGGCAGTTTTTCCCGATCCATACGCCTACCTGCGGAAACCCTTGCCGATCAGGCCAAGGCGTCCTTCAAGGATGGCGTTCTTGAAATCCGCATTCCCAAAACCGAGGAAGCCAAACAGAAAAAACGCAAGATCGAGATCGAATAGCATTTCTCAGAGAATGCTTGACACTTTGCAAAAAGGCCGGATTTTTCCGGCCTTTTTGCGTTTCTTCCGCAGGTTTCCTGCGTATCGGTATGCGCCGGTCTTGTCTTGTCGCTTTCAGATTTCGTTGGGCCCCGGCTGCTGGTTGTTGATGGTCAGAGGTTGGCATCCGGATAGAATCTCGGTGATGTTTTCCGCCGGCAGCGGTCGGCTGACAAGAAATCCCTGGATCTCGTCGCAGCCGGCTTCACGCAGGAAGTTGAGCTGATCGTAATTCTCGACCCCTTCGGCGATGACCTTGAGGTTGAGCCCGTGCGCCATCTGGATGATGTGCCGGGCGATGTTGGATTCATCGCTGCTGAAAGGCAGGTTCTGTACGAAGGCCCGGTCGATTTTCAGGTGGTCGGCGGGCAGGTCCTTCAGGTAACTCAGTGACGAGAAGCCCGTACCGAAATCATCGATGGAGATGGTGATGCCTACCGAGCGCAGCTCGCGCAGGGTGTCAAAGGCTCTGCTCATGTTGTGCATGATGACGGTTTCGGTGATTTCCAGATTGAGATATTCCGGTGGGAGGTTGCATTCCTTGAGGATCTGGATCACCAGCTGGGCAAAATCGCTTTTCTGTAGCTGGTGCGCCGAAACGTTTATCCCCAGCCGCATGGGCGGATAACCGGCGTCGAGCCAGGTTCGGAGCTGATAACAGCCGGCCTGCAGAATCCATTCGCCCATCGGCACAATAAGGCCGGTCTCTTCGGCCAGGGGGACGAAGACGGAAGGCGCGATCATGTTGCCCACCGGATGCTCCCAGCGGATCAGTCCCTCCAGGCCGGTGATGTGGCCATCTTTCAGATCGACCTGTGGCTGGTAATGCACGCGCAGTTCCTGGCGTTCGAACATGCGCCGCAGGCTGCTCTCCATGGCGATTCTTTCCAGGGCGCGGGCATTCATGGATGAACTGTAGAACTGAAAATTGTTCCGTCCCAGATCCTTGGCGCGGTAAAGGGCTGTGTCGGCGTTTTTGATCAGGTTGTTTGCCTCATGTCCGTCCTTGGGATAGATGGCGATGCCGATGCTGCAGGTCATGAAGACCTCGTGACCGTTGATATCGTAAGGCCATGCCAGGGCTTTGAGGATCTTGTGGGCGACCAGTTCGATTTCTTCATCGTGACATGACTGGGAAAGCAGGATATTGAACTCGTCGCCGCCAAAGCGGCTTACCGTGTCGGTTTCCCGAAGGCAGCCATCGAGCCGCTTGGCGACTTCCCTGAGCGCTTCGTCTCCGGCGGTATGCCCCAGTGAGTCGTTGAGGGTTTTGAACCTGTCCAGATCCAGGAACATCAATGCAAAGGATTCATGGTGACGATGGGCGCGGGCAATGGCCTGATTGACGCGGTCCATGAACAGCAGGCGGTTGGGAAGCCCGGTCAACGGATCGTGAAAAGCCAGATGCTCGATGGTTTTCTCGGCCTCCTTGCGCTCGGTTATGTCGAGCAAGCTTCCGATCAGGGCCGGTTTCCCGTCGCTGGTCCCGCGGCCAATGAGGGCCTCTACATGCAGGGTCTCGCCGGTTTTGCGCAAGCCGACAAATTCATAGCGCATGTGCGCCGCCTGGCTGCCGCCAAGAATTTTAAGGTAGTTGGCGGTGACCAGCAGCTGGTCGTCGGGATGCACAAATTGCGGTTGTTGTTTCGGTTCGGTGATTTCTTCGGGATCGTAACCAAAAATCTCGGCAAATCGCGGATTGACATAGGTATAACGATGATTCTGAAAGACGAAGATGCCGACCAGGCTGTTTTCGATAAGCAACTGGTAGCGGCTTTCAGCCATATCGATGCTGTCGATGAGTTCCTGAATGCGGTGCCGTTGGTGCTTCTCCCGAGCCAGTTGCTGGGTGGTTTTTTCAAGCTGGCGGCTGGAGGTGAAACTTTCCCAGCGATGCTGGGCCAGCAGTTTGTCCATGGTTTCGGAATTTCGCCGGCGCTGTTTTTCGAGTTCGGTATGGCATTCGGCAAACGCCTGAGCCGTATTCTGGCAATGGCGGGTCAGTTCCAGGATTTCGGAAATGGATGCGGCGGGCCATTGGGGCATGATGTGGTCGCGTATCTTTTCGGGCAGATCGCTGGTGGCGCTCGCCAGTTTTTTCAGAGGGTGAAGGATCCTGCTCTGCACCCGAAACGCCACTCCAAGGGCGACGAGACCGGGCAGCAGCAAAAGTCCCATGCTGGTCAGCAGGCGTTTTTGGTTGTGGGCATGCAATCTGCCAACGGATACGCTGAGCAGCAGTCGCGGTGGGCGTCGGTCCTCCGAAATGGATGCCGGCCTGGCAGGTTGCAGGCTCAGGCGGGAAAGATTGTCGGCAGCGGGATCCCACAGCAGCAGTTTTCCCGGAGGGGAGCTGCGGTCAAATAACGCCGCGCCGACGGTTTCGGCGGATTTCCAGGTTTCGCCACCGCCGACCAGAACCCTGTCCGCGCCGTCCAGTATCAGGGCCTCGACCCCCCTTTTCTTTGTGGCCTCGAGGATTCCTGTGTAACTGGATGCGTCAATGATGCCCAGGATGAAGCCGGGCATGCCGTTTTTCCTCTCGACAGGGCAGACGATGCCGGGCAGTGCCGCCCGGGGTCCATTTGCGGGGAGGGTGACAAGGGTCGGCTTTTCCCGCTGTACAATCTGTCTGACCTCGCGGGGAGAAAACGCAGGTCTGAATGCCGCGGGTATCGGCGTGTCTCCAGGGGCCGAGTGGCGTACGAGCATCCGGCCCCGGTCGTCCCAGACGCTGATCTGGAGCAGGCGCTTTTCCTGCTTCAGCAGCAGCGCGATTTTCATCTCCAGATTGTTTTGCACGGATTCAGGCTGCATCAGCGCGGATAGTTTGCCGGACAGGTCGGCATGCAGGACATCCAGACGGTGTTGTATCGTGCGGCAATGATTTGCCAACTGGTTTTCGGTCCCGGGATGCCAGCAGTCTGAGGGGCCTTGCACATTCAACACGAGAATCACCAGCGCGGGCAGCATAAATGCTGCCGCTATGGCATTGATCTCGGTCTCCAGGAAGGACAGTGCGACGGGACACCGAAGACCCCGGTGCTGCAGAAGATGCAGCAGGGCCGCGGCCAAGATGGCGTTGCCAAGACCGTTGATCGTGGTCCATCCGATAATCTGGACGAGATCTCCGGAGGGATACTGCATCAGTACCCCGTAGACCAGATACAAAACCGGCCAGGCAAGCAACCCCCAGAACAGGATGGCCGCCGCTGTAAGGCTGTTGATGCCGCGCTTCAGAATGAATCCGACCGCCGTCGCTTCCGCGACCCACACAAATTCGGGGATGGCCGCGCGGCCGGAGGCCAGGGCGAACAGCGGCGCCATCAGCGCCGCGCAAGTTCCCCATCCGCCACCGTAAAGTCGCACGATCACGAGCACTGGGATCCCCGCCAGCAGCAGGCGCTCCGGGACCCCGCAGGTGAGGGGCAGGCTGTTGCACAGCAAGACGAGGAGAAAAAGAATACCCAGCATGGCAAACCTGGATTCGGGGGAATGGCTGACCCACCGGTTTTTGACCGCATGAACGCTGGCCAATGGGTTCGGTAAGGTTAAACTATAACAAGATGTTATAATTTTAGGAGTAAAAAATGTTTTTTCGGCACGGGAAAGAGAGTTTTTTTCTTTTAAGTGAAAAATGAAGAGGCCATACGAAAAAGGTTGGAATCACGGATGATCAGGTATAATATAACCGAAAAGGTCAGATATGCATTTGACACCAAAGGCCTTGTTTCCGAAGAAAGGAGGCAGATATGCGTATCGACATCATTTGCAGGCCGGATTGCGGTGATCGCTGCCACGCGACGCTGACCAATGTACGCCAGGCTCTGGAACAGATGCGACTCGATGCCGAAGTGCATCTTTACAAGGACCCCCGCAAGATGATCGACAACCGGGTATACGTCACGCCGGCGTTGATGCTGGATGATGTGGTGCGGATTTCCGGTCGGGTTCCGGAAGTTGTTGAAATCAAGGCGCTGATCGCGGAGCGGGCCCGGTACATGCGGCGCCTGCGTGATGCGGTCTGAGGGGCGGGCGCGCCGGGTCCTATTTGGCCTTGGCGCGCAGCTTCGGTTTGCCGTTTTCGATTACGATGCGAAATTCCACGTTCTGCTTGCCGTATTTTTCCAGTATCTGCGCTTTCTGCTTTTCCAGGTATGCGTCAAACTGGCTTCGGCCGGGGGGCGGAGTTTTCAGGGCGCAGCTCTGATGGGCCCGCAACAGATTTTCGTAAAGATCGTCGGATGGAAGGGCTTTGGCGGGATCAGCGGCAGTTTTGGCGGGGCGCCGTTCGGTGTGACGGTGATATTTACCCTCGTCGATGAGTCGCTGGATGCGGTTCCATTGGGTTGCGTAGGTGTGGTAGCGGCTTGACAGGGAATCGAAAAGAAACCGGTGGTCGGTTTTGATGATCCTGCGGGTCGCCAGAGCGCGGAGTTTTCTTTCTATTTCGGTTCGTTGTTTGAGCGGCTCGCGTTTTTCCTCGCCGGAAAAGTAGCGTTCGTAAAGCAGTTCGAGTTCGCGCAGCTCCAAGGCGATATCGTCAAGTTTTTTTTTGAATACCCTGCGTTCATCCATAAATGTCTCACATACCTCCATTGCAGTTCGCTAATTCTACTTGTAAACTCTCAGAAAAGCAAAGAAATTCCTTCGGCCGGAAAGAATGGCGCGGTTTGTCGCCGTTTCGCCGCGCTGTCCTTGACTCATGGGCATGTTTGCCGGATAATGACGCGATTTTTGTCCTGGAGGTTCACAATGCAGCATAACAGACTGGCTGCGGTCATCCTGGCCGCCGGCAAAGGAACCCGCATGAAATCGGAGCAGCCCAAAGTGGTACACCCGGTTGCGGGGCTTCCGATGGTGACCTTTCCGGTAGAGAGAGCCGAGGCCCTCGGCTGCCGGCCGACGGTATTGGTGGTCGGTCATGGCGCGGAGGCCGTTCGATCCGCTGTGGCCGATCACGAAGTGGGCTTTGCCCTGCAGGTCGAGCAGCTCGGAACCGGCCATGCTCTGCTGTGTGCCCGCGAGGCCTTGCGGGATTTTCGAGGCACTTTGCTGCTGCTTTGCGGGGACGTTCCGCTGTTGCGGCACGAAACCCTCGAAGGTCTGGTCGCCGAACATGAAAAACGGCGCGCGGCGGTTACGGTGCTGACCGCCGAACTGAATGATCCCTTCGGCTACGGCCGGGTGTTGCGGGAAGGCGATGAGGTCCTGGGCATCATCGAGGAAAAAGATGCCTCCGACGAACAGCGAAGGATACGGGAAATAAATACCGGTATTTATGTCTTTGAGGCTCCGTTTGTATTCGAGGCCCTGACCGGGGTTGGGTGCGATAATGCCCAGCGTGAATATTACCTGACCGACGTGCTGGCCGCGGCCCGCGCCGCCGGGCGGCGGGTCGGAGCCGTTCTTCTGGAGGATGCCGACGAAGCCATGGGGATCAACGACCGCGTGCAGTTGGCAAAAGCTTCGTCCGTCATGCGGCGGCGCATCAACGAAAAACTCATGCGCGCCGGGGTCACTTTTATCGATCCCGACCAGACCTATGTCGAGCCGCGGGTCGAGATCGCTCCCGATACCGTGGTTTACCCGGGGGTGTTTCTCGGCGGTGTGACACGTATCGGCAGCGGCTGCGTTATCGAAGCACAGGTCACCATCCGGGATTGCCGGCTGGCCGATAACGTCCACGTCAAGCCCGGTTCCGTGCTGGAAGGTTCCGAGATCGGCACCGAGACGGTGATCGGTCCCATGGCCCACCTGCGCCCGGGCACCGTATTGGCCGGCCACAACAAGATCGGCAACTTTGTCGAAACCAAAAAGGCCCATATCGGGTCAGGCTCCAAAGCCAGCCATCTGACCTATATCGGCGATGCCGAACTTGGCGCCAACGTCAACATCGGTTGTGGCACCATTACCTGCAACTACGACGGCGTCAACAAACACAAAACCATTATCGAGGATGACGTGTTTGTCGGCAGTGATACCCAATTTGTGGCTCCGGTGCGGATTGGTCGCAACAGCCTGATCGGCGCCGGGTCGACCATTACCAAGGATGTGCCGGCCGATGCTCTGGCCCTGTCCCGAAGTCAGCAGCGGGTGGTCGAGGGATGGCGCTTGCGCCATGACCCGAAATGCAAGAAGAAGGATTGATGCGCCTTTTTGCGGCTTTTTCCCGACAGGGCGTATATTCAGGAAAAATAAAGGAAGATTGCCATGTGTGGAATCGTTGGATACGTAGGTCCCCGTGAGGCCATGCCCATCATCATCGACGGTCTGCGCCGCCTCGAATATCGCGGTTACGATTCAGCCGGCATCGCCATCATCAACGAAGGCCGCATCGCCATCCGTCGTGCCAAGGGCAAACTCTGCGAACTGGAAAATATTCTGAAGCAGCAGCCTCTTGTCGGGGGGCGCGGCATCGGCCATACCCGGTGGGCAACCCATGGCCGCCCGTCGGAAACCAACGCCCATCCGCACTATGCCGGCAACGTAGCGGTGGTTCACAACGGCATCATCGAAAACTATCTCGAACTCAAGGAGCGGCTGATCGGCCAGGGGCACGCATTCAGCTCCGAGACCGACACCGAGATCATCGCCCATCTTGTTGACCAACATCTGCGCGAGTGCGGGGATTTTGAAATCGCCGTGCGCCGTGCCCTCGGCGAGGTACGCGGTGCTTATGCCGTGGCTATCCTGTGCGAATGCGAACCGGAAAAAATGATCGCTGCCCGCCTCGGTTCGCCGCTGGTGGTCGGGCAGGGGCAGGGTGAGTTTTTCGTCGCTTCCGATATCCCCGCGATGCTGTCCCACACCCGGGAAATGATCTTTCTCGATGAAGGGGAAATGGCGATTTTCGCCAATGGTACCATGCGGTTTACCGATCTGCAGGGTACGAGTGTCCAGAAGACCTCCCGGACCATCACCTGGAATCCGCTGATGGCCGAGAAGGGCGGTTTCAAGCATTTCATGCTCAAGGAGATCTACGAACAGCCCCGCGCCGTCTCCGATACCCTGGCGGGCCGCCTGTTCCCCGAACGGGGCGAGATTTTTCTTGAAGGCCTCAACCTTACGGATGAGCAGTTGCGGGGGGTTGAAAAGCTCAACATCGTCGCTTGCGGTACCTCCTGGCATGCGGCCCTTGGCGGGAAATTTCTCATCGAAAAAATGGCGCGTCTTTCCGTCGAGGTCGACATCGCCAGCGAGTTTCGTTATCGCGATCCGCTGGTCGATGAACACACCCTGACCGTGCTTATCAGCCAGAGCGGCGAGACAGCCGATACCCTGGCGGCCCTGCGCGAGGCCAAAGCCAAGGGCGGCATCACGGTGGCGATCTGCAACGTGGTCGAGTCATCCATCGCCCGCGAAAGCGACGGTGTCATTTATACCCACGCCGGTCCCGAGATCGGGGTCGCCTCCACCAAGGCTTTTACCACCCAGTTGGTGGCTCTCTACCTGCTGGCTCTGCATCTCGGCCGGGTGCGAGGCATGATCGATGCCGTGCGTTGCCGGGAGCTCATCGAGCCTTTGCTGAGCCTGCCCCGGAAGATGGAGCAGGCCCTCGAATCCGACGAGCAGATCCAGACAATTGCCAGGGAATTCATGCATGCCCGTGATTTTCTTTATCTGGGGCGCGGCCTCCAATACCCCATCGCCCTGGAAGGGGCCCTCAAGCTCAAGGAGATCTCCTATATCCACGCCGAAGGTTATCCCGCCGGGGAGATGAAACATGGTCCTATAGCTCTGATCGACGAAAACGTGCCGGTGGTTTTTCTCTGTCCTATCAACGACACCTTTGAAAAGGCCATCTCCAACATGGAAGAGGTCCGGGCCCGTTCCGGTCGCGTCATCGCCGTGGCCACCGAAGGGCATGTCGGCCCCCTCGGCGATGTGGATGCCCTGATCACCGTGCCGGAAACCACCGATGAGATAGCGCCGGTTCTGACCTCCATCCCCATGCAGTTGCTGGCTTATCACATTGCCGTGCTGAAAGGGACCGACGTCGACCAACCGCGCAACCTGGCCAAAAGCGTCACAGTAGAGTAAGCCTGCCGGCGTTGTTAGCTGGTATCCATCCGGAAACTCCGGATGAAAACTAGCTGGTGGTGTCCGAAACCGAAGAGCCCGCCGGATCAAGATCCGGCGGGCTCTTCGGTGCGAGTGGGCCAAAGGTGCATTGCCAAGCCGGGAAACCCTTCGAAAAAGGACGATTTCCAGGCGGGTTTTGATGTATATTGCCCGGGAATGAGGTTTTTGGGCAACCGGACAGAGGTGATGGCAGCCCTTTGTTTTTTATAACCCCCAACGTTCGAGAGCCAGAAAATGATTGAACCTTTCAAGATGGGATATACCGTTCTGGGCGGCCTCGGAATTTTCATCCTGGGGATGAAGTTCCTGTCGGAAAGTCTGCAGATGCTTTCAGGCGGGCTGATCCGCAAGGCGATCTCTTCCGTCACCGCCAATCGTGTCCTGGCGGTGCTGGTCGGCCTCAGCGTCACCGCTTTCGTTCAATCTTCGTCGATCACCACGGTCATGGTTGTCGGCCTGGCCAACGCCGGCCTGATGCAGTTAAGTCAGGCGATCGGGGTCATTCTGGGCGCCAATATCGGCACCACCATCACTGGCTGGATTCTCGCGGTCAATATCGGCAAGTATGGCCTGCTACTGGTCGGTCTGGGCATATTCCCGATGCTGTTCGTGAAAAACGAGCGTATTTCCGGCATTGCCAAGGTCGTTGTCGCCCTGGGGATGATCTTCTTCGGCCTGGAGATCATGAGCGGGGCGTTCAAACCGCTGCGCGACGCGGAAGGATTCAGGAATCTGATGCTTCTGCTCGATGCCCGGTCCCTGCCGAGTCTGCTGGGGTGCGTCGCCATCGGTTGCATGATGACCATGATTATCCAGAGCAGTTCCGCGATGCTCGGCATCACCATGGCCCTTGCCACCACCGGCGCCATCCCGATGCAGACCGCCGTGGCGCTGGTTCTGGGAGAGAATATCGGCACCACCATCACCGCCCAGCTCGCCGCACTCGGTAGCACCTTTACCGCCCGGCGGGCCGCCATGGCCCACAGCATGTTCAACGTTGCGGGGGTTCTCATCATCATCGCCATATTTTCCCCTTTTATCAGCCTGATCGAAACCCTGGTTCCCGGCGCCTCCGATTATGTCAACAATGTCGGCAGCCGACCCTACGTTGCCGCCCATATTGCCTTTGGGCACTCCTTTTTCAATGTGGTGGCGACCCTTGTCATGTTGCCTTTCCTCCAGTATCTGGAAAGAGCGGTGGTCAAAATCGTGCCGGAGGCCGGTGCTGCGGGAAAAGGGCCGTTCAAATATTTCGGCCCGCCCGGCAGCATGCCGCTGGCGATGGGTGTCTCCATGGTCCATGAAGAGCTCAAGCGCATGTACGGGCTGGTCCAGACGGCTTTGTGCCATGCCGGTAACCTGCTGAAGCCGGAGAGCAAGGGGCGGGAGCGCTTCACCCAGAAGATAAAAGCGATCGAGGACGAGACGGATATCATGCAGAAAGAGATCACGACTTTCACCGTTTCCCTGATGCAGGCCGGCAATTCCGGGCTGGAGCAATCGGACCGGGCTTATGCTTATATCCGCGCCGCCGATGAGCTTGAATCGATTGCGGATTATGCGGCCTCGATCAGTTCCTATGTGAAACGGCTCGAAAAGAACGAGCTCGATTTCAGCGAGGATGCCTGGAAGGATCTGGAAAGTTTCCACTCCAGGGTGCTTGATTTTTTTGCCCGGACCGGAAAAATGCTTGAGAACGAGGACAGTGGCAGCGCGAACGACATGTGGAAGGAGGCCTCAGGGCTCAATGCGTTTGCCAATGCCATTCGGGATGCGCACCTCGACCGGATGAAGGACGGTTCCTGCGGCGCCTTGTCAGCCCTTATCTTCAGCGACATGGCAATTGCTCTGCGTCGGATCAAAAACCATACGGTCAATCTTTACGAAGCGTTATCCTCCGAGGATCGGTGAAACGAATCCATGCCGGGACGGAACTCTTGCGCTTCCGGGTGCTGTCCGGGGGGATGTGCAGGGCTTGTCGTTATCTGACAGTATTTATTGAACGGCCGTTGGTCTTTTGCAGGTTTCAAGAAGCCCAGCCAGAATTTTAGCTGTTCCAAGGAAGATCACGAAGAATTCCAGCCGGCCCAAAAGCATGCCGCCAATTTCTGTCCAGAGCAACCCGGCGGGTGCCGAGGCTGAAGTGACCCCCACGGAAAGCCCCACGGTCCCCAGAGCACTGGCGAATTCGAATACACTGTCTTTCAGAGAATAGCCAAAAGACGCAATGACTGCCGACCCCAGCGCCAGGGTGACGATATACAGGAAGCTGAAAGCCGCGATCTGCCGGATGTCGCTGTCCTGCAAAAAGCGTCTTTGTTCCCCTACCCACACATCGGTTTCCATCAGGGCGTGGCGAGGCAGAAACATCCGACGCAGTTCCGTGGTCAGGGCGCGGTAGAGCGCGTATACGCGGTATTGCTTGAGCCCGCCGGCCGTGGATCCGGTTCCGCCCCCACAATCATCAGTCCGATAAGAACCAACCATCCCAACCCGTTCCAGTCCCCGTAACCGACGGTGGAAAACCCGGTCGTCGAGAGAGCCGAAACGGTTTCAAAGATAGCGACGCGTACCTGCTGGCCGGCGGTTGCATAAAGTTTTACCGTAACGCCGGCAAAAACGATCCATATCGATGTCGGGATCAGGACCATCTGGAGCCGGATTTCGCCATTTTTCAGGAAGGCAGACAACTTGCCGTGCATCAGAGCATAGGCGGTGACAAAATTCATGGTGCCGAGGAGCATCAGCAGAATGGTTACCGCTTCCACCGCGGCGCTGTTCCAGTGGCCTATCGACGCCGTCCTGGTGGAGAAGCCGCCGGTCGACAGGGCCGCGAAGGCATGATTTATGGCGTCGAACCACCCCATGCCGGCAAAATACAGGGCCATGCATCCCGCAAGGACATAACCGCTGTACATGGTGATGACAAGCTTGGCCGAGCGGCGCACGTTAGGCACCAGCTGATCGGCCCGCCCTTCTGCCGCACTCAGACCGCTGCCGCTGGGACCGCCCAGGGCGCTGAGCATGATGATGGCCAGGCCGGCGCCGCCGGCGAGTTGCATGAAACTGCGCAGCAACAGCACTAACCGGGAGGCTTTTTCTACATCCACCACGGATAGCCCCGTTGTAGTCCAGGCGCTGGTAGCTTCGAAAACCGCCCGGGTAAAATCGAGCCCGCCGATCAGGAAAAAAGGGATGGCTCCGACCAGAACCGCCAACAGCCAGGCAAGAACGACGACCACCGCGCCCTCCTGCAGCGAAAGGGTTCCTCCCCCCCGCGGCAAGAGACCGCGCCAGGCCATTCCGCCCACTACACTCAGGCCCGCCCCGGGAAGGGCAACACCCCACGCAAGACTCAGTTCTCCGGGGAAAAAAAGCAGCCCGAGGCAGGCTCCCAGCATGATCAGCCCTACCAGGGCGCCGATCAGCCCCGTATAACCGAGCATGATACGCCAGCGGTGCCGCATAAATGTCGCATATCGCTGGCGGCTCATCAGGTTTCTTCTCCGGTTATAAGTCTGAGCACCCGATCATAACAGTCGGGCCCGCTTATGATGATAAGCCGGTCGCCGCCACGAAGCGATGTGTCCCCACGTGGTACGATGACGTGGCCGTCGCGAAGAATGCCGCCGACCAGCGCACCTTGTGGCAACGCCAGGTCACGCAAGGTTCTGTCCGCGGCGGGAGCATCTTCCCGCAGGGCGATTTCGGAGATGGTCACGCGCCCGCCGGCGAGAGGCATGAGGCTGGCGATATCCTCGAATCCGGCCCGCTCCTCAAGGATGCGTGCAATGATCTGGGTTGCGCTGAAGGCGACACTGACGCCAAGTTTGTGAAAAACATCCTCATTCTGAGGATCATTGACCAGCGCTACCGTGCGCGGCACGTGGAACATTTTGTGGGCAATCTGGCAAATGGCGAGATTGTCCTGGTCCTTGGAGGCCAGCGCCAAAACCACATCGGCGGTGCGCGCCCCGGCCTCCTCAAGGACGTGCGGGTCGCTGCCGTCGCCATGCAGGACCAGTGCCTTGACCCGGCGGCACAGCGCCTGTGCCTCGGCCGCGTCAGAGACGACCAGCGTGATCTGGTAGCCTTTGCTGGCGAACTGGCGGGCAAGATAATAGAGGAGTTTTCCGGCTCCCGCCACGATTACACGCATGACTTGTCCCCCTGTTTCTTTTCAATACTGGTCACAAATGCCTGCGCCATCAAGTTGGTCGGGCTGACGGTTTCGATATCGAATTCCCGATAGACCTTCTCCCGGCGGGGATCGAATACCCTGGCCAATACTTTGGGGACGTTGAACAGCTTGCGGGCTACCTGCGCCACCATCAGATTGACGTTGTCCTCTTCCGTTGTTGCCAGCAGGCAGTCGGCCTTGTCGGTTTTGGCGGCCCGCAGCACCTCGATCTCGACGGCGTCGCCGACAATCCGGAAACCGCTGAATTCCGCCGACAGCAGTTCAAACGCCGACTCGTTGACATCGATGATCACCACGCTGCTGCCGACTTCGCTGAGCAGCCCGGCCAGCAGAGAGCCGAGGCGGCCGCAACCGACGATCACCACATACTGCGGCCATTCGCGCTGTTTTTTCAGATGCATTGTCGACTACTCCTGCCCCAGAAGCAAAGGCCCCGATTTTTTCATCACCAGGCGATTGAGATTGGTTTGTGACGGCAGGTAGCCCGGGTTCAATTCCAGGGCCGCCCTGTAATATTTCTGGGCTTCGATGGTTTTGCCCTGCATTTCGCAATAAGCGCCCAGCAGGTTGAATGCCTCCGGGCGATCGGGCTCAAGTCCCGCGGCATGCTTGGCATGGGCCATGGCATTGCCGAGCTGACCCTCCGCGGCGCAGCGTTTGGACAGTGCGATCCAGCCGTTGTAATCGTTGCCCGGGTCGGTCCCTTGTCGAGGCCGGCTGAGGACCTTCCGGACCGCATCGCGCAACTCTCGGGGTGCAAACGGTTTTTCAATGAAATCCAGGGCTCCGAGCTTCATGACTTCGACCGCATTGGTCACCGTTCCGAACGCCGAAATAACGATGACCTGGGATCGCCGGGGTCTTTGCTCCAATTGCCGCAACACCTCCACGCCGTCGATCCCCGGCAGTTTCAGGTCGAGCAGGACCAGATCGAAATTCTCCTCGGCCGCCATGCGCAAGCCCTCCTCGCCGGTGGTCGCGGTGTGGACCTCGTAACCCTGGGGTTCTAGTGTCTGGCGAACCGTGAACAAAATGTTTTTCTCATCATCGATGACGAGAATTTTCGCTTTGGTCTGTTTGGACATGGTTGTTCTCCCCGGATGACTCCCTGGAAAAAGTGGACGGTGCGGCCTTCAGGACAAAAGTAAAGGTGCTGCCTTCTCCTGGTATTGATTCGACCCAGATGCTTCCGCCGTGAGCCTTGACGATTTCCTTGCAGATGGCCAGGCCCAGACCGCTGCCGGCTTTGCTGTCGCCTTTAACCTGGATAAACTTATCGAAAATGCGCGAGCGGTATTCCGTTGGGATGCCCGCACCATCATCGGAAACAGCGAGATATGCCCGCTCAGGATTCCCTTTGGCCATGACGCGGATGTGCCCGCCCGGCGGGGTATATCGCAGGGCATTGGAGATCAGATTGCTTATGATCCAGGCAATTTTTGTCGGATCGGCCAGCACCTCGGGAGTTCCCGGTTTGATGGAGGAGACAAGCTCGATCCCCCTGGCTTTGGCCTGATCGTAAAATGCCGCCAGCGTCCGTTCGAAGAGATACGCGATACTGATGGGCTGAATGTCCACCTCGAAGCGGCCGGATTCAAGGCGGGACAGATCCAGCAGATCGCTGACCAGCGCGCGCAGGCGGTTGGTTTCCTCCTGGGCTACCTTGAGCAGCTCGCGTTCTCTCTCGGGCCATTGCTCCGCCAGCTCCTGCAGCAGATTGATGCTCATGGAAATCCCGGTCAGGGGCGTTTTCAACTCATGGGAGGCCGCCAGGACGAATTCGCTTTTGAGCCGTTCGACTTCCTTGAGACGGGTGATGTCCTGCAGCAATACCACGGTTCCCTGAATCTGTTTCCCCCCTCGGAGCGGATGGGGGTCACGGAAAACCGGAAGAATTGCCGATGGGGTTCATCACCGAAGGAAATTTCGGTCTGCTCCGGCGGCAGTTCCGGTGCCTGACCGGATTGCGTAGTTCGACGGATTATGTCCAGTAGCGGCGTCTGTGGCAGGACCTCGGACACGGCTTTGCCGGAAGATTCCGATATGGAAAGGTTCAGGAGTTTCGCCGCCTGCGGATTGACGGCGGTAATGAAAAAGGCTTCGTCCACGACGATCAAGCCGTCGCCGATACTTCTCAAAACGGCCTCTCCCCGGCGTTTTTCCGCAATCAGACGTCCTACGTTCAGCTCATGGAAGATTTTGAGTTTCTGACTCATGGTGACGATCTGGGCAGCCAGGTTGCCCAGTTCATCGCTGGACGCAATCTCCAGCGTGACATTGTAATCACCCTCGGCCAGCTGTTGCGCAACACGACTCATCGCCGCCAGTGGGCGGAGCAGGAAGCCTGACAGAAGGATGCTCAGGGCCAGCCCGATCGAACCGGAAGCTGCGCCAACCAGCGTCATGGACCAAATGGTTTCCACCGCGAGCCGGCGCGCATGACGGGAAGCGTTTTCCATGGCGGTCTGGTTCATTTCCCGCAAAGCCAGACAGGAATCGCGTGTTTGCATGAAACGAGGCTGCAGGGATTGCTTGTAAAATGCCAGGGCGTTTTGACGATTGGCCATGGGGGTGGAGGTCATGGATTGAAACAGGGTCAGAAACTCGCGGTATCCCGAGTCGATTCGGGCTATGATGCGGTCCTCGCCCGGTTCGGTAAGGTTGTTGCGTGCCCGGCCCAGCCATTGCGCAAATTCAATCTGATTATCCCGGAATTGCACCAGGCTGCCTTGCCGGTCGCCGAGCAGAGACAGCAGAGCGGCGCTGTCCTGGCGCTCGAGATGATTGATCATGTTTTCCGCGGCCTGGACGCTGAGCTGATTTTTCTGAAGAATCGCCTCGCCGGCGCGACCGAGCTGATAAAGGCTGATGACTGCCACGGCCCAGACCACCATCATCAATGCCAGGATCAGACCGTAGCCGCCAAGTATTTTGGTTCGCAGTTTCATGGCTCGATAATCCGGAAGCGTTACAGCCCAGCCCGCTTGAAAGGTCTTCAATAAAACCAGTGTACCATCTGATGAGACGGCCTGTTGGCTTTGCCTGAAACGCGGCACCTAAATCAGGGGGCCAGGACTTCGCCAAGGGTTGTAGGCAGTTTTAATAAACAGTTGCAAGGCATCGGCGGAATATTTCATACTGTTGCGGACCTGAAAAAGACCGCAGGGGTTTTTTTCAACATGCCGCTCAGGAATAATTTTTCATCCAGGCTCAGCCATGCGTTTATTTTCGCCGGACAGTCGCGCCTTTACTCTGGTCGAACTCGTTGTCATCATGGTGTTGGCCGGCGTTCTTGCGGCCGTGGCGCTGCCGCGTTTGTTTGACGCGACGGCGTTTCACAGCCGCGGGTTTTACGAAGAGGTGACGCAGGCGGCGCGTTATGCGCAGAAGCTGGCGGTAGCCAGCGGATGCGAAGTGAAATTCAGCATTTCCGCCAGCGGCTTCGCCCTGCATCAACGGGCAGCCAGTTGTCGCTCCGGAGATTTTGTTCGGGTGGTGCCGCGACCGACCGGTGACGACGCTTTTGCCGCTTCGGCTCCTTCCGGCGTGTCTCTGGCAGCCACCGCTTCGTCGGTAATTTTCGATCCCCTCGGACGGGCCACGCCCGGCGGAGTGACGGTGTCGATCGACGGACGCAGTTTTAACATCAACGGCGAAAGCGGTTACGTGGACGGGCTGTGAGCATGGCGGCAGCGGACAGACATGAAGGCGGATTTACGCTCATCGAGCTGGTGATTTCGATGGTGGTGGTTGCCATTGCCCTGGGCGGAGTGCTGATGGTGATAAACTACAGCGTGCGGCACAGTGCCGATCCCATGTTGCAACACCAGGCTGTGGCCATCGCCGAGTCCTACCTCGAAGAGGTTTTGTTGCGGCCTTACGCGGATCCTGACGGGTCGGATGGGGAAACGGTGCGTAATCTGCTGGACGACGTGGATGATTACGAAGGCTGGAGCGATGCCGGTGCTCGTGACCAGGAAGGGACGGCGATCAGTGGCCTGGAGGCCTACAGAATTTCGGTGGCGGTGGACGATGCGACGCTGAACACGGTTGCCTGCAAAAAAGTTACGGTTACCGTGCGCCATGCGGGCGGGATCGAGCTGACCTTGAGCGGTTATCGTATGGACTATTGACATGAATATAGCCAAGTCACGGCGTCCATCTCACCCCTCTTGTTGTTCCTCGACCGGCTTCACTCTGGTTGAATTGATCGTGGTGATCGTGATCGTCGGTATTCTCGCCGCCCTTGGCGGCATGTTCATCGTCCGCCCCGTCGAGGGATTCCTCGATCTGTCGCGGCGCGCGACCCTGGTCGATGCGGCCGAGAGCGCCCTGCGTCGCATGCAGCGCGATGTGCGCCAGGCCCTGCCCAACAGCGTGCGTATCGCCTGTGACGGGCAGTGCCTTGAAGTGCTGCATACGGTGGACGGCGGCCGTTACCGCCTGGAGGGGCCCGGCAACGCCCTCGATTTCATCCAGAACGATACGGACGGGTTCGATGTGCTCGGTACACTCTCTGCGCCCCCCGAAGTCGGCGATGCGGTGGTGATCTACAATCTGGCTGCCGCCGGTAGCAGCGGCAATGCCTATGCCACCCCGGCCGACAACCGGCGCAGCGTGGCGGCGGGCAGCAGCGCCACCTCCCTTCGGCTCGACGACCCGACCCCTTTCCGGCGCTCCTCCCCCTACCAGCGGTTTTTTCTGGTCGATGAGCCGGTCAGCTACGTCTGCGATCCGGTGGCCGGTACCCTGGTGCGCCATTCCGGCTATCCGATCCGCACCTCACAATCGGCTCATCCCGGGGGCAATTCCGCCATCATGACCCGCCATCTGGCCGCCTGCGCCTTTGACTATCACCCCGGCACTCCCGAAAGGGCCGGATTGGTGACCCTGCGTCTGGAACTGGCCATGGAGGGGGAAGCCATCACCTTGTTTCATCAGGTCCATGTGGAGAACGCGCCATGATCGACACCGGTTGGCTTGGTTCGCAAAAAGGGCTTTCCATCGTCACCGCCCTTTTCGTGCTGCTGGTGCTATCGGCGCTGGGGCTTTTCATGGTGACCATGAGCGGCGTGCAGAGTCGCACCTTCCTTTGGGCGCTGCAGGGCGCGCGGGCCTATCATGCGGCCCGAAGCGGTCTGGAGTGGGGTGGGTACCGGGCCCTGAAAGGTGGTTCCTGCGTGTCGGACAGCCTTGACATTGATGGTTTTCTGGTCAGCGTGTCCTGCAGCGAAGAGTCGTTTGTCGAAGGCGGGCAAAGCTACAAGGTTTTCAATGTTGCCGCGTTGGCGGAATCCGGAACTTACGGCAGCCGCGATTATGTTTCCCGGCAGCTGCAAGCCAGAATCACGGGAGCTATGCCATGAACAACAGGCTGTTTACGGCCCCGGTAAAGCGGGCATTGATTTTTCCGGCTGTTTTTGCCCTGCTGTTGCTTATCCCGGATATCCGGCCGGCCTGTTCGGCCTGTTCGCCTTATCTGGGGGACATGGTGATTAACGAGGCTTACGGGGAGGGACCTTACAGCTCGCCTTTTGTCGAAACCCGGCTTATGGATTACACCCTCGCCTGGGCCGTATCTTCCTGGTCTGTACGTACCTGTCATGCAAGCGGGAACAGAAATCTTTGTGAGGATAATTTTTTTAATCCCGGGGATATATCGGAATTTTACATTTCCGGGAATCCTTACTTCGTGTTTTACCCCGGGAACCAGATGATGGATCTCGGCGGGATGGACATAACCATCCGCGATGCGGACGGTACAGTTATCGATTATCTGTCGATCAATGGCTATGATTATCAAAAAGGTGCCTGCGGTTCCGTCGATGACAACAGCGTGACCATAGGACCGGGAATCAAAGGCGCCGAGAGGCTTCCCGACGGCACGGGGGAATGGGTTGCCTATGCGGAGTCCGGCGCGAATCACGAACCTACCCCGAACGGCTCCAATGACGGATCCCTGGTGGCGATTAACCATTATCGCATTTATCATCCGGCGGATGCTCTGACATGTCAGGCTGCGTCTGTGACGCTGCGTGCCTGTGCGGATGAGGATTGCGCCAGCAGTTTTGCCGCCGAAGCTACCGTCACCCTGGCTCCCGCCAGTGGTTGGGCCGGCGGCAATGTCCAGACCTTCACCGGCGAGTCGGAATCGATTCTGTTGCGCCATAACACCCCCGGTAGTGTCACGGTAGGGATCGCGTCGGCCAGTCCGATGGCCACCAATCCCGCACGCTGCTATCAGGGAGGCGCTGTCAGCGACTGTACCATTGATTTTCATGACTCCGGCTTTGTTTTTGAGGTGTCGAACCTGACCGCCTGCCAGAACGCGGGGATTACCCTGCAGGCCGTGCGAAGAGACGCCCGTACCCAAGCCTGCACAGGGGATGATGGTTTTGCCAACCAGGAAAACCGGCCGGTCTCTCTGGCCACCTCCTATCTCGATCCGCCTGACCGCCGGACTTCACTGCGGGTCAACGGGCATTCCCTGCCCTTGAACGGCGCGGTTGCCATACCTCTCGATTTTGACGGTGAGGCCAAAACTACCCTGACTCTCCATTATGCGGATGCCGGCAAATTGCGGCTCGATGCTGCCTATGCCGGCAGTGGCGAGGAAGCCGGCCTGATCATGACCGGAAGCAGCCCTGAATTCGTGGTATCCCCGCATCACCTGCGGGTGCGCGCCACCACCGACGCCACAACCCTCTTGAATAACGCCGCTTCCGCCGGAGCTCCCCACTGGCCGGCGGGAGAAGATTTTCAGGTCGAGGTGGCCGGGGTCTGTGCCGATGGCACCGTGACGCCGAATTTCGCCGCGATGACGAGCTTGAGCGCCCCGGCGGGCAACCCCGCGGCCGGCATCATTACCGGCGGAGCCTTTGCCGCTGGCGATTACAGCAACGGGATCGTCAGCGATACGGCAGCCTACAGCGAAGTCGGCACCGTCACCCTGCAGGCGCGGGCCACCAATTATCTGGGCAGCGGCGTCGATGTGATCGGCAGCACGACTGTCGGCCGGTTTACCCCGCATCATTTTACCGCTTCGGTCAACAGCCCGTCGTTTGCAACGGCTTGCAGTGGCGGCAGCCCCGGATTCACCTATCTCGGTCAGACATTCGATTATGCCGTCGCCCCGGTAATCACGGTCACGGCCAAAAACAAACAGGGGGCCACCACCGCCAATTATGCCGGAGCATGGTGGAAGATCAGCGGCGCCACGCTCACCGGCAAGACATACCGTACCGTCACCGGAACCCTGGACCTGTCCGGATTGCCGGCCACGGATCCGGTAATCTCCGGTCTGGGCGGCGGAATGGGACTGCTGTCTTTTGGTTCGGGCAGCGGCCTGCGTTTTGTACGCGGTGTGCCTGTGGCGCCTTTCGATGCGGAAATCGGTCTGGAAATAAACATATTTGACGCCGACGGTATTGCCGCTGAAGCCAACCCCGTGACCTTCGGCGCAGCGGCAGCCGGCGCCGGCATGGCCTTCGATCACGGCAAGGAAATGCGCTGGGGCCGTCTGGCCATGAAAAATGCCTACGGTTCCGAGTTGCTGGTCCTCTCCATGCCGATGCGCAGCGAGTATTTCAATGGCAGCGTTTTTGTTCCGAACCATGCCGACGGCTGTACCTCCCTGCCCCTTGGCCGGCTGATTTTGTTCAACGGCACAACCACCGTTGGCGGGGAACAACCCATCGCCGTCGGCAGCGGCATCAGCAGCGCCACCCTGTATGATCCGCTGGTGGCCGGCGATGCCGGGTTGAAGTTCAGCGCGCCCGGTTCCAATGGTTACATTCAGGTTCGGGCCGATCTTTCCCTGTTGCCCTGGTTGCGTTACGATTGGGATGGCGACGGCGCACACGATGACGATCCGGCGGCTCGCGCCAGCTTCGGGATTTACAAGGGGCGCCCGGCAGTGATCTATATGCGCGAACGTTTCCGCTAGTTTTCATCCGGAACTTCCGCCGGGAGCTTGTCGGGCTTGACCCGGGCCCAGACTTCGTATTTACTTTGTACGACATGGATGCTTTCGATCTGATCATAACCAGTGATCATTTATAAAGCCCGGACAAAAACCAACCAGCGGGAAAGGATTCCCTCGTGATGATGGAATTAGGCAACATCGGTTTTATCGGCGGTGGCAACATGGGCGAAGCTCTGATCAAGGGACTGATCAAATCGGCGATCCCGGCACGGAATATTCGGGTGGCCGAACCCAATGAAGCGCGCGCCCGCCAGTTGACCGAGCGTTACGGCGTTATCTGCGGCAGCGATGGCGTTGAGGTAGTGCGGCAGAGCGATCTGGTTGTTCTGGCTATCAAGCCCCAGATCGTGCCGGTGGCTCTTCCAGCCATCGCCGGGGCTTTCGACGATAGCAAGTTGTTGGTATCGATCGCGGCCGGAGTGACCACCGCAGCGTTGGAAGTCTATTTCCAGGGGGCGCCGCGGGTGGTGCGCGTTATGCCCAACACTCCGGCCCTGGCCGGTGCCGGTGCCGCGGCATTGTGTTCCGGGGCGCACGCCGGCAAGGAGGACCTGTCCATCGCCCTGCACCTGTTCGAAGGGGTCGGAACGGTGCATGTCGTCAGCGAATCGCAGCTCGATGCCGTGACCGGTTTGTCCGGCAGCGGACCGGCCTATGTGTATATGGTGATCGAGGCCATGGCGGCGGGCGGCGTATTGGAGGGGTTGCCCATGGATACGGCCCTGGCGCTGGCCACCCAGACGGTGCTCGGCGCCGCACAACTGGTGAAGGAGAGTGGTGAGCACCCGGCGGTGCTGCGCGACCAGGTCTGTTCTCCGGGGGGCACCACCATTGCGGCGGTCAAGGAACTGGAGGAAAAGGGTCTGCGGGCCGCCCTGATCAAGGCGGTGTCCAAAGCAGCGAAACGGTCGCGGGAGCTGGGCAGAAATTGACGGTTTTTCCCGATCCTGCAAGCTGCCATGCGGCATTTTGACGGGACGAGGTTTCAGTGTTTTATGCAAAAGGCCGATCCTGTATCGGCCTTTTGCCGTTACGGACATGGGAACGCCACCGGTTAGCCAAGGGCCAGGTCGGCGGCGATGGCAGCGATTGACAGTACGAAGATGATCAGATAGTTAAGGCCTTCCTTGCTCACAGTCAGGGACGACAAAATATAGCGGATGGCTTCCCGATCGTTGCTGTCAAGGGCACCGGCCTTGAGCTTGGCGAGCAGGTTCATGCCGATAATGGTGCGGCGGCGCTTGAGGGTGATGCGGTAGCGGTAGAGGAAGAACAGGCAGTAGCCGATGACACCGACATACCAGATGGGCCGGAAGCTTCCGGGCCACAGCTGATTGGCGATGGGCAGTATGCGGAAACAGAGGGAGGACATCAGGCCGGTCAGAAAAAAGCCGTAGATAATAAAAGGGGATACTTCCCTGGGCGGGGTCATAATCAGGTTTCCGGTTCTTTGGCAGAGGTTGGTTTATGGCAACAGCAGGGTTGTCTTTCGGGTTTTTCGTGCCTGCTGCATTCGTGGTTGACCTTCTCGAAAAGGGCAATCTGCTCGCTGATGGAAAGTTTTTTACGTCGTGGCCTGCCTTTTCCCAGGCAGGCGGCACAGCGCAGGTCAGAGCACCATTGGCAGAAGTGGCAGTCGGGACAAGGATGTTTTTTGTCTTGCATGGGACGATATCCTGCGCCTTTGGGCAACGAGAAAACGGCTTCATTTGAAACCCGGACCTGAAAGGCCGCAAGTCCCTTTGATCTGGTATCAAATGTCCGCCTGACGACGGCAACGGTTGAGGTACCATGCCTCACAATATTCACAGGATAACAGCAGGAACACGGCCAGCGCAATCCCCGGAACAGGCAGGGGGCTGAGTGTGGACAAAGGCCAGACCAGGGCGAGATAGCCGACCTTGGCGACGGTGGCCCAGCCGAGTACGCCGGTTCGATATTGCTTTGCAAACAGGCCACGCCATAGATTGACGGCGCCGTACAGTATGGGAAACAGCGCGCAGCTGGCCAGAGGCAGTGCAATATAGCTGCGCAGCCTGGCATCCAGCCCCATCGCCCATCCCAGCACCGGCAGGTTGAGCGGATAGGCCACCGCGATCATGATAAGGGCCATGCCTGCGGCTACCCTCCGGAAAAAGCGCATCAGCATGTGGTAATCCCGTTTGTTGCGCACCAGTGCCTGGCAGGCCTGCTGCAGGTTGCGCATGGGGCCGGCCAAAAGAAAAATAAAGCCGCGTATGACACCAAGGGCCGCAAGGGCCAGGGTAGCATCGGGCAGGCGGCTGATGATGGCGCTGATCAGCAGGGGGACGACCTGCTGCATGGCCGAGGAGAATGCCAGCGGCAGGCTGTAGCGGAAGGTCGCGCGGATACCGTGTTCCCCGGCATCGCAAGTCTCGGGGCCGAGTCCGCATTTCAGGCAGAACCACAGCATCAGAAGGCTTTCCGTAGCAATGCAGACCAGCAGGCCCAGTGCTCCGAGTTGCGGTCCGCGGATATGTCCGGCGGCCAGCATCAGAAAAAGGATCAGGCTGATGATGCGCACCACGGTGGCGATGGAAACCAGTTCGGTGCGGCGGGAGCGGATCACGATGCCCTGGCACAGCCCGCGCAGGCCGGTGAAAAACGGCAGAAATGCAAGAATTGCAATAATAGGACGAGCTGCCGCGGCAAGTTCCCTGGGGGCGCCGATGAGCTCTTCGAAAACGAACTGGCCGACCGGGGTCCAGGCGACGATCGATAATATGACGGAAATGGCCGCCGATGCGGCGATTACGAACACAGACACGCTGCGCAGGGAGCGTTTGCCCCGCACAAGCGCCAGGGCGATGGTATGGTTCTGGTATCCGGGCGAGGCGATAAACAGGTGCAGGGCGAGGGCGATGGCAAATGCGGCAAGGTTCGTCACGGCATCTCGCTGGCGTGCAAGGGCCATGTTGATGATGTTGTGGGAGAAGCTCATTAACTGCACATTGAGCATCAAGGGGAAGAAAAAGCGGGAAATCTGCCGCAGGGACAAAGGCGCGGTGTCGGTCATGAGATGGGATCGATTCGGGAAAGCGGTGAAAAAATCAGACCGGAAACAGGCGCAGCAGATCCCGGGGGGTTTCAGCCAGGTAATCGAAGGGGTAGCCGTCGCTGTTGCCAATGCCCCAGGCGCAGAAGCAGGTTTTGACACCGGCGGCGCGCCCCGCGCGCAGATCGGTGTGATGATCGCCGATCATCACCGCTTTGCCGGCATCGGCGCCAAGGTCTCGCAGCGCAGCAAAAACCGGGGCCGGGTCGGGTTTTTTGGGCAGTGTGCCGTCGGCGCCGACGATACAGCCGAAAAAAGCGGTGAGGCCGAGTTCGTATAACAGCCGAAGGGTCAGGTTAAACGGCTTGTTGGTTATGACAGCCATGTTTTTACCCTGAAGACTGATGAGAACCTCGTCGATCCCGGGATAGAGGGTGGTTTTTTCGACCAGATGTTCTTCATACAGCTGCAGAAAACGCTTGAGGAGCTGTTCGGAAAAGGCATTTTCCGGAAGGGCGCGACGCACCAGCATGGTGGCGCCGTCACCGACGTAGGTGCGCACCAGGTCGATACCAAGCGGCGGCAGGTCCATTTCCGCGCGCAGCAGGTTGACGGCGGTACCCAGATCGGCAGCCGAGTCTATCAGGGTACCGTCAAGATCGAACAGCAGGGTATCGATAATCATGGTCGGGTCTCCGGGTCAGAAAAGCCCGGCAAAAAAAGCGAACAGGCCGGTTTCTTCGATTTTGTAATAAAGGATAATGCCTACGGCAATCGGAGCAACAAACCGGATCAGGAAATGCCACAGCGGGTATATCCAGACCGAGCCGTCGGCCATCAGTTCCTGCTTTTCTTCCTGATCGCTCCAGAACCAGCCGACATACAGGGCGGTAAGCAGCCCGCTTATGGGCAGCAGGTAGTTGGAGGCGATCAGGTCGATGGAGTCGAAAACTCCGAGGTTGGCAATAGGGGTGATGTGCTGGAGCAGATTGCTTGAAAGGGCCGAAGGGATGCCGACCAGAAAAGCCAGTCCTGCCAAAAAGGCGGTGGCTCGCTTGCGCCCCCAGTCGCGCTCGTCGATAAGATAGGCCACCTGTGATTCGAGCAGGGAGATGGCGCTGGTCAGCGCGGCAAAAGCCAGCAGCAGAAAAAACAGCAGCGCCAGGATGTTGCCGCCGGGCAGGTTGGAAAACACCACGGGGATGGTCTGAAAAACCAGTCCGGGGCCGGCGCCAGGCTGCATGCCCGCCGAAAACACGATGGGGAAGATAGCCAGTCCGGCGATCAGGGCGATGACAGTGTCCAGCAACGCGATGCGCAGACCGGATGCGAACAGGTTTTCAGCGCGGCTAAGATACGAACCGTAGGTGATCATGGCTGCCATGCCCAGAGACAGGGTGAAAAAGGCATGGCCCAAAGCTTCAAGCACGGCACCGGAAGTCAGTTTGCTGAAGTCGGGACGAAACATGAAGACCCATGCCTGGCGGGCACCATCGCTGAGCATGCCGTTGACGAACAGCAGTGCCAGCAGTCCGAGCAAGAGCGGCATCAGGATTTTGCTCCAGCGTTCGATACCTTTCTGCACGCCGCCGATGACGATGCCCAGGCACACTCCGATAAAGAGAAAGTGCCACAGCAACTGTCGCGGTCCGCTCTCGATCAATCCGTCAAAAAGGGCCCTGACCTGCTCAGCGGTCTCCACGGTCCCCGTTGTCGCCGGGGTACGAAATGCGCCCTGCACGGCGCGTAATATGTACTCCAGGGTCCAGCCGGCGACCACTGAATAGTAGGACAGGATGACGAACGCAGCCAGAATGCTGATCCAGCCGGCCAGCCGCCACGGGGAACCCGGCCTGGCCAGAGTGCGAAAGGCGCCGACCGCATCACGGCGCGTGTAGCGGCCGATCATCAATTCCGCCATCATGATCGGAAGCCCGACCAGCGCGATACAGATGAGATAGACCAAAACGAAGGCGCCACCGCCGTTGTTGCCGGTGATGTAAGGGAATTTCCAGATATTGCCGAGACCGACAGCGCTGCCGGCGGCCGCCAGAATGAAGCCGATGCGCGATCCCCACAGGGCACGGGGGCTGGAAGACTCAGGCATGGGGAACCCCTCAGCGTCGTGAACCGAAAATGGCGGACCCGACCCGAACCAGGGTAGCACCCTCCTCGATGGCTACCTCGAAGTCGTGACTCATCCCCATGGACAGCTCCCGCATGGCGACGCCGGGAATGTCCAGGGCGGAAAGTTTTTCAGCCAGATGGCGCAACCGGCGGAAAAAGGGCCGGACCATCTCCGGGTCGTCAAGGTAGGGCGGCAGTGCCATCAGTCCGCCAATGCGCACATTGGGCAGTGCCGCGATGCTGCGTACCAGTTCTTCGAGAGCCGCTTCCTGTGTGCCGGACTTGCTTTCTTCTTCGCCGAGATTGACCTGGATGAGGATGTCGGCCGGATAACCGGCTTTGCTCCACTGCCGATCGATTTCCCTTGCCAAAGACAAGCGGTCGACGGAGTGAATCATGGCGACTTTTTCGCGCAGATATTTGACCTTGTTCGATTGCAGGCTGCCGATGAAGTGCCATTCGACCTTGGCCATGACTTGCTCCGCCTTGGCCAGAAATTCCTGCACATAATTTTCACCGAACAGCGTCTGGCCGGCGGCCGCCGCCTCATCGATCATGGCGGTTGGCTTCGTCTTGGACACGGCAACCAGCCGCACGTCCCGCGGATTGCGGCCGATGCGCAGGCAGGCGGCATCGATGCGGTCGCGGATTTCCCGAAGATTGGCTTCTATGCTCATGAAGAGTCCTTCCGTTGATCGGCCCGCCCAGGTGTCCGGTGCCGGCGGGCGGTTCAGGATGGCGGGTCGAGATGGTCGGAACGGGGGGCGCCGGACGCGAACAGGCGTATCGCACCAAGCTTTTCGAGTGTAGCAACCACTTCGCACAGCGGCAGGCCGACGACGTTGGTGTAGCTGCCCTCGATGGCTGGGATCATGCATGCGCCGATGCCCTGAATGGCATAGGCGCCGGCTTTGCCGAACGGTTCGCCGGTGGCAATGTAACCCTGAATCTCCAGATCTGTCAACTCCCGGAACCAGACACGGGTCGAGACTGTCTCGACCGTTTCCGTTCTGCCGATACGGTCGATGATGGCGAAACCGGTAATAACGTTGTGGCTGCGGCCCGACAGCGAGCTCAGCATGGCCGCGGCCTCGCCGGCATCGGCCGGTTTGCCGAGAATGGCCGCATCGCGGACCACCACTGTGTCGCTTCCGATGAACCAGCGCCCCGTGATGTGGGAGCGGTGGGCCACCTCCCGGGCTTTGAGCAGGCTCAGACGCCGGACGTGCTGCTGCGGCGATTCTCCGGGTTGTATCGTTTCGGGAGCGTCGCTGCCGACCACGGTGAAGGCAATACCCGCCGAAGCCAGCAACTGACTGCGCCGAGGCGAGGCCGAAGCCAGCACGATGGTGTTTTCAAGGCGATCGGAGGTCAGCCGGGGATCAGGGTTCATCGGGCGGCTCCTGGGGGCGGAACAAGAGGTCGGAGGTAGCGGCCAGGATTTGCCGACGCCACACTTCCAGATCGCAAAGAGCCCGTTCCGCCAGAGCCAGGCGTCGCTCGGCCCGCTTGCGTTTGCGCTCCTCCACGGGCGGGAAAAGGCCGTAATTGATGTTCATCGGCTGGAAAGAGTCGGGCTCGGAGTGGGCCAGGTGGCCAAGCAGTGCACCGAGGGAGGTAGTCGGCGGCGGCAAGGGCAGCGGGTTGCCGAGCACCTGCCCTGCGGCGAACAGCCCGGCCAGAAAGCCACAGGCGGCCGATTCGACGTACCCTTCAACACCGGTAATCTGCCCGGCAAAGAACAGCCGCGGCTCGGCTTTCAGCCGCAGGTGTTGGTCGAGGCAGGCCGGGGCGTTGATGAAGGTGTTGCGATGCATGCTTCCGAGGCGGGCAAAGCGGGCGTTTTGCAGGCCGGGGATGGTGCGGAAAATGCGCCGCTGTTCCGGCCAGGTCAGCTTGGTCTGAAATCCGACCATGTTGAACAGGGTGGCATGCAGGTTGTCCTGGCGCAGCTGTACCACGGCGAAGGGCTCTTTTCCGGTGCGCGGATCGGGCAGTCCGACCGGCTTCATGGGGCCGAAGGCGAGGGTCATATCGCCCCGCTCGGCCATTTCCTCGATCGGCATGCAGCCTTCGAAATGGATCACCTTTTCAAAGTGCTTGCCCGGTACCTTGTCGGCGGATCTGAGGGCCTCGATAAATGCGTAATATTCCTCGCGGGACAGCGGGCAGTTGATGTAGTCATCCCCTCCGCGACCGTAGCGGGAGGCTTTCCATGCGATAGCATGGTCAATGCTGTCGGCTTCGATGATCGGAGCAATGGCATCGTAGAAATAGAGCTGTCCGCTTCCGGTGAGGCGGGCGATATCGGCGGCCAAGGGGGCCGACGTCAGAGGGCCCGAAGCAATGATGGTCGTCCCTTGCGCCGGAACGGCGGCCAGTTCGCGGCGCTGCAGATCAATGTTGGGGTGTCGCTCGATGCAGTCGGTGATGAATGCGGAAAAAGCCTCGCGATCGACTGCCAACGCTCCCCCGGCCGGAACCGCGCTGGCATCGGCGGCCTGCATGAACAGGGTGGCGCAGCGGCGCAGTTCTTCCTTGAGGCAACCGACGGCGTTGTTCATGCCGGTACCGCGCAAGCTGTTGGAGCAAACCAGTTCAGCCAAATCGGGACTGCGATGTGCCGGGGAAAAGACCCGGGGTTTCATTTCGTACAGTATCACCCGCAAACCCCGTTCAGCGGCCTGCCAGGCGGCTTCGCAGCCGGCCAGGCCGGCGCCAATAATGGTTATGCCGGGTTGAGGTGGTTTTGCCTGGTTCATTCGGATCTCACCGTAAGGGGTTTCCAAAAAGCGCAAACGACCGGGCCCGCGGGACCGGTCGCATCGAGGTGGGAGTGGCCGGGATCCGGTCAATGTTTAAAAAGAGGCCACCCGGCCTGCAGGTTTCAGGCTTTGCTTTTGGCTTTGGAGGCTTTTTTCGCCGGCGCTGTTTTGGCGGTGGCTTTGTCGCTTGCGGCTTTATCGCTTGCGGCTTTCTTTGCCGGGGTTTTTTGGGCGACGGTGTGGCCGTGGATGTTTTTTTGGCCGCGGGCTTTTTGGTGGCGGCTTTGGTTTTGGTCTCCGGTGGCACCAGGGTTTCGGTCCAGTCACAGCTTTCCTGCGGGCACTTGCGGAAGGTACCCTGCCGCTTGGTAGTTTTTTCCACTACCAGCGGAAACTTGCATTTGGGACAGGGTTCCTGGATCGGCAGATCCCACAGGGCATATTTGCATTGCGGGTAGCGGTTGCAGGAGTAAAAAATTTTGCCGTAGCGGCTTTTTTTCTCCATCAACTCCCCTTCCCCGCACTGGGGGCAGGGGATGCCAAGAGCCTTGGGCTTGACGAGAGGCTGAATGTTTTTGCAGTCCGGATAGGCTGAGCAGGCCAGAAATTTGCCATAGCGCCCCTGTTTGACCAGCATGGGGGCGCCGCACTTGTCGCAGGTCTGGTCCGACATGACCGGTTCTTCCCGCTCGCTGCCGTTCAGCGGCTCGGTATAACGGCATTCGGGAAATCCCGAGCAGGCCAGGAACCGGCCCGAGCGGCCAAGCTTGATGACCAGCGGTTTGCCGCACTCGGGACAGGTTCGGTCGGTTTTTTCCGTCGTCACATCCTGCTTGGAAATCTCGGTCTCTTTCTGCCGCAGCAGGGAGATAAACGGTTCCCAGAAGTCCTTGAGTACCGGCTGCCACTCCCTTTCACCGCGGGAGATGGCATCCAGGTCTTCTTCCATGCCGGCGGTAAAGTCGTAATCGACGTATTTGGTGAAGTGATTGACCAGCAGGTCGCTGACCACCATCCCCACATCCTCGGTATGGAAGGTACGTTTTTCCAGGCGCACGTATTTGCGGGTCACCAGGGTGTTGATGATGGACGCATAGGTCGATGGCCGGCCGATGCCGTTTTCCTCGAGTGTCTTTACCAGACTGGCCTCGGTGAATCGCGGTGGCGGCTGGGTAAAATGCTGCGCCGGAAGAAGCTCTTCACATTGCAGTGGCTGATGCTGCCGCAGTTCCGGGAGGGTGGCTTCTTTCTGATCGTCCTGTTCCTCGGCGCTGTCGTAGTCCTCGATGTAGAGCTTCATGAAGCCGGCAAAGCGCACAACCTGCCCCGACGCCCGGAACATAAACCGCTCGCCGGCGGCGATATCGACTGTCGTGGCGTCCAGGACCGCCGCTGCCATCTGCGAGGCGACTGTGCGCTGCCAGATAAGGCGGTAAAGCTTGAACTGGTCGGAGGTCAGGTGCGCTTTGATCTGATCCGGATAGTTGGACAGCGCTGTTGGACGCACGGCTTCGTGAGCTTCCTGGGCGTTTTTGGCTTTGTTTTTGAACGCCCGGGGTTTTTCCAGGGCATATTCCTTGCCGAACATGCGGGTGATGACGTCGCGGGCCTCAGTGGTGGCAACCTGGGAGAGTGCCACCGAGTCGGTACGCATGTAGGTGATAAGGCCTTCGAGTCCGTTGCCGATGTCGATTCCCTCGTAGAGCTTCTGTGCCACGGTCATGGTTTTGCGGGCGGAAAACCCCAGCTTGCGGCTTGCTTCCTGCTGCAGGGTGCTGGTGGTAAAGGGTGCGGCCGGGTTGCGCTTTTTGGAGGATTTTTTGAGCTCTCTGACCTGGAAGGATTCCTTGCTGATGGCCCTGACCAGATCTTCGGCCTGATTTTGGTCGGCGATATCGAACTTATCGAGGGTTTTGCCGTCGATGGCATTCAGCCGTGCTGCGAAAACGCTCCCCTGGTCGGTGCCGAGACGGGCCTCGATGGACCAGTATTCACGGGGCGCAAACGCTGCGATTTCCTTCTCCCGCTCGCAGATCAGGCGCAGGGCAACGGATTGCACACGCCCGGCGGACAGGCCGTAGCGGATTTTTTTCCACAAAAAGGGCGAAAGATTGAAACCGACCAGGTAATCGAGGACGGAGCGGGCCTGTTGAGCGTCGACCAGTTCGCGGCTGATGTGACCGGGGTGGGCGATGGCTTCCTGAATGGCGCCCTTGGTGATCTCGTGGAAAGTGACGCGCTTTACCTCGGGGGAAGCGGCCTGTTCGGAGATGCCCAGGGCTTCGAGCAGATGCCAGGCAATGGCCTCTCCCTCACGGTCGGGGTCGGTGGCCAGTATCAGTTCCCGGCTCTTTTTGGCCTCCTTTTTTAAAAGCTCGATATGCTTCTGGCTTTCGGGGAGGATATGATAGCGGGGAGAAAAATTGTGTTCCACGTCGACCGAGCCCTGCTTGCTCGGCAACGCGCGCACGTGTCCGTAGGAAGCCAGGACCTTATAACCCGGACCGAGAAATTTTTCGATGGTTTTCGCCTTGGCGGGCGATTCGACGATTACCAGGGATTGTGCCATGAATGCCTCTTTGTGAAGATGTCTTTTGGGAGGAGGTCATGTCTTTGGTCCCCGTGCCAACACTGAAACAAAAGGCTGCAGGGAACCCGCAGCCTGGCGTGTCTGTATCAGTGGTAGAGCCGAGTCCAGTCGTCGTCCATGAAACAGTCGACTTCGCGCATCCACTCATGGTGAGAGTGGGAAAAAAGGGTCAGGGCGGTCAGCGTCTTGATGTCTTTCAGGCTGACTTCATCGTCGTCGGTGTTCAAGGCCTTCTGGATGATTTCTTCCAGAAGGTTTCCGTCGATGATTCCCATCTCGCGCACGCGCATCAGAAAACCGCGTGCTTCACGCGCGATGGCCTGACATTCCTCGGCTGTAAATATTCGTTGGCTGGGGACGGTCAGGGGGCGGGTTGAAGGGTCGGCATCCGGGTGCATGGACAGGTTTTCCATCCAGTTGAAAGCCGCATCGATTTCATCCGCCTCGAACCCGACAGCCAGCAGTTCCTCGACAAGGTCTCCATTGGCCGGCAGCTGCCCATCTTCCATGATGTAATGAGCGATAATGCTGACGATGGCCAAAACCCGTTCTTTGAGGGGGTTTCCGGTCATAAATCTCCAGGTTCTTATAAGCTCCGCTTGCGCACAAAACGCATGCCGGGAAGCTGTGTCGCTCCGTCCTCAAGTTCCAAGTGGAGTAAAATAGCGGAAACCTCCATGGGAGTCAAGCCGCATTTCCGAGCCAGTTCATCGAGGTGCAGCGGGCTGTCCTGTAGCTCCCGGTATACGTTCAGGAATTGTCCCGATAGTTTTTCCAGCAGCGGGTCCGGCCTGGCAGGCGGTTCCGAGGGGCAACATCCGGGCTTGAATATGTCCAGGATATCGGCGCTTTCGGTCACCAGGCGGGCACCTTCCTTGAGCAGTTGATTGGTGCCCTGGTTGCCGGGATTGTTTACCGGCCCCGGTACCGCAAATACCTCTCTTCCCTGCTCAAGAGCGAATTCGGCAGTAATCAGCGAACCGCTGCGAGCTGCCGCTTCCACCACCAGAACCCCCCGGCACATACCGCTGATGATGCGGTTGCGACCGGGAAAGTGCTGCGCCAGTGGTGGTGTTCCCGGCGGATATTCCGACAGAATGGCGCCGCCTTTTTGCAGTATTTCGAAATACAGGGGTTCGTTTTCCCGTGGATAGACGCGGTCTATACCGCAGCCGAGCACCGCTACGGTGGCACCGTCAACCATCAGGGCGCCTTCGTGCGCCGCCCGGTCGATGCCCCGGGCCAGGCCGCTGACGATGGAAATTCCCTGGGCCGCGATCTGACGGCAGAGGGTGCGGGTCAGGCGAATCCCGTCCGGCGAGGCGCGCCGGGCTCCCACCACGGCAAGTCCCTGTTGTTCGGGGAGTTTTCCCCTGACAAACAGCAACGCCGGCGGATCGTAGATAGATCGGAGCGGCTCCGGATATGCATGCTGGTCCCATAGGGAAATGATGCCGACTTCGAGTCGGTCGAGGGTTTCCAGGGTTTGGATAAAAACGGCATCCCCTTCAGCGGGCCGCGAAGCGGCTACCGCCGGGCGAACGCGCGCCTGTTCAGTCCAGGCCCGGGGGCTGGCGGCAAGGGCAGCCTCGGGAGATCCGAAAGCCTCAATGAGGCGGATGGTGCCGACCCGGCCAAGTCCGGGAGTCAGATACAGTCGCAGCCATGCCTGTTCGGTGCGTGTCATGGTCAAGGGTTTGTCACCATGCAAAAAAAGGATTGAATGACTTCAATCCTTTTTTTGCTGTTCGGGAAATCCCTGCAGGGAGGTTGTTATTCGGTCGGCGTCGAAACCCGGTCACCGACATAAATGGGAGCGACCGATTTGAGGATCAACGCTGTTGCCGTCTGCGGTTGGGTGGCAATAATTACGGCGGCCCCAAGCAGTTCGTCAGGCAGTTCGACATCGTGCTCGGGCAGGATCCGTTGGGTCGTCTGCCGGGGACGGCTTAGATAGATCATGTTGCCGGATTCCAGGCCGTCGGTTTCTCCAAGGTCGAGATAGATGACATCATGCTGGCTGAGGGCGATTTTTTCGCGGCTGCTGGCCATGACATGGCCGAGCAGGGGAGCGGCAGCCTTTTTCAGAACGATATCGCGCCGGGACGGTTGCATCGGGATCAAAATGGCGCCGCGGGTAATCTCCTTGACCGCACGCCGTATTATCCCGGTCGCCACGGGCGGGGAAACGTCGCTGATTTCGACTTCGCCCAGATAGCTGACGCGATGGCCGAGGATTTCCTTGCTGACAGGGTGCCGGATCTGTTCACCGACTTCGACAAGGGCGAAACGGTCGCCGGGCAGCAGGCCCGGCTCCTGGATTTTTACGAAAACCTGGTCCTGGTAGCTGAGCAGAATCCGGTCGTCCGTGGCATCGATCAGGGTGCCGGCCCGGTCCAGTTCCTCCAGGGTGACGAAGCCTTCATTGCCGGCGACGCCTTTGACGGTGATTTCCTCGACCGGCTCGATGGGCATGATGCAGGGCTGCGATCCGGTGGCTTGCGCATCCTGGCCGGGCAGCAGCACCAGGCGACCGTTGCGGATGGCGACGCGCTGTCCCGGATAGATGAAATGGGGGTTGGTGATGAACGGGTTGTTGGCCCAAAGGTTCGGCCAGTAGTAGGGATCCTTGATGAATTTTTCGGAGATGCCCCACAGGGTGTCGCCTTTTTTAATGGTGTAGACCTGTTCCGGTGTCTGTGCCGCAGCCGCAAGCGGAAACAGCAGACACAGGGCTGCAAGAGCTTTGCAGATGGTTTTCATGGAATCTCCCCCTTGCGGTAATGATCAGATGGAAAATCTTGTGCTTCAATCCGGGCCAAAAAAACAGGCAGAGCCTTCAGGATCCGGCCAGGGCTTTGCGTGCGGCGGCGCTGTTGGGGTAGCGTTGCCGAAGGGTCTGCAGAACCTGCCGCGCCTGTTCGTACTGATTGAGCTGGCGCAGCGCCGGAGCCATGTGCAGCAAGGCGTCCGGAGCCTTGCCGCTCAACGGATAATTGTCGACGACTTTGCGGTATTCCTGAACGGCACGGTCGTATCGACCCAATCTGTAGAAGCATTCTCCGAGCCAATATTGAGCATTGCCGGCATAATTGTTGGCGGGGAACAGCTGCAGAAAAGACCGGAAGCCTTCAATGGCCTGCGGGTAGCGGCCTGATGCGTAATCGCCAAAAGCCTTGAGATAGGTTTCCGGCGCCGATGCGCCGATGACAGCGGTTCCGGTTGCCTCAACCGGTTCGGAAAGACTGGCGTTTTCCCCGGCAGGGGTGACTTTTTGTGCCGATACGGCAGCCTGCAGGGTTGCCAACTGCTGCTGCTGGTCGGTCAGGGTGTGCTCGAGGCTGTCAAGACGCCGGAACATCTCGGCAAGATGGTTTTCCAGTACGTCCATGCGCCGTCGAGCGGCTGTATTGATGGGGTCGTCGCCCGGTGCCGTGGACGTGGCGCAGCCACCGCAGAGCAGGCTGCCAAGCATCAGAAGGGTTGCGAATCGAAACATGACGGAAATCCCGGCCCGTGGGAAACACAAAGCCGCAAAAAAAAGCATCCGAAAAGTGAAAAACAACTTAAAAAGTAGAGGGTTTTTAATGTCTTGTCAAGGGCAAAGGTTTTCGAGCGGCGGGAAGCCGTTTCCCGGTTTCTATTTTTCATGCTAAGGTGTGCTAACGAATCGCTGGTGTTTGACCTGCCCGCAGCGGAGCGGTGTGGTGCCGGCGCTAGACCTCGATCTTTCCGGAAGTCGATTTGCCATGAGATGTTTGCCTGAGCTGCTGGCGCCTGCCGGCAATCTTGAAAAACTGGAAACCGCCCTGTTGTACGGGGCCGATGCCGTCTATCTGGGAGGCGAGCAGTTTGGGCTGCGGGCCCAGGCGGACAATTTCGATCTGGAGCAATTGTCGCGGGCCAGGGAGTTGACTCTGCGTAAGAACCGGCGCATGTATCTGACCCTGAATGCCTATCTTTTACCCGGGGAAACGGAGGCCTGCGCAGCTTACATCGATGCCTTGCGGAGCCTTGATATCGACGCCTACATCGTAGCTGATCCCGGTGTTCTGGCCCTTGTAAAAGCTGGTGATCCTGAAAGGGAAATCCACCTTTCAACCCAGGCAAACACGACCAATGCCGAAGCGGTGCGTTTCTGGGTCGGTGCCGGGGTGAAGCGCGTCAATCTGGCGCGGGAACTCAGCCTGGAGGAAATCCGTGCGATACGTGCCGCTACCGATGCCGCTCTGGAGGTTTTTGTGCACGGCGCCATGTGTGTCGCCTGGTCGGGCCGCTGCCTGCTGTCGGCGGCGCTGACCGGTCGCGATGCCAATCGCGGGCTCTGCACGCAACCCTGCCGCTGGAGTTATGCGCTGGTGGAAAAGACCCGGCCAGGGCGGTATATGCCCATCGAGGAAAACGGCCGCGGCAGTTATATCCTTAACAGCCGTGATCTCTGCCTGCTCGAACAGCTGCCCCTGCTGGTGAACGCCGGCGTTGACAGCCTCAAGATCGAGGGGCGCATGAAAAGCCGTTATTATGTTGCTGCCGTCACCCGGGTATATCGGGCAGCGCTTGACCGCTATCTGGAAGACCCATCCGCGTGGCAATGCGATCCTGTGTGGCGCGAGGAACTGGAAAGTGTCAGTCACCGACCCTATGGCACAGGTTTTCTTCTGGGCCGCGACGATGCGCAGTTGCACGCCGAACATGGCGGTTATATCCGTCATTGCGATTTTGTCGGGGAGGTCGTGTCTACCGCGGCGGATGGTTGCGGCGAGATCGTGGGCCGCAACCGGTTCTTTCCCGGCGAGACGCTGGAACTCATCGGCCCGGGCATGCGTCAGAACCGCTTTGTCGTCGGGCAGCCGATGGATATGGCAGGCCTGCCCGTAGCGGTCGTGCAGCCCAATGCCAGGGTTGTGCTCGCTCTTCCGGAAGGGGCCCGGGGAGGGGATTTGTTGCGCCGCAACAGGCCGGCGCAGGATGCGTCACATCCATAACAGGCCAATAACTGTCTGACCGGGATGCAAGATGAAAATCAAGCTGATAGCCAATCCGATTGCGGGCGGTAGCGCGCAAAATCAGATCGCCCGGGCCGTCACCTGTTTGCAGCAGCGGGGTGCAATTGTCGATCTCACCCTGACCGGAGCGCGCGGTGATGCCCAACGGGCGGCCGCCGCGGCGCGGACCGTCGGATTCGACCGGGTCTGCGCCGCCGGTGGAGACGGCACGCTCAACGAAGTCATCAACGGCCTGGCGCCGAGTGACATCCCTCTGTGCTTTATCCCGCTGGGGACCACCAATGTCTTTGCTCTGGAAACGGGGATACCCTTCGAGGTGGAGCGGGCCTGCAATCTGGTGATCGATGGCGGCCCCCGGCGTGTCTGTCTGGGGCAGGCGGATGGCCAGCGCTTTTTGCTCATGGCGGGGATCGGTTTGGACGCGGAGGTGGTGCGGGGGGTCAACCTGCGTCTGAAGCGACAGCTGGGCAAGGCGGCTTATGTGCTCGGCGGGTTGATTAGCCTGTTTCGCTATCGGCCCCGGCCTTTGGAGGTTGTCACCGAGTCCGGGCTGCGGCGGCAGGCTTACGGCGTCATCATCAGCAACTGCCGCCTTTATGGCGGGCGCTTTGTGGTCAGCGCCGGTGCATCGCTGTTCGAAAACACCCTCAGTGTTTGTCTGTTGCGGTCCGGTTCGCGACTGGGTATGTTACGCACCATCGGCAAAATTGCCGCAGCTCGTCCGTTGTGCTCCAAAGAGGCGATTCAGCTGCAGGCGCGCGAGATTGTCGTAACCGGGGGGCCTGCCCCCGTGCAGGTGGATGGTGATTATCTGGGCGAGTTGCCATGCGTGTTCCGGGCTGTTTTCGGGGAACTGCGGATGGTGCTGCCGGTGCGGGGTGGGGAATGAATCAGCGAAACAAACCGGTATTTGCGGGCCGGATCTTTTCCGTAGCGCTGGAGGACCATCGGCTGCCGGATGGCCGGATGGCGACTTTTGAAATGGTTCGCCACCCGGGAGGGGCGGCGGCCCTGCCGGTTCTGGATGACGGACGTATCATTTTGATCCGCCAGTTTCGTCCGGCGGCGGATGGCACGATCTGGGAAATCCCGGCAGGTCGACTGGAAGCTGGAGAAGATCCGGTCGATTGTATTCGCCGGGAACTGCAGGAAGAGATCGGTTACCGGGCAGCCTCCATAAGGCCTCTTGTTAATATGCTCTCCGCCGTCGGTTTTTGTGATGAGCGGGTTTATCTGTATCTGGCAACGGACCTGACGCCGGTGCCGAGCGCTCTGGAGGAGGATGAGTTCATCCATCCCGTCGTCATGACTCTGAAAGAGGCCTTGCGTTTGCTTGACGGCGGTGCGATTCTGGATGCCAAGACGCAACTGGCCCTGCTGTTGGCTGCCAGGCTTTTTTGAAACGCAGGTTCTTTTTATCGGAGTGCGGATGTGGACCGATTGAGCACTTTTTTTTCCTCCCCCTTGCACCTGCCGTTTAACAACCATTGCTTGCAGGAGCATTTTCAACAAGCGACGCCGGATCGTGATCCGGGTGGCGACGGGTACTGGATCATATTGCGCGGCAGCGAACTGCTGTTGCAAAAAGCGGCCGCTGGGCCGTGTCTTCCCCGTGGCGTCTTTGCGCCTGACTGGCCGGTGCAGGATGTCCCCCTGTTTTTCGGAACCTGGGATGGGGTGCCATGCCGGATGTTGCCGTGGCCGGAACAAGAGCTTTTGCCCGATGGTCTGGAGGCTTGCCAGTTACGGGATTGGGGAGCTTGTATTCCCGTCGATCTGTTATCCCTCGGGGGCTGGCGCACCAGATCCGGCACTGGGAGTCGAACAGCCGGGTCTGCAGCCGGTGCGGCAATTCCATGCTACGGTTGCCGGGCGAGTGGGGCAAACGCTGCTGCGGTTGTGGCGCCCTGCATTTTCCTCACATTCACCCCTGCGCCATTACGCTGGTGCGCCGACCTGGAGAAGTGCTGCTGACACGCAAAGCCGAGTGGCCTGACGGGCATTACAGTCTGGTGGCGGGTTTCGTCAATTTCGGTGAATGTCTGGAGGAGGCGGCGGTTCGGGAGATTACTGAAGAAACCGGGGTGCGGGTCAAAAATCTGCGTTATGTCGGCAGTCAGTGCTGGCCTTTCCCCAGCCAGATGATGGCCGGATTCGTTGCGGATTATGAAAGCGGCGAACTGGTTGTCGATTACAGCGAACTGGCCGATGCCCGCTGGTTTTCCGTTAAGGCACTCCCGAAACTGCCGCCGCGGCGCAGCATCTCACGATTTATCCTTGATCACTATCTGCACATGTGACGGGTGAAAAAGCCAGCCCCAAAGCGCTGGCCACCTTCCTGTTGTGTATCTGGCCGTCACGGGTGTTGAGTCCTTTGGCAAGGGCGGCATCGCAAGCCAGGGCGTTTGACACTCCCAGGTCGGCGATTTTGCGGATGTAGGCCAGGGTGCTGTTGGTCAGGGCGAAAGTGCTGGTGCGGCTGACCGCTCCCGGGATGTTGGGCACGCCGTAATGCAAAACCCCGTGCACTGTTCGCACCGGTTCGTCGTGGGTGGTGGGGCGGACGGTCTCGACACAGCCTCCCTGATCGACCGCCAGATCGACGATCACGCTGCCCGGTTCCATTTGCTTTACCAAATCCTCCGTTACCAGGTGGGGTGCCCTGGCCCCCGGAATCAGCACCGCGCCGACCACCAGGTCGGCATGTCGTACCTCGTCCTCGATGTTCTGGGAATTGGAAATCAGAGTGTGGATGCGGTTGCCGTAGTGCTCGTCGAGCAGGGCCAGTCGCGAAGGCTCGATATCGAGAACCGTGACGTCGGCGCCCATGCCGACCGCGATGCGCACGGCGTTGCTGCCGCCGGTACCGGCCCCCAGCACCACGACGCGTCCCGGGCGCACACCGGGTGCGCCGGCAAGAAGCACGCCTTTGCCCCCCTGTTCTTTTTGCAGAAAATGGGCGCCGATCTGTACCGCCATGCGTCCGGCAACTTCACTCATGGGCTGCAGCAGGGGCAGACTGCCATCGTGCAGTTGCACCGTTTCATAAGCCAGGGCGGTTATCCGGTTTTGCAGCAGCACGGAGGTCAGAGCTGTATTGGTCGCCAGGTGCAGATAGGTAAACAGGCACTGGCCGCTGCGCAACAGCCCGTATTCAGCCGGCAGCGGCTCCTTGACTTTTACGATCAGGTCGGCCTGTGCATAGACTTCGGCAGCACCTTCCACCGTGCGGGCACCGGCTTCAAGGTATTCCCGGTCCTCCAGGCCGCTGCCGCTGCCGACGCCGCATTCCACGACAATATCATGTCCCGATTCGGTCAGGGCGCGGACTCCTGCCGGCGTCATGGCGACCCGGTATTCCCTGACTTTGATCTCTCTGGGTATTCCGACAATCATATCTCAAACCGTGTGTTGGGGAAGGCATTGTGAGCATGTGGAAGGGGCGGCCAAAGGCCGCCCCTTCCACATGCCATCATTGTTCCGGTCGTGCTTTGAGCACGTGCAGATATTTGATGAAGCTTGCCACGATGACCGATCCGATTTCGTCTACCACGTTGGACGGAACCGGCGAGTCCAGAGACAGGATAACCATGGCCTCGCCCCGCTTTTGCTGGCGTCCGAGATTCATGGCGGCGATATTGATATCGTGTTCCCCCAGAACCTGTCCAATTTTACCGATCATGCCCGGCCGGTCCTGGTAGGTAATGACCAGCATGTGTTCTTCAGGAGCAAAATCGACCTGGTAGTCGCGCAGACGCACGACACGCGGTTGCCCTTCGAAGTGGGTGCCGACGATGGTGCGGCGCATGCCGGGGCCTTCGATGTCGATGGTTACGGTGTTGGCGAAGGCTGCGGGGGCGGGGTTTTTGACTTCCTCGACGGCGATACCCATGTTTTCCGCGATAAGCGCCGCATTGACCATGTTGACGTCCTGCTCGACCTTGTTGTTCAGCAGCGCCGCCATGCCGCAAACGGTTATCGGCGAGCAATCGTATTCGGCCACGCTCCCCTGGTAGGTAAAAGTGACCTTGTTGAGATTGGAATCGGCCAGTTGCGAAACGAAATCGGCCATGATGTTGACCAGTCGCAGAAAGGGCCGCATCTGCCCCATCAATGAACTGTCGAAGCGCGGAATGTTTGCGGCGTATTCCATGGGCTGTTCATTGGCGAAGCGTACGATGTCCCGGGCCACGTCAATGGAGACATTGATCTGGGCTTCAGCGCTGGACGCGCCCAGGTGCGGGATGGCGAGCATGCGCTCGTGGGCAACCAGTTTTTTGAGGTGTTCACTTTGCGGAGGCTCCTCGCTCCATACATCGACACAGGCCGCGCCGACCTTGCCGCTTTCCAGGGCGGCCAGCAGGTCCTGCTCATTGATGATGCCGCCGCGTGCGGTGTTGACCAGGATCACCCCGTCCTTCATCTGCTGCAGTTGGGGAGCGGCGATAAGGTTGCGGGTCTCGTCGTTGAGAGGCACGTGCACGGTGATGACATCGGAGGATCGGATCAACTCTTCGAGGGACACCAGCCGGATTCCCAGATCCTGGACCCGTTTTTCAGAAATGTAGGGATCGCAGCCGATGACTTCGCAGTCGAAGGCTTTCAGTCGGGTGACGACACCCCCGCCGATTTTGTTCAGGCCAATAACCCCGGCGACCTTGCCTTTGAGTTCCATCGCCTTGATGGAGCGATTCCAGGCGCCGCCCTTGATGCTTGTGTCGGCCTTCACCAGTTTCCGGCAGGTGGCCAGAATCAGGGCCATGGCGTGCTCGACGACGCTGTTGATGTTTCCGAAAGGTGCGTTGCAGACAATGATGCCTCTTTCACTGGCGGCTTTCAGGTCGACGTTGTCAAGTCCCACGCCCGCTCTCGCGACGACCTTGAGGTTTTTGCCGGCTTCAAGCAGTTCACGATCGGCCTTGGTTGCGCTGCGAATCACCAACCCCTCGTAACTGTCGATGATCCGGAGCAATTCTTCCCGGCTCAGATCGGTTTTGACATCCAGTTCGACAAGGGGGTCCTTCTCCAGGATCAGCAGGCCCTCTTTGGCAACTTTTTCCGCAACCAGAATTTTCATTGTCGCTCCTTTGCGTTCACGTAACGGGCTGACCGGCGGGTGGGCAGGACGTGTGTCGGCTGTCCGGAAGAGCAGTCCCGGGGTCGGGTGAGAGTTGATGGCGAAAGGGTTTTTCGGCTCGGCTTTCGCAGCTAAAGCCCCAGAGTCGGGTCCTTGCGAAGCTCTGCAATCATATAAAACGTCGATGGATTTTTCCAGAAAATTTGTCTGGTATACGGCAGGTGCTCGCCTCAGCAAAAAAAACTGGCAAAATAAGAATATATTTACTATTATATCAGTGTTTAAATAAATTTATGTAAAACTAATTAAATAGGGAATCTCTCATTCATGTGTCGTTATTTTTTGTACGTAACTGTTTTAGTTTTGGCCGCAGGTCTGGGATGTTTTGCCTGCACAGGGGCCAGTGCGGCCACGCGCCCGGCGCTGCTGTCGCACTGCCTGCGCGTGGAAAGTACCGCCTGGGGGTTGGAGTTGTGGCGTTCCGACGGCAGTTCCGGCGGTACAGTACTGGTGCGCGATATCAATCCCGGAAAGCCGTCCGGACGTCCTTACCAGTTTCGCGAGGTTCAAAACCGGCTTTTTTTCGGGGCCAATGACGGGCTTCATGGCTTCGAACTATGGAGTACCGATGGTACCGCCGCCGGTACCCGGATGATTATGGATATCAATGAGGGCACACCCGGCTCGTTTCCGGCCGGGATTGCTGTCCTGGACGATAAGGTCTGTTTCGGGGCCGATAACGGGACTCATGGGCGGGAATTGTGGTGTTCAAACGGATCCGTGGAAGGCACTGACATGGTTGTGGATATTTTTCCGGGTCCGACCGGTTCGAACCCCCGGTATTTTACTCAAGTGAACGGCAGTCTGTTGTTTGAAGCCGATGATGGTGTGCATGGCCGGGAACTCTGGCGTACCGACGGTACTCGGGAGGGGACCATGCTGGTTTATGATATACAGCCCGGCCGGGACAACTCCTGGCCTTCCAACTTCTCCCGGATCAACGGACTGCTACTGTTTCGTGCCACCGACAGCCGGCACGGACGGGAATTATGGCGCAGTGACGGTACTTCCGAAGGGACATACATGGTCAAGGACCTGAACGACGGTCCGGCGGATGGCTTCTGACCGGTTTCCACGGCAGACTGATAAACAAAAAGGGACCTGCATTTCTGCCGGTCCCTTTGTCGTATTTGGTAGCGGGGGCAGGATTTGAACCTGCGACCTTCGGGTTATGAGCCCGACGAGCTACCGAGCTGCTCCACCCCGCGTCGTTGAGGTGCGAAGATACACAATTGCGTAAGGGTTGTCAACCCTTGACTGCAAAAAACATTAACCAGTGGGTCTGCATCTGGAAACAGCGCGTTTCCCATATGAAATCTATGCTGTATTTATCCGCGGTTTTCAGCGGCACGCCAATGGTTTGGGGTGACGCTTGGCCCCGCTGCTTGTTGTTTTCAGATGCTGAAGAAATCTGTTCGCGCTTGCGCAGGGCTGGCAGGGCTTGTATACGCCGGTCAAACAGCCTAGAATACACGCCTCATGCAAAGCGCTGTTTCGAGGTGTGGATCGTTATGTCGAATTTCGTTCTTATTGTTGTTTTTGTCGGGCTGGGCCTTTTGTTTCGAAGGCTAAAGGCCTTTCCAAAGGATTCGGCCCAGGTGCTGAACATGTTTGCGCTGTATGTTTCCCTGCCAGCGCTGGTTTTGCTGAAAATTCCGCAGTTGCAGATCGGGCGAGAAGCGCTGCTGGTAGCGGCGGTTCCCTGGGGATTGCTGATTTTGTCGGCGGCATTTGTCCTGGCGGCGGCTGCAAAGTTTCACTGGAGTCGTGCCCAGACCGGCGTTCTTCTGCTGCTGGTGCCTCTCGGAAATACCTCCTTTATGGGGGTCCCGATGGTTAATGCCTTTTTCGGGCAGCAGGGTATTCCTTATCTGATTGTTTACGATCAGATCGGAACCATGCTGATCTTTGCCCTGTATGGATCCCTGATTCTTGCCTTGTACGGTCGTGACGGAACGTTGCGGATCGGGTCCATTGCCCGCCGGACTTTAACTTTTCCGCCGACTCTGGCCGTGATGGCTGGGCTTGCGCTGCGCCCCTGGCCTTATCCCGACGCATTGCAGGCGGCATTGCAGGGCGTATCCCAGAGTCTTACGCCACTGGTTATGACCGCTATTGGCCTGCAGCTGAACTGGAGGTTGCCACGCCATCTGTTGAGGCCGCTTGGTTACGGTTTGCTGATCAAGTTGCTGATTGCGCCCCTCGTGACTCTCGGTGTGTGCCGCCTGCTTGGGGCAAGCGGATTGCATGTGGATGTTGCCGTTTTTGAGGCCGGCATGCCGCCCATGGTTACGGCCGGCGCCGTGGCGGTGATCGCCGGCATGGAGAGCGATTTGGCGATAGCGCTGATCGGAATAGGTATTGTTGTCTCTTTCGCCTCTCTACCTTTGCTGTTTGCCATACTGTCATAGCATGCAGGCGTTTACATGCACTTTTTCCTTGCCCGGAGTATTGACTAATGACAGAAGTCCATTAGAAATATGACAAGGGTATGTTCCTTGGTGGTTTGTTTGTGCATCGGTTTGTACCATCCAGAAGACTCGGACAGCGAGAAAAAGGAGAAACGGTAATGGCAGAAGGTACGGTGAAATGGTTTAATGACGCCAAAGGTTTCGGTTTTATTCAGCAGGACAATGGACCGGATGTGTTTGTCCATTTTTCTGCAATTACGGGGGAAGGTTTCAAGTCCCTGGCGGAAGGGGACCGGGTCAGTTTTGAGGTTGTCAAGGGGCCGAAGGGACCCCAGGCGGCAAACGTTCAAAAACTTTGATAACCAGGGGCGCAGCCCCATTGCCCAGAGGAATGAAACGAAGCCCGCTCCGTAACCGGCGCGGGCTTTATATTTATATTTGTTGGATTCATGAAAACCTAGGAGGATCAGGCAGCGGTGTTCAGCTGCCAAAAACGGAGGCATCAGGTCAAAACCGGAGGTTGCGCCGTTTGTGGTGTCGGGTTGCTTTTTGGAATGAAATGCTCTAGGGTTGGTCTGCTTTTACGGCATTTGTATATTTCCCCCGGGGGGTTCGCGGTAAACCCGGCTCTTTTGGCTTAAGCATCAAGGATGATAGATATAATGAGTGATTTTCCCAAATGCCCCGTGTGCGGTTCTGAATATACCTACGAAGATGGTCCTTTGTATGTATGTCCCGAGTGCCACCACGAATGGCCGCGGCAGCATGCGGCTGTAAACGAAGTTCAGGAAAAAATTGTTCGGGATGCCCATGGCAATGTCCTTGTCGATGGCGATGCGGTAACGGTCATCAAGGATCTGAAGGTCAAAGGCTCTTCCATGGTAGTCAAGGTAGGCACCAAGGTCCGGAACATTCGTCTGGTCGAAGGGGATCATGATATCGACTGCAAAATTGACGGCATTGGCGCCATGAAACTGAAATCGGAATTTGTTAAAAAGGTTTAGCTGCATGCCATTGCGGGTCTTGCGCCTGCCGGTAATCGCGCGAAGAACATGCAAAAGGGCCCGCCTTGAAAAAAGGTCGGGCCCTTTTTGCATGATGGCTGGTCAAAATACCGGGACGCGCCGCAGTCACTGTCATTGCAACTGCCGGTTTGTTTTGGTCAGAACGCCCGGCTCAGTCGGCATTTCCGGATTGACGGCGAAACAGCGGTGAAACGAGGTATATGGTATCGGCTGCAAAGGCGATGAGCAGCGGGATCAGATACTGGTCGCGACGCACTCCGAGCGCCAGCAGAAACAGAAATGCGCCAAGAACCAGAACTCTGACGATTTTGGGAACTCTGGGTAAAATGGCGCGCCCGAAATGGGGGTAAGGCACGCGCGAAATCATCAGCAGCGAGGTGATGGCTACGATAACGCCGACCACGGGCTGGCTGGGAACCAGCACGCATGCAGTGCCGGCCATCAAGGCGCCTGCCGGGGACGGCAGACCGGCGAAGCTCGCAACGCCTCCGGCTACGCCTTTACGGCGTTTTTCCACAACAAACCGGATCAGTCGGTAGATTACGGCAAAAAGGTAAAAACCGCCGAGCAGCAGGCCTAACCAGAGCTTGGTGAAGGAAACCACGACAATCAGACCTACCGTCAGGCCAAAGCTGGTTCCGTCGGCGACATCGTCAAAAATTTCGCCGCGAGGGGTGGACCCCCAGCGTTCGGCGGCGCGGCCGTCGAACAGATCCAGAAACTGGCCGAGGAACACCAGCCCAAGGGCATAGACCGCCGGCTTGCCGCTCAGAACGACCCAGCAGCCGGCAAGGCCGCATACCAGGTTGAGAATGCTGAGAATGTTGGCGTACCAGTAGTTGGGAATGACTTTGAAAAAGGTGGAGCAGAAGGCCAATCCCGCACAGATAGCCATCAACGGGTAAATGGAACGTCCGAGGATTGGAAGGGGGCCGTAAATCCATTCCAGGCCGACAACGATCAGCAGCACGACCACCATGAAGGTTTTGGCCTTGCCGAAGAGGTTGGCGGCTTTGACCTTGATAAAACGCCGAGAGGCTTGCCCGGTGATGTCGAAAGCCAGAAAAACAAACACCAGCATCGGATTGAGCGCCCCCCTCCAGGCAAGGTAGACGAGCATGGGAGCGTACATCAGTTTATCGGAGAGGGGGTCGATGGTAGCGCCTTCTTCCGTATTCAGATCGCATTTTCGGGCGATGTCGCCGTCGGTAATGTCGGTGATCATCCAGAAGGTAAAAAACAGAAAGCACCATTGTGGATAACCCAGATGCAGGAGGATTGCCGATACGAAACCCATGGGATACCGAGCGCGGCTGATGGCATTGGGGTGCAGCCATCTGTGTCGTCGCACCCATGCGACCTGGCGGGGAGTCCGGAGAAAGAAATAGACGGCAAAGCGTTCCAGTGCCAGCATGATGAAAACGGGAATGGCGATTTCGGTCAGGATTGCGCTATAGGGAATCATGGCTCCTTGTGAGTCCTGGCTTGAGGTTAAGAATCAGCTCGGCAGTGCCGTTCCATGTCCTTCTATCGTTTTCAGAGGCGCTGGTGGGAGGCAATGCCGCGGGTGCAGTAGGATTTTTGGAAAAACAACGGGCCCGCGTGCGGATAGGCAGGCAGGCCCGGTTAAGTGACGGGATGATCCATGACAGCAGGCCGAGACCGCGTTACTTGTCGTTGAAAAGCAGGCGGCGTGCACCTAGAAATTTTTTGCGCAGGGAACTTTCCTCCAGGTTTGAGATCCGGATGGTTTTGCGTGAACGCGGCGCATGAATGAATTTGCCTTCGCCAAGGTAAATGCCGACATGGTTGACACGCTTGTTGTTGCCGAAAAAGACCATATCTCCAGGACTCAACTCGTTGCGTGCCACCGGTTCGCCCTGCCGGTACTGTTCGGCGGAGGTGCGTGGCAGGTTGATGCCGCACAGCGCGTAAACGGTTTTTACGAAGCCGCTGCAGTCCATGCCGGTCTCGACGGACATGCCGCCCCAGCGATACTTTACGCCCAGAAAATCCAGGGCGATCCGGGCGGCGCGGAATCCGGGCGGTTGCGGAGCTATGGGTTGATGTGCCATGGCTTCCAGCGCGGCAATCATTTGAGATCCTGCGGACTTTTTATCAGCGACGGCCTGCGTGCCGGTGTCTGCCGTCGATTTGGGCGTCCCGGTGTCCGGATCGGTGGCAACGCGGGGGACTGTCGCGGTTTCTTGTGCGGCCGCGGCAGGTGCTTGCGCTGTGGAGACGGTCTTGTTGACCTCGGCTGTGGGAATTTCGCTTGTCCGGGCAGCAACCTCCGCAGTGTCCGGGGCGCGGCCTGAAACAATCAGGAAGCTGCCGATGAGCTTGTTTTTCTGCAGCTGCTCTGCCGCTTGTCTGGCTTCCAGGCGCGAGCCATGGCTGCCGGTTCTAACGACAAACAGGCCGCGCTGATTGGTCGTCACATAAGCGTCAAGACCCTTGCTTTTCAGCGATTCCACAGCGCCGTCCGCAGCAGGCTGCCGTGAATAGGCAAACAGTTGAATGGAATAGACCCTGGCGGAGTCAACCGCGGCGGGCTCGGCCACGGCGGCCGATGTCCAGAAACAGAATGCAATTATCCAGAGTAGAGATTTCTTCATATAGGCAGATCCAGAGCGGGTCGTGGGGGCATTCGCCAGAATCCCTCTGTCCGGCGGTCCCCGATCGATTGCGAATGGCACCCTTCAAACTACTCTTCTTTTTATAGAATTTCTTCCCAAAAGTCATCAGGAAAATTCGCGGCCGGTCGCAGCGCCGATGTGCGCACCTGGCTCTTTCGAAGATTCTGGCATCAATCGGGGTTTTTCTTGTTGTCGTTGGAAAAATCGAACGCCTGCTGGTTGTATGGGGTGTGTCTTGCGATAAAACAAAACAGCCCGCATTGAACGGGCATTTGCGGGCTGTTTTGCACAAAATGGTCAGAATTTGGTGCCGGTCATTTTGATGACCAGCAGGCGCACCGGTTCGGTGCCGGTGTTTTTCCATCCGCGCAGGGTACCCGTGCGGATGTCTATAAGGCTGTCGCCGCCAACCTGTTGGACTTCATCCTCGATCGTCAGTTCTCCGCGGCCTTCCAGGACATAAAACAGAACGTCGAAAGGATTGTCGTGCAGTGGCACGGTTTCGCCGGGCCGCAGCAGAATATGAATGACTTCGACGGGACCGCTGTTGTGCATGATGCGCGCATCGAAGGGGACCGGTACTTTCGATGCCGCCTCAAGCGTTATGATTTCCATGGCATACTCCTTTTGTTTGCGGATGCATGGATCGGCGAGATAAAAAAGCGGGCAGAGCGCGGAGGTTACGCTCCGCCCGGAGGAGGCTCGCCGGTTGCTGATTGTCAGGTTGTGCTCGCTGCGTTGATCCACGGATGATTCAACCATACTCCCAACATCTTTTCCGGGGATTGACCGGCGTCAAGTTTTATCGTTTTCGGGACCAAACGAAATCGCCCTGAGCTTGCTCCGGGACGGCCAAAAAAAGATCAAAACGGTAATAATTACTATTGACATTAATTGACAGATGCAATAATGTACCAAACATCAGTGAGGTCATTATGTCGGAACAAAAGAAATTGCAGGAACTCATGGCAACATGCAGGGCGCGGGGAGTGAGTCTGACGCCCCAGCGGCTGGGGGTAATGCGGGCGCTGTCAGCCCGCCGGGATCATCCAACGGCGGACCAGTTATATGCGGATCTGATCCGTCAATTGCCCGGAATTTCCCGAACCACTGTTTACCGGGTTCTGGAGACCTTTGTAAGGCTTGATCTGGTTCGAAAAATCGACAGCCGTGACTCCAAAGCGCATTTCGATGGCGATACCTCTCTGCATCCTCACCTGGTTTGTCTCGGGTGCGGCAGGGTGATGGACTATGAGGATAGAAGTTTCGGCATATTGCAGCCTCCGGAGGTGACCGGAGATGGTTTCAGGATTGTCGATTATGCCGTGACGCTGGTCGGGTTCTGTGAGGACTGCCAGCGGGACAACATTGATAGGTAGTTTTCATCCGGAAACGGCCCTTTTCTGCCGTGGCGGCGTCAATCCGCAGGCTTGCTTGTGCGGCGTACCGATGTACGCCTCCGCGCAACCCCTTGATTTCCTTGCCACAACGAAAAATTGCTCGTTTCTCCAAATGAAAACTACGCTGTATCCATCCGGAGTTTCGGGATGGATACTAGGTAATTTGGCCGACAGGTCCCATGACCTGTATTATCGTAAACTTTCATACTGAAAAGAGGGATGCAATGAGCGCATTGAAAGGTACCAAGACCGAAAAGAACCTGTTGGAAGCTTTTGCTGGCGAGTCCATGGCCCGCAACAAGTACAGCTATTTTGCCTCGGTGGCCAAAAAGGAAGGATTCGAGAAGATTTCCGCTATTTTCCAGGAGACCGCGGACAACGAAAAGGAACATGCTAAACTGCATTTCAAGGCGCTGCAGGGAATCGGCGATACCATGGCCAACCTGAAGGCGGCCGCGGCCGGCGAAAATGAAGAATGGACCGAAATGTATCCGCGCATGGCCAAGGAAGCCCGCGAGGAAGGGTTTGATGATCTGGCCCGCATGTTCGAAAATATCGCCCGCATCGAAAAAGCGCATCAGGAGCGTTATGAGCGCATCGTCAAGGCGATTGAGGCCGGTACGGTTTTTCAGCGGGACAACGAACAGCTCTGGAAATGCCGCAACTGTGGCCATCTGCTCAATGCCAAGGCCGCGTCCAGGATCTGTCCCGTGTGTGATCATCCCCAGGCCTTTTTCGAGGTCGAGGTCTGCACCTTCTGATGCTGTCTGTCGGTTCTCCCAACCGGTCCGGGAGAACCGCTCATCCCAGTATCCAGACGTCACCACCAAACCGAGGAGGAAAAACCATGCAAAAGTACGTGTGTGAAATCTGCGGCTATGTGTACGACCCCGCGGTAGGCGACCCGGAAAACGGCATTGCGGCGGGGACCGCGTTTTCTGATATCCCCGGAGACTGGGTGTGCCCGATCTGCGGTGCTTCCAAGGCTAATTTCGCCCCGGAAGGCTGATACCGGGACGAGGGTTTTTTGGCACGGTTCCGGTCGGCAAACGAGGGCCGGGCCGTGCTGAATTTCTCATTTTCGGACCTCCTTTCGGGGGTCTTTGAGTATCGATGCAACGGGTGTGGCTTATTACGGGAAGGACCAGCACATGATACCTCGCAAATTGGCCGAAGGGGTTTACGAAGTCGGTGCGACAGATTGGAATATTCGCGATTTTCACGGTTACTCGACGGATCTTGGCTCCACCTACAATGCCTATCTTGTCGTCGACGAAAAGATCGCTCTGATCGATACGGTCAAGAAGGAATTTACAGACCAGCTGCTGCAAAAAATTTCGCAGATCGTCGACCCGTCAAAAATTGATCTGGTTATAAGCAATCACACGGAAATGGATCATTCCGGCGGGCTGCCGGAGCTGATGGAAGTAATCGGCAGGGACAAGCCGGTGTATTGCTCCAGCATGGGGCTGAAAAATCTGCGCAGGCATTTTCCTGACTGGCTGAATCTGCAGCAGGTATCTGACGGTCAGGAGCTGAGCCTTGGCAACCGGACGCTGCAGTTTCTGGAAACCCGCATGATCCACTGGCCGGACAGCATGTTCAGCTATCTCAAGGAAGAGCAGATTCTCTTTTCCAGCGACGGTTTCGGGCAGCATTATGCCGGGCCGGAGCGCTTTGATGACGAAATCGGCGATGCCATCATGGCCCATGCGAAAAAATATTTCGCCAATATTCTGTGGCCCTTCGCGGCACTGATCCAGAAGCTGCTGGATAAGCTGATCGGCACGGGCTTGCCCATCAGGATGATCTGCCCCGACCACGGCATCATCTGGCGCCGGGACCCCGGCAAGATCGTCGGCGCCTATCTGGAATGGTGCAGACAGCAGCCCGGGCGGGAGGCTCTGGTGATTTATGATACCATGTGGCACAGTACCGAGACCATGGCCGGGCAGATTGTCGCCGGGCTGCAGGAAGCCGGTGTGAAAGCCCAGCCGATGCATGCCCGCAGCGTGCACCGCAGCGACATCGTAACGGCCGCCTTTGATGCTGGAGCCCTGATTGTCGGTTCGCCAACCCTCAACAACGGGATCTTTCCAACCCTGGCCGATGTGTTGACCTACCTGAAAGGGCTTAAGCCCTGCAACAAGCTGGGAGCGGCTTTCGGTTCCTACGGATGGAGCGGCGAGGCGCCCAAAATGGTGCATGAAATGCTGGCCGGCATGGGTCTGCAGATGATCGAGGAGCCCTTGCGTGTGCAGTTCGTTCCGGAGCGGGAGTCTCTCGCATCCTGTCGGGAGTTCGGGCGTCGCATCGGACAGGCATTGCAAAAAAGCTGACGTGATCTTCCAGAAATCCTCCAAAAGGCCGCTGCAAAAGCGGCCTTTTGACGTTTTGCGTCCGGTCGTTCTCCGATAATGGTGATTTTTTGAGGCAAGAAGGTTGATTTAGCCAGGTTGAAATTTTAGTATGTTCTGTTCCGTGCCGGTGCACGAGACGCTGCTTTTTCGGAAAGGGCGGCGGGACCGGCTTGTCCCGGGTATTCTTGCCATTATTGCGAGACGCATCATGACGAACATAACATTTGTTTCAAGGATAATCAGTTGGCTCCGAGGCCGCATCCCGGGTTTAATGACCAGCCTGGGCGTCAGTGAGCAGACTTTCATGGCCATACTTGCCGTGGGTGTTGGCATCCTGTCGGGAATCGGCAACTTTGTTTTTCGTAAAAGCATCGACCTGGTTCATTGGCTGGTGATAGAGCAGGGAACGCAGTTCTTCAATATTTCCTTTGAACACTGGAGCACGGCGCGCTTGTGGTCGGTGCTGTTTCCGGTCAGCGCGGGAGTGCTGATGCTTCCTTTCGGGCTGTTTTTTGCCAAAGAATTGCGTTTTGGCTTTGCCCATTTTCTGGAAAGGGTCAATCTTCGCGGCGCCAAGATCCCCGTTCGCACCATGTTCACCCGCTGCTTTGCCAGCGCCATTACCTTGGGGGCGGGCGGTTCCGCCGGGCAGGAAGGCCCCATTGCGCAGATCGGCGGCGCCATTGGCAGCCAGGTCGGCCAATTTTTCAAGGTCAGCGGCGACCGGCTGAAGCTGCTGGTGGCCTGCGGCGTTGCCGGCGGTATTGCGGCGACTTTCAACGCTCCCATCGCGGGAGTGTTTTTCGCACATGAAATCGTGCTGCTGTCATCCTTCGAGCTGACCAGTTTTACTTCCGTGGTCATCTCCAGCGGTATTGCCACGGTTGTTTCCCGCGCCTTGCTGGGGAATCTTCCGGCACTGCGTGCCCCGGTGTACATGCTGGCCCATCCCTGGGAACTGGCCGGTTATCTGGTTCTCGGTTTGCTGGTGGGGATCCTTGCCGTGTGCTTCATTACCGCCCATTACCGCATCGTTGATCGCTTCGCCGCGCTCAAGATGCACCGTCTTGTGAAGCCGATATGCGGCGGCGCCCTGGTGGGGCTCGTCGGCGTCTTTTTCCCCCAGATATTCGGCAACGGGTACGAGGTGATCGAAAAGGTATTGCTCGGTGACGGCGCTTTGCTGCTGCTGGGCAGTCTGATTGTGGTCAAGGCCGTGGCCACGTCCCTTACGCTGGGTTCTGGTCTGCCCGGTGGTCTTTTTGCGCCTTCGCTGTTTATCGGCGCCGTTACCGGCGGGGCTTACGGGAAACTGCTGCAGTTCTTGTTCCCCGGCACGGTGTCGGCCCCCGGGCCCTATGCGCTGGTCGGCATGGGCGCGTTTCTCGCGGCGGCGACCCATGCGCCGATGACGGCGATTTTCCTGTTGTTCGAAATGACCGGTTCCTACAATCTGATCATTCCCATCATGCTGTCCTGCGTGGTGGGCACCGCCATCAGCAGACATCTCAAGCAGGACAGCCTTGACACCGTCGAGCTGTCCCGCGCCGGCATCAGCCTTGAGGCTGGCAAGGAACGCAATATCATGAAATCGCTGCGGGTCGGCGATGTGATGACCCGGGACCCCGAATCGATTCCGGAAAACATGACCTTGCGGCAATTCAATCATTTCATCGCTACCACCCGGCATACCAATTTCCCCCTGGTCAACCAGAAAGGCGAGCTTACCGGAATCCTTTCGGTCCAGGATTTCATGGGCGTGGTGTTCGAAGGGGATCTGCTCGATCTGGTGGTGGTCAAGGAACTGGCCACCCTCGATGTTATCACCGTCAACACCGAGGATAATCTGGATCAGGCCATGCGCAAGATCGGTTATCGCAATATCGAGCAATTGCCGGTGGTCGATGAGCGAAATGGCCGCAGGCTGCTGGGCATTGTCAGCCGGCGGGATATGGTGTCGGCCTACAACAGGGCCTTGATGGTGCGTTCCATGGAGGAGGACGATGATGAATGATTTGCTGACCTCCCTCAATGAATGCCAGCGGCAGGCGGTTCTGCACGATGAAGGCCCGCTGCTGATCCTGGCCGGCGCCGGGTCGGGCAAGACCCGTACCCTGACCCACCGCATCGCCTATCTGATTCAGCAGCAGCAGGTGGAACCCTGGCAGGTGCTGGCGGTGACTTTTACCAACAAGGCCGCAGCTGAAATGCGCGAACGTTTGCAGCGTCTGGTCGGCAATATCGACGGCTTGTGGATCAGCACTTTTCATGCTGCCTGTGCGCGAATTCTGCGTCGTGACGGCGAGGCTCTCGGTTATGGACGCGACTTCAGCATCTACGATGATCAGGATCAACAGCGCCTGCTGCGGGATTGCCTGGCGGAATTGCATATATCCGACAAGCAACTCAAGCCCCGCGCGGTGGCCACGGCCATCGACCAGGCAAAAAATCGCGGGCTGCTGCCGGAAGAATACCCGGAACATGACCACCGTGCCGAGCAGGTGGCGCAGGTCTACGCGCTGTACCAGAAACACCTGCGGCAGGCCAACGCCCTTGATTTCGGCGATCTGCTGCTGCAAACGGTACGTCTGTTCCGCGAACATCCCGCGATTCGGGATGCGTACCGCCACCGATTCGCCCATCTGCTGGTCGATGAATTCCAGGATACCAACCAGGTGCAATATGAAATGGTCCGCCAATTAGCCGCCGACGGCCGCCATCTGTGCGTGGTCGGTGACGATGACCAGTCCATTTATGCGTGGCGTGGCGCCGAGATTGGCAACATCCTTAATTTCGAACGTGATTTCCCGGGTGCCCGTGTGATTCGCCTGGAACAGCACTACCGGTCCTCGGCCACGATCCTTGAGGCTGCCGGTGAGGTGGTGGCTTGTAACACGGGCCGCAAGGGCAAGACCCTTTGGACGGACAATCCGGTCGGCGAACCACTGAGCATCGAGGCGATGCCTGACGACCTCGAAGAAGCCCGTTTTGTCGCTGGCGAGATTTCCCGCCTGCGCAGCAATGGCCGGCATTTGCGTGACGTGGCGGTGTTTTACCGTACCAACGCCCAGTCCCGCGTTCTGGAGGAAACCCTGGTACGCGAAGGTTTGCCGTACATTATGGTTGGCGGGGTGAAGTTTTACTCGCGCATGGAGATCAAGGACGCCCTGGCTTATCTGCGAACTCTCGCCAATCCCGCCGACTCTCTTTCCGCCCGGCGGATCGTCAATGTGCCGGCACGGGGCATTGGTGCCGTCACCATCGGGCGCATTGCCGCTTACGAAGAACAGGCCGGAGGTTTCCTTGCCGCTTGCCGAATGTGTCTGCAACGCGGTGACATCAAGGGGGCCGCGGCCGGCAAGGTTACCGCCTTTGTCAATCTCATGGAGCATTTTTCCCGGCGTCTGGAAGACGTGCCATTCCCGCAGCTAACTGTGGAACTGCTGGAAGAATCCGGCTATCTTCCCGCTTTGCGCGAAGAAGCACAGTCCGCCATAACCGAGGCGGATAAAAAAGAAGCCCGGGGCCGGCTGGAAAACCTCGAACAGTTGCTGGCCGGCATGGAGGAGCATCTGTCCAAGGAAAGCTCGCTGCAGGAATATCTTGAGCAGGTTGCGCTGGTTACCGACCTCGATTCCTATGACACCAGCCTTGACCGGGTCACATTGATGACCCTGCATGCCGCCAAGGGGCTGGAGTTCCCCGTGGTTTTCATCACCGGCATGGAGGAGGGGATGTTTCCCCATGGCCGGGCTGCCGGTGAGCGCGATGACGTTGAAGAGGAGCGCCGCCTCTGCTATGTCGGCATGACCCGCGCCATGCAGAAGCTCTACCTGACCCATGCCCGCCGCCGTCGTATCTATGGCGACTATCAGTACAATCCCCCAGCCGTTTTCTGGGTGAAATTCCTTCCCGTCTACGCGGCGAAAAACAGACGCCGGTCCCGCAAAAGCCGGCCATGCATAACCTGGCATCGGTTTTTGAGCAGATCGAGCCGTCCCCCTGGGACGATGCTGTTGAGGTTTTCGACGATGTGCATGTGGTGCCCGAGGCCGAAGAAGGTTTGCGCATCGGACTGAAGGTGCGGCACATTAAATTCGGTGTCGGCATCGTCCGTCGTCTGGAAGGTGCCGGTGACGGACAGAAAGTCACGGTTCAATTTCCCGGGGTTGGTCTTAAGAAACTGCTGGTCAGATTTGCCGGTCTGGAGCCGGCCTGACCGTTGTGGTTGATTTCGATGATGAAATAGAAACATTTTTCTGCTACCATTCCAGAACTTTAGTTTCATGTGGTTATATTAATTTTCAGGGGTCGGAATTGCCGGGGTCCGCTTCCCGGAGCGATGACCCAGGGGGGATTGCCATGGGGGATGTCAGCGGCTCGCCCGGAGGTTTTCGGCAGAGGGTGGTATGCATGCGGCGGCTGTTTGCTGGCTGCCGCCGGGTCGGTTCTCTGTTTCTGGTGGCCCTGTGGCTGCTGTCTTTTTCAGCCGAAGGGGCTTCCCCGGCGGATCCTCGTCACCGGCAGGCGGTAGAAGCCGCGCGGCGGGGTGACCATGCCGCGGCTCTGCCGTTGCTTGATGAACTGCATCGCAACAATCCAGCCGATCCATCCCTTCTTTACGATTACCTTGTGGTGCTGGCATGGGCGGGGGAAGATGCCCGTGCGCTTGCCCTGCTCGAACAGGTGGACCCGCAACAAATTCCCCTGTATGTGCTTGAGGCGGCTGCCAAATCCCTGCGCCAGCAGAAGCTTTTCGATAAGGCCGAATCCCTTTACCGGCTTGGCATCGGCCGCTTCGGCACGGCTTTGTCCCTGCGTGAAGGCCTGCTCTACACCCTGGTGGATGCCGGGAAACACGAGGAAGCCGCCAACCTGGCCAAATCCCTCGGACAAATCTACCCGGGCCATGCCGGGATACAGTACGCCATAGCCTATGCGGCGGAAGGGCGCGGCGATTATGTAACCGCGCTGCAGTGCTACCAGCGCATTCTGGGCTGGCAACCCGGGGCGCGGCGGGCCCAGCGACTTGAGATCCTCGCCCTGGCCGCTATCGGTGAACCCTTTATGGCCGACGACCTGGCGAGCCAGCATCCGGGCCTGCTGAATGCAGCGGAGCGACATCGTCTCAGAGCCGACCAGGCGGCGCTGGTTACCCGATGGGGCCGTCACGGCAGCGAACTTCCCGGGCAGCGGTTTGCCGAAACCGACCGTGCGCTGAACTTGCTGAATGCCAATGAGCAGGCGGCCAGGGCAGATCTTCCCGGTGGGGAGGCCTTTGTCCAACGGGCCCGTATCGATCGTTTGGTGGCGCTGCGCGATCGGGTGGAAATGGCCCGTGTGGTGGAGGACTACCGTTTATTGCAGGCCGAATGTGTGGAACTGCCGCCTTATGCCCTGCAGGCCGTTGCCGACGCTTTCCTGTATCTGGAAGAGCCGGTCCGGGCCGCGGATCTTTATCGGCGGACGCTGGAATATCAGCCCGATAATTTCGAAGCCGCCCAGGGCTTGTTTTATGCCTATATCGAGCAGGAGGACTTCGAGCGGGCCCTGAAGCTTGGCGAAGCGCTTCGTGCGCAGCAGGCCGCCGGTCCCAAAAGACTGGAGGCGGAGCTGCTTGCCGCGTTGGGACAGATTTTCGCCGGTGACCTGGAAGAAGGAGAAAGCCGGCTGATCCCTCTGTACCGTCGGGCTCCCGCCAATCTCGACATTCTGGGGGAAACGGGCGGTGTGTACGGAGCCCGGGGATGGCCGCGGCGCGCCGAAGAAACCTATCGTATGGGCCTGGCGCTTGACCCGGCCTATCTGCCGCTGCGCATTGGCTATGCCGAAAACCGGCTTGATCTGCAGGAATTCGAACAGGCCGGGGGCCTGATCGGAACCCTGGGTGATGAATATCCCGAGCACAAGGCGGTGCAGCGATTGCAACGGTTGTGGCAGGCCCATAACATGCGCGAACTGCAGGTCTCCGTTGCCGCCGGCTGGAGCAGCGGATCGACCTTCGGCAGTCACGACCTGTCTCTGGCCGCGACCCTGTTTTCCGCGCCGGTGCATGCGCGCTACCGGGGGTTTGCCGCAACCTATCTCGATCAGGCCTCGTTTCCCGAGGGGCATAAAACCCTGCAGCGCTTCGGAGCGGGCATCGAATACCGCCACCGGCACGTTCAGGGAACGGCCGAAATGACCTGGAATGTTTCCGGCGGTCAAAAGATGGGCGGGCGTTTGGCGGCCGTATGGATGCCGGACGACATTTGGTCGTTCCCCGCCGAAATCGAACTGTTCAGCCGCGACACCCCTCTGCGCGCCCTCAAGCATGGCATCCGTGCCGATTCCGCGAGCCTTGGCGCCCACTACCGCCGCGATGAACTGCGGCGCTATTGGCTGCATGCCGGATTCATGGATTTCAGCGACGGAAATTTCCGCTACAGTCTTCTCGGTGGTGTGGAGCAGGGGCTGATTGTGCGGCTGCACTATCGCCTTGACGGTCTTCTCGAGTTTTATACCTCGGCCAATAGCGAGCACGATGCCCCATATTTCAACCCGCGCCGGGATGCCGACATCACCCTGACCCTCGCCAATGATTGGCTCCTTTACCGCGATTATCGTTTTTCTTTTCACAACCGTTTGGCCGTCAGTGTGGGCGCTTACTGGCAACAGGATTTCGGCATCGACCCGACGGCAGCTTTGCGTTATGAGCATGTCTGGGAATATTCCCCCCGGTTTTTTCTGCTCTATGGCGTCAGCCTGGCCCGTCACAGTTACGACGGCGACGGCGAAAATCAGCTGGGCTGTCACCTCGAACTGAACTGGAGGTTTTAGTCATGCGGATCGCGGGAATTGTGCTGCTGCTTTTGATGAGTCTTGCCGCGCCGGTGCGGGGTGACAGCTTCATCAGCCTGTGTTTCCACGATGTTCGCCCCGATGTCGGGCGCGGCGACGATCTGAGCATGTCGACGGATCGTTTCGTGGCCCTGCTGACCTGGTTGCGCCAGCACGGTTATCAACCGGTTGGCATCGATGATTTGCTGCAGGCCCGACAGGGGGAGCGTCCCCTGCCGGAAAAGGCTGTGCTGTTGACCTTCGATGACGGCTACCGCGATTTTTACAGCCAGGTTTTTCCATTGCTCAAGGCCTACCGATATCCCGCGGTGCTGGCTGTTGTCGGCAGCTGGCTGGATGCGGCACCGGGGGAAACCGTCGATTACGGTGGCACGCCCGTGCCCCGGGAAAAATTCCTGTCCCGGGAGCAATTGTGCGAGATCGCCGGATCCGGCCTGGTGGAAATCGCTTCCCACAGCTACGACGGTCATCGCGGCATAGCGGCCAATCCACAGGGGAATCGTCAGCCGGCGCTTAGCGCCAGACTTTACGATTCCGAAAACAATCGTTACGAAGACGATGCAGGGTATTTTGCGCGGGTGCACGCCGATTTGAACAAGAACGCAGACCTGATCGCGAAACTTGTCGGTGCCCGTCCACGGGTCATGGTCTGGCCTTTCGGCAAATATTCGCTACCTGCGATCAGGGCTGCCCGGGAGGCGGGGATGACGGTGACTCTCGGACTCGGCGACGGCGCGGGGGACACGGATCATTTGACCGGGGTGAAGCGTCTGCTGATCGAAGGCAGCCTTGAGCTGCACAGTCTGGCCTGGCGGATCCGCCACCCTCTGGCCCGGGATCCCCAGCGCGTGGTGCAGGTCGATCTTGATTATGTCTACGATTCCGACCCGGCCCAGGCCGAACGCAATCTGGGGGCTTTGCTCGATCGCATCGAGGCGCTGCAGATCACCACTGTTTATCTGCAAGCCTTTGCCGATCCGGATGGCGACGGGCTGGCCGATGCCCTGTATTTCCCCAATGCCTGGCTGCCAGTGCGGGCCGATCTGTTCAACCGGGTTGCCTGGCAGCTCAAAACCCGAGCCGGCGTAAAGGTATATGCCTGGCTTCCGGTACTTACTTTCGCGACCCCGCACAAGGATCTGCTGGTTCGCAGGTGGCAGCCGGCAGCAGGGCTGTCAGCTCCCGATCCTCGGGATTACCGGCGTCTCAGCCCCTTTGTGCCGGAGGTCAGAGACATGGTGCGGGGGATTTACGGGGATTTGGCGCGGTATGCCGATTTCGACGGTCTGTTGTTTCATGATGACGCCCTGCTGTCAGCTTTCGAGGATGCCCACCCGGCGGCCATGGCGTGGCGCCGGCAGCAGGGGCTGACGGACGATCCGAGCATTCTCTGGGCCAGTGCTGACGAAATGCGACACTGGAGTCGTCTAAAAACCGGATATCTCATTGATTTTACGCGGGAACTGGCCGATACGGTGCGGCAGTACCGTCCCGAAATCAGGACCGCTCGCAATCTTTACGCGCGCGCGGTGCTCGACCCCGCCGGGGAGGGTCGTTTCAGTCAGAACCTCGGGCTGTTTCTGCAACATTACGATGAAACGGCGTTGATGGCCATGCCCTACCTTGAAGGGGCCGGTGATGCTGAGTCATGGCTGAGGGGGCTGGTGGCGGCGGTAGATCGTGAGCCGCACGGATTGGAAAAGACCGTTTTCGAATTGCAGAGTGTGGATTGGACTGATCCGAAAAGACCCCTTGCGACCCGGGCTCTGGCGCGGCACATGCGCCTTTTGCAGAGCCTGGGCGCGGTGCATTTCGGCTATTATCCCGATGATTTTCATCGCGACCATCCCGCTGCGGAATCTTTGCACCCGGCTTTTTCCATCAACTCCGATCCTTTTGAGATGTAGCCATGGAAACGATACTTCTTATTCTGCGGGCGTTGCTCGATTTTGTATTTTATTATCCCCTGTTCATGGCCTGTTTGTGGATGATCGGCGGACTCGATTATTACCTGCGCCGCGAGTACCGCAAGGATCGGCCGGACCAGCCACCGCGCTTGCCATCTTACCCCCTGGTTTCAATCATCGTTCCGTGTCACAACGAAGCGGCACATCTGCGCGATACCATTGGCTATCTGTCCCGCCAGAAATATCCCGATTATGAAATTATCGCCATCAATGACGGCAGCACCGACGCCACCGGCTGCATGCTCGAGGATTTGGCCGGGGAAAATCCGCGACTACGGGTGTTGCATTTCGAGACCAATCAAGGCAAGGCCATGGGATTGCGCATGGCGTCGCTGGTGGCCCGGGGAGAGTTTCTCGTTTGCATCGACGGCGACGCTCTGCTGGACCCCGATGCGATCTTCTGGATGATGCGGCATTTTCTGGAAGGTCCCCGGGTTGGCGCGGTTACCGGCAACCCGCGCATACGCACCCGCTCGACCCTGCTGGGCAAGATCCAGGTCGGCGAGTTTTCCGCTATCCTGGGGCTTATCAAACGCGCCCAGCGGGTCTATGGCAGGGTTTTTACCATGTCCGGCGTGGTTTCCGCTTTTCGTAAATCGGCCCTGCATCATGTCGGTTACTGGAGCCTTGACATGATGACCGAGGATATCGATATCAGCTGGCGACTGCAGCTGAGTCACTGGGACATCCGCTTCGAACCCAACGCTCTGTGCTGGATTCTGATGCCGGAGACCCTTAAAGGGCTATGGAAACAGCGCCTGCGCTGGGCTCAGGGCGGCAGTGAGGTGTTGCTGCGTTATCTGCGGCACATGTTCAAGTGGCGCTCCCGCCGCATGTGGGGTGTGTACTTCGAATACTTCACCAGTATCTTCTGGTCTTACAGCATGCTGTTTGTCGGCCTGGTCTGGCTCTGGGGGTTGTGGTTGCCTCTCCCTGCCGGACTGCGGCTCCCGGCCGTAATCCCTGCCTGGTCCGGTGTTGTGCTAAGCCTCACCTGTCTGTTGCAGTTCGCAGTGGCGATGTTGCTTGATTCCCGCTATGAACGGGGGCTGGGACGTTGTTACTACGTCATGATCTGGTATCCTCTGGCCTTTTGGCTGATCAATATGTTTACCATCGTCGTGGGGTTGCCCAAGGCACTGCTGAAAAAGCATGGCGAGCGCGCCATCTGGGCCGCCACCGATCGTGGCATCTATTAGGGGGAGCAATGGGGAAGGGTCTGATTATTGAAAAACCGGAAGCCCAGAAGCGCGGCCAACGGGTGGCGCAAGGACTGCTGACGGTCGGTTTCTGGTGCTTGTTTCTGAGTCTGCTGCGGCCTTTGCTGGCATTGTTCGGCTGGTTTATCGGCATCCGGCTGTTTACTCATGAAATGATCGAAAAAGACGGCGGGCGACTGTTGTTTGAAACATTACGAAACTACGGGCTGGTGGTGCTGATGATGGCCCTGATTTTGCGCACCTGGGCCTGGTACAATCATCGGCGTTTCGCCGGCAAGGACAAACGGCGCACGACGATGGCGCCGGTTTCCCTCGAAGAGATAGCCCGCTATCATAATGTGGACCCGACCGCATTGGCCATGTGGCGTCAGGATCGCAGTCTGTATGTTCGGCATAGCGAAGAGGGCAGGGTTCTGGAGGTTCAGTCGGCCGAACCGCCACCCTGGAAGCCTTGTGTCCGCAGCGTCAGCCTGGCACGGGAAAGCTGCACCGAGGCTTGTGAAAAGAGCGACGGTCGCGCGGGGTCTCCCCCTTGCGCTCTTTAAAACGTCAGGCCATCCGGGATTATGGACGGAGGTTCCGTCTTCGGTCCGATCTGGTAAAATATCGGCTGGACGCCGGTGACCGCGAATTTGCATGGTACGGCAATAGTTGCCGGCTCACCGGCCTGCGCAGGAGGATAAGGATGAAAAGTAACCAGCTCAGTTTGGGGATATTTGGCGCTTTAGTCGCAGCGGGAGTTCTGGTTGCAGGCACCGCATCAGCCCGGATTACGGAACTGCGCAGCACGCTTGATGATCAGCAACAGGTGGCGGTGACCATCTACAACAGCGATCTGGCCCTGATCAAGGATGTGCGGCAGGTGGCTTTACCCGCCGGCGAAAGCCTGTTGGCCTGGCGCGAGGTGGCTGCCGGCATGCAGCCGGAAACGGCTCTGCTGCGTCCGCTGAAAGACGCCGGCGGGTTACGGGTGGTGGAACAGAGCTTCGATTACGACCTGTTGACCCCGGGCAAGTTGCTGGAGAAATTTGTCGGCCGCACGGTGCAGGTTGTGCGTATGCATCCCACCTCCGGTGCCGAAACCTCCGAGACGGCACAGGTGCTGGCCGCCAACGGCGGCGTGGTGCTGCGCATGGGGGATCGCATCGAGACCGGCATCCCCGGCCGTCTGGTCTATCCCGATGTGCCGGCCAATCTGCGGGATCGCCCGACCCTGGTGGTGCAGGTGGCGGCGGATAAGGGCGGAACGCGTGATCTGGAGTTGAGCTATCTGACCAGGGGGTTGTCCTGGCAGGCGGATTATGTTGCGCAACTCGACGCCCGGGATGAACATCTTGACTTGTCCGGCCTGGTGACCCTGAACAACCAGAGCGGCGCCACCTATGAACAGGCTCGCCTGCAGCTGGTAGCCGGCGATGTCCATCGTGTCGGTGGGCAGGAACTGGACATGCGGGCATTCGAGGAGCGGGCTGTGAAGGTTATGGCCGCCGCTCCGGCCATGGCCGAGGAGGGTCTGCTCGATTACCACCTCTACACCCTCGGCCGCTCCACCTCTATCCGCGAAAACCAGGTCAAGCAGGTCGCTTTGCTGAATGCCTCCGGTGTTCCCGTATCCAAGGAGTACCTGTTGCGCGGCGCCGATTATTACTACCGCGGCCGTCACGGCGAACTCGGCAAGAAGCTCAAGGCGGCAGTGTATCTCGAATTTACCAACAGCGCCAGGGCCGGACTCGGAATGCCGCTGCCGAAAGGGATCCTTCGGGTTTACAAGAGCGACAGGGCCGGCAACGCCCAGTTCGTCGGTGAGGATCGTATCGACCATACTCCTAAAAATGAAAAAGTCCGGTTGCGTCTCGGCGATGCTTTCGACGTGACGGCCGATCGTACCCAGACCGATTACAAAAAAATAGCTGGCGGTCCGTCGGAGACCGTTATCGAAACGGCGTGGCGGATCGAACTGAAAAACGCCAAAGAGCAGGCGATCAGGGTCAAGGTCGAAGAGCCGATGCCCGGCGATTGGCAGATTGTTGAGCAAAGCCATGCCCACGTCAAAAAAGATGCCCGTACCGCTGCCTGGGAGATCGCGGTCCCGGCCGAAGGCAGGACCGTTCTGACCTATCGGGTGCGGGTACGGTACTGATACATGTTCCAACCTGAAGTTTCCGGGGAGAACCCGGAGATGCAATGAGCCGGTTTGAGATGATCAACGGTTTATGGTCTCCGTGTTCTCCCCGCCTTTTTATGTGTGACACCGCTCGTTAAAGAATATTCCCCGCCATTAAAGCGCCTCCCTCAAATTAACCCTGCAAAAGCAAAAAGATAACAAAGCTATCATGGGACCTTGCCTATCAGGTCAGCTTTGTTAGGGTTAAAAGGTATCCATCCTGAAACTCCGGATGGATACAGCGTGGTTCGAATCGGTACTCATTTTTTTCCGGAGGTGCTTATGAGAGGATTTCTCGACGCTTTTATGGAGACCCTGGGGCAATATCTGCCGAGCGTGCTGGGGGCATTGATCATCCTGATTGGCGGCTGGTTTCTGGTGATGTGCGTGCGGAAACTGTTTGTCCGGCTTTTGAAAAAACTCCGGCTGGATGAACGGATTTCCCAAAAATCAGGCCAGGAACTGAATGTGGAAGGTTTGCTGGCCGGGCTGGTTTATTATGTTCTTCTGCTGTTTGTTCTGCTGTTGACGCTGGAGGCTCTGGGCGTCAGCGGGGTGCTGGATCCTGTCAAGGAGATGTTCAGCAGTTTCATGAATATCCTGCCCAATCTGCTGGCAGCTATTCTCATCGGGGTGGTGGGCTACGTTATCGCAAAAATTCTTGCCAATGCCATTCTTGTGGTTGGCAAGGGCCTCGACGAGCTGGCGAGCCGTGCCGGATTGACGGACAAGATTCAACTGGCCAGACTTGTTTCACAGATCGTCTTTGTTCTGATTTTTGTGCCGGTGCTGATATCCGCCATCGGCGCACTCAAGATCGAGGTTATTTCGGTCCCGGCCACGGAGATGCTCGGTATCCTGATGGCGGCGATTCCCGACATTCTTGCAGCGGCCATAATCCTCGCCGTGGCCTACGTTGTCGGACGTTTTGTCACCAATATCCTGGCCGAACTGCTCAAAAATCTTGGTGCCGACGCCTTGCCGGAGAAAATAGGCGCCAGACAGCTGCTGGGGGCGGACCGCTCCTTCAGCCGGTTTTGCGCGGCGGTTGCGTTTTTCTTCATCATGTTGGCGGCGACGGTTTCCGCGGCTGAAAAACTGTCCATTGGCCTGCTGGCTGGCGCTCTGGACGATTTATTGAGCTTTGCCGGACAGATTGCCCTGGGCATGGTTATTCTCGCCGTGGGCAATTATCTTGCGACGCTGGCCTATAATGCGTTGAGCCGGCATCCGGACAATCTGAATCTGGCCAAGATCGCACGATTGGCCATTCTCGGCCTGGTGTTGGCGATGGGACTGAAGGCCATGGGGATAGCGGATGACATTGTTAATCTGGCCTTCGGGCTGACACTTGGTTCGGTAGCTGTTGCGGTGGCCCTCTCTTTTGGTCTGGGTGGTCGGGAAGCGGCTGGACGCCAGATGGAGTACTGGCTCGGCAGGCTGCGCAAGGAAAAATAAGCTTGCGTTCATCCAGAAGCTCCGGATGGATACCAGCTTTTAAAACTGCAGGCACTACAAAGCGGGCCCGTTCAGGGCCCGCTTTGTAGTGTGTCTAAGGGTGTTTTCAACCAATCCCGGTTCCGTCGGAGCAGGCAGGCATCAATCGGCCACAAGTGCCTGTGGAATGATTCGCGGCGCCATCGGCGGATCCTGTAAAATCCTGGACGGAGCGTTTTTTTGCTGCTCGATAATGCGCAAACTGGTTGCGGAAAAAGAAAATATAGCGGTGTCTCCCGGTTTGAGATCCTGCTCACGGGCACCCATCACTGTGACGGCGGCCTGCAGGCAGAATCCGTCGGCCTGGCCTGTTACCCATACCAGTGGGCCGCGTCGTTCCATGCGAACAATCTCGGCGGGCAGATGGTTACGCAAGGTGCCACGTGGCTGTTCTCTGGCCAGGCCCAGTTCCTCGGGCCGCACGGATACCAGAATCTGCTGTCCGACCGGGGCGTGGTCAATGCTGTAAAACCGGGCCTTCCCAGCCTCGATGTGCGTCAGACCCGAAGGGTCACAGTCGAGCACCCTGCCTTGCAGTATGTTGCGCGCACCGAGAAAATGGGCAACAAAGCCGGGGCGCGGGCAGTTGAAAACATGCTCGGGGGAGCCGGTTTGCAGAATCTGCCCATCATGCAAAACCGCCACCTGGTCGGCGAGGGCCCAGACATCTTCCATGTCGTGGGTGACATGCAGGACGGTGACGTCGAGGTCTTTGACCAGTTGGCGCAGCAGGCTGCGCATGCGTTCCCGGCTGGCAACGTCCAGCGCGCTGAAGGCCTCATCCAACAACAAAACCTTGGGATCGGCAACAAGCGCCCTTGCAAGCGCGGCGCGTTGCTGTTCTCCTCCCGACAGCGTGTTGATGTCCCTGTGCAGCAGGTTTTCGATGCCGAGGCGGGCGGAGATGTCGCAAACCTTGGTTTTTACCTGTTTTCGGGACATTTTCTGCAGCTTCATGCCGAAGGCGATATTGTCAAATATGTTCAGATGTGGAAAAAGCATGTAGTCCTGGTATACGATACCCATCTTGCGCCGCTCCGGGGACCATTTTGTGATGTCCTGCCCATGCAACAGGATCTGGCCGCGCAGGGGATTGAAGCTGCCGATGATCGTTTCCAGAAGGATGCTCTTCCCGGCCCCCGAGTCACCGATAAGGCAGCAGTATTTGCCTTTCTCCACAGCCAGGCTGGCACCTCTCAGGCTGAATTCTCCCAGGTCGACATACAGGTCCCGGATCTCCAGCAACGCCATCATAGTACCACCTCACGGTTCAACATCTCAAAAACCACGATAGCCGCCAGAGAAATCAGAATCAGCAGGATACCCGAGGTCATGGCCATGGCCAGATTGCCATAGGAGATGTTCAGATACAGAGTGATCGGCAGCGTTTCCGTGAACATGCGGGTGCCGCCGGCCAGGATGAGAACCGTTCCGAAACAGCCCATGCACCGGGCAAATGCAATCACCGCTCCGGCAAACAGACCGCCTCTGGCCATGGGCAGGGTCACGCGCCAGAAGGCCGCCCATTGCCCGCAGCCAAGGCTGCGGGCCACCAGTTCATAACGTGGACTGATGCTGCGGAATGCGGCGTACACCACACGCGTCGCATAGGGCGCGGCGGTGAAGATCTGCGCAATGGCGATGCCGGTTTTGCTGAACACGATATCGATGCCGGCTTGCTTGAGCCAGCCGGCCACGGGATCGTGGCCGAACAGCAGCAGCAAACAAAGTCCCAGCACCAGTTCAGGGAATGCCATTGGCAAATCAACAACGGTGCGCAGCAGCTGATGGCCGGGGAACTGAAAGCGCGCCAGTACGTAGCCAATGCTGATCGCCAGTATCATGACCACCGCCACGGAAATGCCGCTGGTAATCAGCGACAGGCGGATACTGTAAAGCATTTCCTCCGACAGGGTGCTGCTGAGCACCTCCGCCCAGCGGGGCATAAAAACCAGGGACAACATGGCCCACAGCAGCATGCCCACAAACAATACGGTAATGCTGGTCAGACCTGCCTTGAAAAGCCGATTCGCCATAAAATCACTCCGGTCTGGCGACAGGGAAGCCCCATTTGCGCCACAGGGCCTTGCCCTCGGGCGATGCAATGTAATCGATGAATGCCTGGGCCCGGTCCGCTTGTTGCGAATAGGTCACGACGGAGGCGGGAATGGTTTTGATGCTGTTCTGGGCAGCGGGGATCTGCACGATATCGACCTTGCCCCTGGCCTGGCCCCAGGTGGCCTGATCTTCCCAGGCGATGCAGGCATCCACCTGTCCGGTGGCGGCATAAATCAGCAGCTGGTTGGTGGTGCTGGGACGAACCACGGTATTTTTTGCAACGGTTTCCATAAGGTTGTTCTTGGTCAGAATCTCGTTGCCGACTTTGCCGATGGCCGCAGCTTTGGCGTCGGCCAGGGCAACGCGCACGCCGGGCCGGGCCAGATCCCGCAGCGATTGGATTTTTGCAGGATTGCCGGCCGGTACCAGGATGACCGGCACATGGTAGCATAGCAACTTTTGTCCTTCTGCGCGGGCCAGCCCCTGCTTTACGGCATCCTTGTTGTATTTGTCCGCTCCGGGGATGAAAACGTCGCCTGCCTTGCGGGTGGCAATCATCCCGAACAGCTCGCCGGAGCCGCCATAGATCAACTGTACAGGGATCTTGTAGCGTGCCTCGAACTGTGTTTTGAGTTCATCCATCGGTTTCATCAGGCCAGCGCCGGCATACACCGTGAGCGGCTGCTGGCCCGCCAGGGCCGGGGCGCCGAAGCTGCCCATCATCAGAAGTACTGCCAAGCAGATTGTCCGCCACATTTTCATACGCATGTTTTCCTCCCGGAATTAAATACACTCTCTTCGGGGCAGGCACCTCTCCTTTCCCGAAAAAAGCATTTAGGTGTTAGTTATTTCTAGGTTGGCAGAATTTCGGTGTCTTTTCAAGTAAATAACGAAGTTGGGTGAGATGTGTTTATTAAGCCGTTTCCATCAGGAAACGGCGGATGGACAGGGGCTCAAGTTTCAGATTGGCTGGCGTGATAAGTGCGGGCGGGGGGATTGTTCCAGGGTTGCCCCAGGGGCAAGTTTGTCGAGAGAAATACCGTTGGGATGGAGCTGATACACATGTTTGTATCGCATTCATGCACCCATCAAAAATAGCCCCCCTGTCGGGGGGCTTGAGGAGAAAATGAAACAATCGGGGCATGGGGATGCCCCGGGTTTTCCATCCGGGGGGTACGGATGAAAATCAGGCGCGCACCTGGGGCAGCAGTTCCTCAAGCAGCGCAAAATATTCTTCCATGTCGGCCATGGTCATGTCGCCCATGTGCGGGATGCGGAATGTCGTATTTTTGATCTTGCCGTAGCCGCCGTCCATGGCATAGCCGCGTTCACCGAGCAGTTCCTTGAGACGGGCCACATCGGTGCGGCCGTCGTTGGCGACGGCGGTCAAGGTCTGGGAGCGAGCGCCTTCGGCGGCATACAGCCCAAAGCCCTGCTTCAGGGCCCAGGCGCGGGTGGTGTCGGCCATCAGGCGGTGGCGTGCGTAGCGGTTTTCCAGGCCCTCGGCGAACATTTTCTGCAACTGGTGGCGCAGGGCGAAGATCATGCTGATGCAGGGCGTGCTGGGGGTGTTGTTTTTCTCGTCGTTCTTTTCGAATTCCTCGAAATCGAAATAGTAGCCCCGGTTGGGAGTGGTGCGCGCCTTGTCCAGGGCCTTGCGGCTGACGGCGAACACGGCCAGTCCCGGCGGCAGGGCGAAGGCCTTCTGTACGCCGGCCAGGCAGACATCGATGCCCAGGGCGGTGACGTCGATGGGGACGGCGCTCATGGAGGAGACGGTATCCACGATGAAGGAGACATCGGGGTATTTCTGCATCACCGCGGCAATCTCCTCAAGAGGTGACATGACTCCTGTGGAAGTTTCGTTGTGAACCAGGGTCATGGCGTCGTATTTGCCGGTAGACAGGGCCTCGTCAACCATCGCCGCGGTTACCGGTTGCCCCCATTCGGCGCTGAATACGTCGGCTTCGAGGCCACAGCGCAGGGTAACGTCGTACCACTTCTTGCTGAATGCGCCGTTGGCGAAACAGGCGCAGCGTTTTTGCACCAGGTTACGGACCGCACCCTCCATAACGCCGAAGGCGCTGGATGTGGACAGAAAAACCGGTCCGGGGGCATTCAGCAGTTTTTTAAGGCCGTCGACGACTTCTTTGTGCAGGACGGCGTACTCTTTCATGCGGTGGCCGATCATGGGGGTGGCCATGACTTCCAGAACGTCGGCACTCACTTCAACGGGTCCGGGGATATAGAGTTTCTTGCTCATGGCTGTCTGCTCCTTCGGAAAATAAAAAACGCCTGGCCCTTGTTCAAGGGGGCCCAGGCGTACGGCTCTCAGGTCTTTTGATCCCGCTCCCCGGTGGTGAACCACCTCGAGACGCCAGTTACGGGAGACCTGCAAATTGTCGGAACTCATGCGAGTTGAAAACCAAGTAACACACCTGCTTTCTCAAAGTCAAGCCGGTTTCTTGGCGATCCGGTATACATTCCGGGGGAGATTTTATGAGATCGCCCGGTCTTTGCAGAAATTTATCGAAATCCCTTGACATTCACCATCAGCTGATTATATTTAGCCTTGCTTGTTAGCACTCACCCAAAACGAGTGCTAACATCGAGCCAAAGTCCAGGGCTTTGGTCCGCGCTTGCAACGGACTTGAGCTTTTTTGTTTGGATGTTGAGAAGGTTTTTTTCGGGATGCGTCCCGCACTCAAAATTTTTATGACCGAACGAAAGGAGAATGCAGCATGAACATCAGACCTTTGCGTGATCGTATCATCGTGGAACGGACCGAAGAGGAAACCACCACCGCCGGTGGCCTCATTATTCCTGACTCCGCCAAGGAAAAACCCCAGCAGGGTGTCGTCAAGGCCGTAGGCAAGGGCAAGGTGCTCGAAGATGGCACCGTGCTTCCCATGGACATCAAGGTCGGCGACCGCGTTCTGTTTGGCAAATACGCCGGCAGCGAGATCAAGATCGACGGCAAGGAATATCAGATCATGCGTGAAGACGATATTCTCGGTATTCTCGAGTAAATCGCTATTGTTTCAGTAAAGCCAATCCAAAGGAGGATAAACAGATATGTCTGCCAAGGAAATCAAATTCGGACAGGATGCCCGCGCTCTGATTCTCAGCGGTGTCAATCAGTTGGCCGATGCTGTTAAAGTTACTCTCGGCCCCAAGGGTCGTAATGTCGTCATCGACCGTTCGTTCGGCGCTCCCCTGATTACCAAAGACGGCGTTTCCGTCGCCAAGGAAATTGAACTGGAAAACAAGTTCGAAAACATGGGTGCCCAGCTTGTCAAGGAAGTCGCTTCCAAGACCTCCGATGTCGCCGGTGACGGTACCACCACCGCGACCGTTCTGGCCCAGGCCATTTATCGCGAAGGGGTCAAGCTGGTGACCGCGGGCCACAATCCCATGGAAATCAAGCGCGGCATCGACAAGGCGGTTGAGTCTGCCGTAGCTTACCTGAAGGAACTGTCCAAGCCGATCAAGGATCACAAGGAAATCGCACAGGTCGGTACCATCTCCGCCAATAGCGATAAAACCATCGGTGACATCATCGCCGAAGCCATGGAAAAAGTCGGCAAGGAAGGCGTCATCACCGTCGAAGAAGCCAAAGCCATGGAAACCAGCCTTGAAACCGTGGAGGGCATGCAGTTCGACCGTGGTTACCTGTCTCCCTACTTCGTGACCGACGCCGAGCGCATGGAAGTGGTCATGGAAGACGCTCTGATCCTGATTCATGACAAGAAGATCAGCAACATGCGCGACATGATCAACGTCCTCGAGGCTGTTGCCAAACAGGGCCGTCCGCTGCTGATCATCGCCGAGGACATCGAGGGTGAAGCCCTGGCCACCCTGGTGGTCAACAAACTCCGCGGCACCCTCAACGTTGCTGCCGTCAAGGCTCCCGGCTTCGGCGATCGCCGCAAGGCCATGCTTGAGGACATCGCTATTCTCACCGGTGGCAAGGTGATTTCCGAGGAAGTCGGCTTCAAGCTGGAGAATGCCACCATCGACATGCTCGGCAACGCCAAACGGATCGTCATCGACAAGGAAAACACCACCATCATCGATGGCGCCGGCAGCGAAGCGGACATTCAGGGCCGGGTCAAGCAGATCCGTGCCCAGATCGAAGAGACCAAGAGCGATTACGATCGCGAAAAACTGCAGGAGCGCCTGGCCAAGCTGGTTGGCGGCGTTGCCGTGGTCAAGGTCGGTGCCGCTACCGAAACCGAGATGAAGGAGAAAAAGGCCCGTGTCGAAGACGCCCTGCACGCAACCCGCGCGGCCGTCGAAGAGGGCATCGTCCCCGGAGGCGGGGTGGCCCTGATCCGCTGCATCAAGGCACTCGAAGCCCTTGACCTGCCTGGTGAGCAGAAATTCGGTGTCAATATCGTCAAGCGCGCCATGGAAGAACCCCTGCGCCAGATTTCGGCCAACGCCGGAGCCGAGGGCTCCATTGTGGTCAATCAGGTCCGCGGCGGCGAAGATACCTTCGGCTTCAATGCGGCCAGCGACGAGTATTGCGATATGCTCGAAGCCGGCATTATCGACCCCACCAAGGTGGTGCGCAGCGCCCTGCAGAACGCCTCTTCGGTGTCCGGCCTGATGCTGACCACCGAAGCCTGCGTTGCCGAGCTTCCCAAGGAAGAAGCTGGCGGCATGCCTGGTGGTATGCCCGGCGGCATGGGCGGCATGGGTGGCATGGGCGGCATGATGTAATTGCCCTGACACTGTAGCGGTATAAACAAAAGCCCCCCGGAGAGATCCGGGGGGCTTTTGTTTTCCGTGAAATGCTGCTGGTTTGCCGGGGGCTTTCAGAGCACCTGCAGCAGAACGCTGCGATCCTGACTCATGGGGGCAACGCTCATCAGGCGTTCTTCGCCATCGTGGAACAGGCGCACAGTTACCTGCATCTGGTCGCGGCCTTTGCCGTAGCCGGCGACGATGGCGGCCGCCAGCAACAGGTCGTTTGGTGTCGGGTTGCCGCTGATCAGACCGGTCGGGCCGCGAAACTCCGGGGCATGCATCAGGATATAACCCGGACGGGCGGCGGCCTGCAGGTTTTCATTGTCTTCCTGGTTGCGCCCCAAGGTCAGCTTCGCCGAGCAGGAGAGGCGAAACTGTCGACCGAGTTTAAGGATTTCGATATCCTGTACGGTGCATTCGGGTTGATGTTCCAGCAGGTCCCGCAGTTTGCCGGTAAAGGACTTTTCCGTTAAAAGGCAACCGCCCCCGGATCCGGGATATTCATGCAGGTCCCATTGCCGGGCATAGTCCTCCTGGCGCTTGCGGGAACGGCCCTGGATGTCGAGAAGCTTTTCACGGGCAACCAGACCCTGTTCCTCCATTGCGGTTGGCGGCAGAAGCCGGGCGCACAAGGGGCGCAGAATGATGTCGGCGCAGCCGGCATGTTTGGCGACGGCCTGAAGGGCATTGTAGTTCTGGCTCATGGGGCGCTGGCCGAGAACTTCCCCGGAAAATAGAAAATCAAATTCACCACTTTGGACATGGCGCGCCGCCAGTCGGAACATCAGGGCGTGGCAATCGATGCAGGGATTGAGATTTCTGCCGTAGCCGTAGCGGGGTTTTTTCAGCATATCCAGGTGGATGTCGCCGATGTTTTCGACGATCAGTGGAATATCGATCTGGCGGGCGGCCTGTCGGGCCCGCTCCGCGCCGAAAAAGGGGGTCACGAATACGATGCCGGTGACCGCGACGCCCTGGCGTTTGAGGGTCAGGGCCGCAAGGGTGCTGTCGAGCCCCCCGGAAAAAAGACCGAGAGCTTTACTCATAACAAAATCAACCTCCGAAATTTCTGCACGCGAACCCGGGTTGTCTGAACCCTCCGAGACCCGTTCCGGTGCGGGAGCGGCATGGAAACTGTCCGTGGTTTCATTGATATCACCGCTGCTGCAGCGATACCTCTTGCCCTGTCGCGCTTTTTGGTGGTAATGTTTAGTTTGATCCGATAAAACGCAGTTTCATTTCTGTATACGAAATTCGTCTTGCCAGGGGCCTTACAACAGTGAAAAAGAGCAAAAACATATTGCAGGACAACTATGGGCGCACCATAGAGTATCTGCGGCTGTCGGTGACCGACCGGTGCAATCTGCGCTGTCGTTACTGCATGCCGGCCAGCGGGGTTGAGACCATCGACCATGCCGATATCCTCTCCTACGAGGAAATGTTGCGCGTGGTGGCGGTGGCGATTCGCTGCGGGGTCAAAAAAATTCGTGTGACCGGCGGCGAGCCGCTGGTGCGCAAGGGCATCGTCGAGTTCATCCGTGATATGTCCGATCTTTCCAAAAAAATTGAAATCACCCTCACCACCAACGGCATCCTGCTGGCGGACATGGCGGCGGACCTGCGCAAGGCCGGTCTGAGTCGGGTCAATGTCAGTCTCGATACGTTGCGGGAGGATCGGTTTTTGGAGATCACCCGTCGTGCCGGGCTGCAGAAAGTCATCGATGGCTTGCATGCGGCGGAGGCCGTTGGTCTTACGCCCCTTAAAATCAATATGGTTCCGATTCGCGGAGTCAACGATGATGAAATTGCCGATTTTGCCCGTCTGACCCTCGATCAGCCGTGGGAAGTCCGTTTCATTGAGTTCATGCCGGTCAGCGACGGTCTGGATTATACACCGGACAACATGTTCCCGGCCGCCGATATCATCAAGGCGCTGGAAAATGTCGGCAAGCTGGTTTCCGAGTTGCGGCAAGGCCCGGCTGGCCCGGCCCGCATGTTTCATTTTCCCGACAGTCCGGGTCATATCGGTGTGATTCCGGCGGTTTCCGAGCATTTCTGTGGCGAATGCAACCGCATGCGCATCACGGCCGATGGGCGCATCCGACCCTGCCTGTTTTCCACTGAGGAAATCGATCTGCGCGGTGCCTTGCGTCGCAACGCCAGCGATGCGGAACTCGAGGCAATTCTTCGCAACGCCGCCTGCGCCAAACCCGAACGCCATCACATCGGGGAAAAGGACTTCCGTCAGGGCAAGCGCCGTATGCACGGCATCGGCGGCTGAGACGTATTGCTTTCTGCTTCGTGCGGCCCCGGAAGCGTCAAGCTTCCGGGGCCGTTTCCGTTTTTGCGTGTCGTCACCGCCGGTCTCCCTTCGAGGCAAGGTTTATATTTTCTCCGCCGCCGCCAGACCGTCGGCTACCAGCTCCAGAACATGACATGCTTTTTGCGGCAGCCCCGCATGGTTGATGGCGTCCTGCAATTGCATGATACATCCCGGGCAGGCGGTCGCCACGATTTCGGCGCCGCTGTCCCGGATCCCTTCGGCTTTCAGGGCACCAAGCTGTTTGCTGACATCGTAATGGTAGACCGAAAACGTCCCCCCCAAACCGCAACAGGCATCGGCATTTTTCATATCGACCATGCGTACCGAGGGCAGCGCTGACAGCAAACGGGGAGGAGCATCCTTCAGCCCGGCCTGACGCAGATGGCAAGGCACATGGTAGGCAACGGGGCGCGGATTGTCATGGCGGGGCATGCGCAGCAGTTTTTCCTCTATTCCCTGCTTTATCAGAAACTCATGGATATCCATGACCTTGTCGGAAAGTGCCGCATGCTGCGGACCGAGGTCGCAAAAATGCCTGGTCAAACCGCTGTGGCAGGAGGCGCAGGCGGTGATGATGACATCGGCCTTGTGCGCCGTCAGGGCCTCCAGGTTGCGGTCCGCAAGCCGCGCCGCGGCTTGGCCGTCGCCGGCGCAAAGCGCCGGCAATCCGCAGCATCCCTGGTCTCTGGGGATGAGAATGTTCATGCCGAGATTCTGCAGGACGGCTACAACGCTGTCGCCGATTTCCGGAAGCACGTAATTGATCATGCAGCCGGTGAAAAAGGTCACCAGGGGTTTGTCGGGCTCTCCCGCGATGAATTCGGGATGGCTCTGGCGAAAAGTCCGGGGTGCGATTTCCGGGAGCGTGCGGTCTCGGCTGATGTAGGGCGCCGGAAAGCGCAGGCGCAGGCCGCTGCTGCCGGGAACGCGGCGCAGGGCCAGCCAGGAGAACATGCGACCCATTCGGGTCAGCAGGTTCATCAGCCAGGGGCGTTGCAGTACCGTGGCAACGCCGCGGCCGAACAGGGTCAGTCCCTTTTCCCGTCCTATGCGGCGTCGCAAAGCCAGAATAATCTGGTCGGTCGGCACCTGATTGGGGCATTCCTTGACGCAGCGGCCACAGGCCAGGCATTGGGAAATATCGCTGATAAACCGGCGGTCGAGATCGATCTTGCCATCCAGCAAAGCCTGTGCAAGGGATATCTTGCCCCGTGCCACCACCGCTTCGGACTGGACCTGGCTGAACACCGGGCAGTGTGCCCTGCAGGTGCCGCATTTGACGCATTCGCGCAGGTTTTTCCGGTAATCTTCTATGTCCTGATGTTTGCTCATGTATTGTTCCGTAGGGCGGTCGGGCCGCCTGGTGTTGTGCGTTTTCCTGGCTTCGGGCCCATCAACGGCGTGATCTCGATCATGCCGTTGGGCCATCAACCGGGAAGATTTTCCCCGGATTGAGGATCTGCTTCGGGTCCAGAGCGTGCTTGATGGTCTTCATGCAGGCCATGGTCGCCGGGTCAAGCTCCATGCCGAGGTAGGGTGCCTTGCTGGTGCCGACGCCGTGTTCACCGCTCATGGTTCCGCCGAGTTCCAGTGTCTTGGCGAAAATCTCGCGGATGGCCGTTTCGGCCTTTTCTTCCTGTCCCTGGAGGGAACGGTCGACCATGATGTTGACGTGAATGTTGCCGTCTCCGGCATGTCCGAAGTTGACGATGGGAATTTCCAGCCTGTTGGAAATGCTCTCGATGGCGCGGATCATATCGGGAAGCTTGCTGCGCGGCACGCAGATATCTTCGTTATATTTATCGGGATTGACTTTGCGCAGGCTTGGCGAGACGCTGCGCCGTACCTGCCAGAGCCGCTCGCTTTCCTCGTCGGTGGCGGCGATGCTGGTGTGCACCACGCCGAGCGGAGATGCGATTTCGAGGATGCGGGTGGCCTGCCGTTCCAGCAATTCCCGGTCGCCGTCGACCTCGATGATCAGCACCGCGCGAGCCGACTCGGGAATATCGAGGTTGGCATTCTGGCGCACGCAGGCCAGGGCCGTCGCGTCCATGAACTCGAGCGTGGTGGGAATGATTTTGCCGCGGATGATGTTCGATACGGCCTGGGCGGCACCGTCGATGGAATCGAACATGACCAGCATGGTTTTTTTGGCTTCAGGCCTGGGCAGAAGTTTGAGGATGATTCTGGTGATGACCCCGAGGGTGCCTTCGCTGCCGACCATCAGCTTGGTCAGATCGTAGCCGACCACCCCTTTCATGGTTTCTCCGCCGGTGCGGATGATGTCGCCGGTCGGGGTGACGACTTCCAGACCGAGAACGTAGTCCTTGGTGACCCCGTATTTGACACAGCGCGGACCGCCAGCGCATTCGGCGACGTTGCCTCCAAGTGTGCTGAATTTCAGCGAGGCGGGATCGGGAGGGTAGAACAAGCCCACCTCCTCCACCGCTTTTTGCAGGGTGGCGGTGACGACTCCCGGTTCCACTTCGGCGATGAGGTTGTCCTGGTCGATGCGCAGGATGCGGTTCAGCCGGGTCAGTACCAGGGCGATGCCTCCCCGGATCGGAACGCTGCCGCCGGTGAATCCGCTGCCGGCGCCCCGAGGGTAGACGGGGAGATTTTCAGCGTTGGCCATTTTCAGGATCAGGCTGACCTGTGCGGCGTCTGCGGGGCGCACGATGACATCGGGGAAAAATTGCTGCTGTGTGGCATCGTAGGAATAACAGATGCGATCGGCCTGTTCGGTGGAGACGTATTGTTTGCCGACGATATCCCGTAAGATAGTGATGATGCGGTTATCCAGCATGGCTTCGAAGAGGTCCTTCGTAAAGCGGTTTCCGTCCGCGGATGTTCGGAGACAAAACCGGTTGAAGATAAAAAGGCCCGGCACGATCCGGGCTTGCGACTGTCCAAAAGATGCAATATAGCAGAAAACGGCCTTCGAGGTCCACCCGCAGGTTGATTCTGCCGGTGCGAATCGCAATCGCGATTCCCGGGCATCGGTTCAGGGTGTCATTGACACCTGCCGGCAAAGACCATAAAATGGCGCCCTTATCGGGGAGAACATCGTTTGAAGATAAAGAGCTGTTACATCTGCCAGCACTGCGGTTACCAGAGTCCCAAATGGCTCGGGCGCTGTCCCGATTGCGGCCAGTGGGACGCCATGGTGGAGGAGCGGCGCGAGGCGGGCCCTTCGCAGCGTCGCGGAGGCGTTGCCCTCGCGTCTTCTGCCACGCCGCAGCGTCTCTGCGAGGTGGCGACCACCGCCGAGCAGCGCTGCCTGTGCGGCCTGTCGGAGCTCGACCGGGTGCTGGGTGGCGGTGTGGTGCCGGGATCTCTGGTGCTCATTGGCGGCGATCCCGGCATCGGCAAGTCGACCCTTTTGCTGCAGGCCGTCGACCGGCTGGCAGCTACCGGTGCGGTGCTGTACGTTACCGCCGAGGAATCCACACGCCAGGTCAAGATGCGCGGTGAGCGTCTCAATGTCGGCGCCGGCGACCTGTTCCTGGTCTCCGAGACCTCGCTTGAAATTATTCTGGAACGGGTGCGTGAACTGCGTCCCAGTTTTCTGGTGGTGGATTCCATTCAGACCATATTTACGGCCGATCTCGAATCGGCGCCCGGCAGTGTCAGTCAGGTACGCGAATGTGCCGGTCGCCTTATGCATCTGGCCAAGGGCCAGGGGGTATCGACCTTCATTACCGGCCACGTCACCAAGGACGGCGCCATTGCCGGGCCGCGCATGCTCGAACACATGGTCGATACGGTTCTTTATTTCGAAGGGGATGCCGGGCATCCCTACCGGGTATTGCGGGCGGTCAAGAATCGCTTCGGCTCGACCAATGAAATCGGCGTATTCGAGATGAAGGAGGGCGGCCTGGCCGAGGTGCCCAATCCCTCCGAGCTGTTTCTGGCGGAACGTCCCGAGGGGGCGGCCGGCAGTGTGGTGGTGCCGACCCTGGAGGGGAGCCGTCCGATCCTGGTTGAATTGCAGGCACTGGTATCGACCAGTAATTTTGGCCAGCCGCGCCGTACCGCCATCGGCATCGATCCCAACCGGGTGGCCCTGCTGGTTGCCGTGCTGGAAAAAAAGGTCGGACTTTCGATGCTCAACCAGGATATTTTCTTCAATGTCGCCGGCGGGGTTCGCCTGTCCGAGCCGGGCGTTGATCTCGGCGTTATCGCTGCCCTGGCATCCAGCCATTTGAACCGCCCGGTGCCTGCCAGCCTTATGCTGTTTGGTGAGGTCGGCCTGGCGGGCGAAGTGCGGGCCGTGTCCCGGCCGGAATTGCGGGTACGGGAGGCCGCGCGTCTCGGGTTCGACCGCTGCTATCTGCCTGCGGGCTGTCTAAAGGCGGTTGACGCGCCGCCCGGCATGGAGTTGCGCGGGGTGCGCTGCGTCGAGCAGGCACTGGACGAGGTGTTCGCATGAGATGTTCGCGCAGGGCCGTGCGTTGGATGCTGGTTGCCGGGCTACTGCTGTCGACCGCTCTGCAATGCGGCGCCGCACAGCACATCCGCGCAGCCCAGGTCAGCTATCTCGCCAGCCGCAACTTTCCCGAAGTCGCCGCCGAATTTGCCCGAATGCGGCGCATGGGGCTCGATACGGTAATCCTTCGCGTTTTCCAGCGGCCCGGGGATCGTTTCTATGCTTTTATCGAACCGCAGGCGCCCGCCGGAGTTTACTTCGCTACCGATGGGGCGCCGGTGGTGGCGGATGCTCTCGGCGCCCTGACGGAACTGGCGCACGCTGCCGGATTGAAGGTTTTCGCCTGGATGACCACGCTGAGCACGCCGTTGTCCGGAAACGAGGAATGGAAGGGGCGGCGCTATGATCCCGGCAGTGGTTGCATCATTCCCTGCGAGGCCCTCGATCCTTTTAATCCGGAAGTTCACCAGCGTCTGGCCGCTTTGTTCAGGGATCTGGCCCGTTATCCCATTGATGGCGTGCTGTTGCAGGATGACCTGGTGTTGCGCCAGACCGAAGGGTTCTCCCGTGCGGCCCTGAGTGCCAGTCTCAAGGATACCGGACGTTTTTATCTGCCTGGCGAGCTTTTCGCTGAAACCGTACGGGGTCCCGACGGCAAGGTGCGTGTCGGTCGTCTGGGACCGGCTTTTTCCGAGTGGGCGGTCTGGAAAAACCGCCATTTGCTGGGGTTGGCTGAACATTTACGCTCCGCAGCGCAGGAAGTGCGGCCGGGTTTGCCTTTTGCGCTGAATCTTCCCTATGAGGTGCTGACTTCCCCGCGGCATGGATTGGCGTGGTTCTCTCAGGATTACGCGCAGGCGCTGAAATCCGGTTTCGAATATGTGGCGATCATGGCTTATCACCGGCAGATGTCCGCGGAGCTTTCGTTGCCGGTAGCCGCGGCCATCGCCAAGGTTTCCGAGCTGGCTCAGGCCGGAGTTCGCGATTTGCTCAATCCGGCAGGATTGCTGCTCAAGCTGCAGGCGCGCGATTTCGTCAGCTCGCAGGATGTTTCGCCTGATGAACTGCGGCAGGTCGTGCGCGCCGTAGCCCCGGCCGGGCCTGTAAGCCTGGCGTTTTTTCCCTACCATTCTTCTCTCGGGCTGATGCCGGAGGAGATGGCACTATCCTGGACTGAGGAGGAATGATGAACGAAGGTTTGACCCATCTGGATGAAAACGGCAAGGCGATCATGGTGGATGTCGGCGAAAAGAATGCCACGGGTCGTCTGGCGATTGCCCGCGGTGAAGTGCGCATGAAGGAATCGACCCTGAAACTTATCATGAGCGGTGAGATGGCCAAGGGAGATGTGTGGGCGGTGGCGCGGGTTGCCGGAATCATGGCCGCCAAAAAGACCCCTGACCTTATCCCTTTGTGCCATCCGCTGTTGCTGTCATCGGTTTCCGTGGACTTTACGCCGCATCCCGGTCAAGGTCGCGTCGAGATCGAGGCCCGGGTGCGCGTGACCGGGCAGACCGGTGTGGAGATGGAGGCATTAATGGCGGTTGCGGTCGCGGGCCTGGCAATTTATGATATGTGCAAGGCGGTCGACAAGGAAATGGTGGTGTCTGAAATCCGGCTCATGGAAAAGCACGGTGGCAAGAGCGGCACTTTTCTCCGGCAGGAATGATTTTGTGTCTGCAAGTTGCGCAACTGGAGTTTCCTGTTAAATTTGGCTGTCAGGGTTTTCCGGGATGGCATCTGGAAAGGAGCCTCTGACCTGATACGGCCCGCTACAAGCGGCTACGAGCCATTTCTGTTGACTTGACAATCGATTTCATTTACATTTGCAAGCCCATATAGCACAAGGAGAATTGCATGGATCAGGAAACACTGAAAGAGTTCAAGGGGCTCCTTGAATCTCAGTTGGAAGCGCTGCTGCGGGATGCCGGAAAAACTGTTTCGGAGATGACCGATGACCAGAGCAATTTCCCCGACCCGACCGACCGGGCTTCCCTGGAATCGGACCGCAATTTCGAATTGCGCATCCGCGATCGCGAGCGCAAGCTGATTATGAAGATTCGCCAGGCCCTGGAGCGGATCGAGCACGGTACCTTTGGCGAGTGCGAATGTTGCGAGGAGCCAATTGGCATCGAACGGCTTCGTGCCCGTCCTGTAACGACGCTTTGCATCGACTGCAAAACAGAGCAGGAACGCAAGGAAAAGATTGGATGACCCTGCTCTTCTAGGAAATGGGCGGATCGGGGAGTGCGATGGCCTGCAATGAATGCTCGATTCTTCACCAGGTGTTGTGCATCGCTGTTGGCGAGCATCGTTCGCCCCTGGAAAAATGCAAAGAGATATTGGCTTGTCTGGAGCGCTCCCTGCCTGTGGCGGGAGCGTTTTTTTGGTACCCGGAAAGCGCGTCCGGCGTTGGTACCGCCATCGTGGCGGCATCGGACGCCAATGCTTCGCCACCCTGTGAAAGGCCCCGCCTTTTCGCCACGCAATCTTCCGACGGCTGCTGTCCGGTTGCCTCCCCGCCCGGTTTTTTTCATGTTGCCGCCATGGCATCAGGCCGCGAGTTGGGAATTCTCTCTTTCTGCCTTGCCGATTCTTTATCCCTGGCTCCACCCGTGCAGCAGTTGGCCGGAAACGTCAGCATGATCCTGGCTGACCAATTGCGGCAGCATCTTGACGGCCGTTCGCAGCAGCAGACGTTGCGCCATGCGCTTCTTCTGGCCGACCTGGCACGTGCCCTGGGAGGCACCGCGGATCTGGAATCGTTGCTGAATGAGATCTGGCGCGTGCTTGAAAGCGACGGTGGTGTGGCCTGCGTTATTCTTCGGCCGTTGCACGGCGCGGCAGTGCTGGGTCGGTCCCAGGTTCGCCTGAGTTCCCACCGCCAGGCCGATCTGGGTACTTTTGAGGGCATGGAACTGGACCTCGGTGCTCGCGTCCTTGCCGATACCCGGATGCACCTTGTCGCTGGTTCCGGTATGGCAGCTAAAGCCGTTTGCTGGCCGCTGGTATTTCAGGGGCGTTTGCGCGGCACCCTCTTCCTGGCTGAAGACGGGCGCTGTGGCGCCCTGGATCTGGGAACCCGGCAGCCTTTTCTGCACAAGCTGGCAGGGCTGGCGGCTCAAAACCTTGAACGGCTCGAAGCCCTGCAGGACCGCACCCTGCTGCTGCGGGAAAACACCCGAAAACTTCATGAAATTTCCCTTCTGTACCGCATCTCGAGAGCCATGCACGGCACCTTGCGCCTGGACGAGTTGATGCATCTGATTCTGTCGGCTGTAACCATTTCCTGGGGGGCGGCTTTGAAAGAGCGATGCTTTTTCTGGCCAATGAACGCAGTGGCGTCTTGCAGGGAATGGTAGGAGTTACGCATGTCTCCGCCCGCTATCTGTTCTGTCGGGAAGAGGGAGAGGCCGAATGGGAATTGCCGACAATTACGGCGGATATCTGCGAGCGGCAGAGGCAGGATGAATTCTGCCAGATGGTTTTCAAACAGCGACTTTCCCTCTCGGATAAAAACAATCCGTTGGCGCGGGCCTTGCTGGAGGACAGGCTGATCTTTATTACCGATACCCGAAAGGGAGAAGGGTCTTTCGGCCGGCTTTCAGAAACTCTTGGCTTTGACGCCTGCGCGGTAGTGCCGTTGCGTGGCCGGAGCCGTGCTCTTGGCGTACTGGTGGTAAACAGTTCCAGTCTGGACCGACCGGAGCTTCTGGCGCGGCGACGGTTTCTTGAACTGTTCGCCAATCAGGCCGCTCAGGCAATGGAAAATTCCATGCTGCTGAGCCGGCTCGAAACTTCTCATCAGGATCTGCGGGAGACTCAGGAGCGTCTCATTCAGGGGGAAAAAATGGCCGCTCTCGGCGAGACGGCGGCCTCCGTGACCCATGAACTGCGCAACCCGCTGGTCTGCATCGGCGGGTTTGCCCGCCGCCTGGCAAATGTCCTGCCCGAAGCGAGCCGGGAGCGGGAATACAGTGAGATTATTGTGCGTGAGGTGCGGCGCATGGAAGAGATGCTGACGAACATTCTCGCCTTTTCCAAAAAACAGATGTTGTGCATTTCCGAATGCGATATCATAAAAATGCTTGACGAGGTTCTGATTCTCGAGGATGATTCTCTGCGAAAAGGGAACATACGGCTGGTCAGGGAATTTGGCGAGGACGTGCCCCCGGTTCAGGGAGATGTCCAGAAACTGCGTCAGGCCGTGATCAATCTTATTGATAATGCCCGGCAGGCCATGCCCGAGGGGGGATCGCTCGTGGTGCGGGCATATAGCACTGTGTTGCGGGGAGATCGTGCCGCGGCGGTGGAGATAGAAGATACCGGCGGTGGTATTCCGGTGACCATTCTGCGCAATATATTCAATCCCTTTTTCACCACCCGCAAACAGGGTACCGGTCTTGGATTATCCATTGTGCATCGCATTCTGGAGCATCATCGGGGAGAAATTGAGGTTCAGAATACGGAACTCGGGGCGCGATTCGTTCTGCGTCTGCCGCATACGTCACCATCATGCCAGGCGTTGGACAGACATCGGCCGTTTTCCTGAAAGACGCAGGAAATGACAACGGGGCTGTAGCTCAGTCGGGAGAGCGACGCGTTCGCAACGCGTAGGTCGGCGGTTCGAGCCCGCTCAGCTCCACCAATAAAAGCACAGGGGGCCAGACACTGAATGTGTTTGGCCCCCTGTGCTTTTGCTTCGCGAAAATACCTCCGCCATGGGCGAAACAACATTTTCCTATAACCCGGAACGATCCGTTTTGAAAACGGTTACGAAACGCCGGAAGGTTGCCGGTTGGGGTTTTCCAATAATGAGGCAGGGTTGTTTCCTGTTCGGAAAATAACCAGGTTTTGAAGCCATTTCCGACATCCCGATAAACGGTCCCTGGCATCGGCGGCGTGGATAAATCTCGAAGGCCTGCTTGCAAAATCGATTGGGGATGGTAACCTGAAAAACAAATGGGACACACTGGCAACCACCACAGTCCAACTCTTGGCGCGCATGGTTTTTCCCTCCTGACCGGCGCGCATTTTTTTGTCCTGCGACCATTGTTCGATAGTGTCTGCCCTTCCGGGTTTTATAGTATGGAACACTGGATTGAAGGGGAGCTGTCGGGTTTGCCGTGCCTCGTTTTGAGGGTGGTGAGAATGCCCCTCTCCCGGGGAATAATTTACTTGCAAGGCATAAGGCACTCTGTTATAAGTACCAAATATCCAGGTTATGAAAGAGCTTGTGATACGCTGTTCTAGGTCGTGAGTTTCGGCGCAACGAAGATTGTTGCCTCGATGGTTTCATGGCTTTTACGTCTATATTGTTCATTTGCCTTATAGCAGGATGGTTGGCCTGCGCAGTCCGTGAACCTGTAAAACCCGGTTGCGGGTTGTCTACCCGCGCGCCTTTTGTGCGGAAGCGCTTGTTTTATGCGTTTCTTTAGATGTCTGGGTAAGGTGAACAATCAACAACAAGACTAGGAGGATTAGGTATGGCTAAGGAAATGATCGACCAATTGGTAGCCAACGCTCGCAAGGCTGCCGACGAATTCAAGCTCTTCACCCAGGAACAGGTTGACAAGATTACCGCGGCCATGGATGCGGCCAGCGTTGCCAACGAAGTCAAACTCGCAGAGATGGCCGTTGAGGAAACCGGCATCGGCCGCGCTGACCACAAAGCCATCAAGAATCATCTTGGCGCCCATGTGGTGTACGAGTATTTCAAGGACAAGAAATCCGTTGGCGTCATCAGGGAAGAAGATGGCGTGAAGTACGTGGCTGAGCCTTTTGGTGTGCTCGCCGCCGCAACGCCGACGACCAACCCCACTTCGACCGTCATGTTCAAGGCTCTGATCGCCATGAAGACCCGCAATGCGATCATTTTTGCCTGCCATCCCCGCGCGCAGAAGTGCAGTGTCGAAGCGGCGAGAGTTTTGCGCGACGCGGCTGTCTCTGCCGGTGCTCCAGAGCACTGCATCCAGTGGATTGAAACCCCCTCCATTGAAGCGACCAATCTGCTGTTCAAACACCCGGGCGTGAACCTGATTCTGGCCACCGGCGGCAATGCCATGGTTAAATCCGCTTACAGCTCCGGTCACCCCGCGATTGGCGTCGGCGCAGGCAATACCCCTGTGTTTATCTCGAAATCCGCCAAACTCAGCGTCGCGATCAATAACGTCATCGCTTCCAAGACCTTTGACAACGGCACCATCTGCTCCTCCGACCAGTCGGTGATTTTCGACGATCCGGCCATCGCTGAAAAAGGCGTGAAGATGCTGGTTGAGCGAGGCGCCTATCTGGTCAATGACGAGCAGAAGGCAAAACTCGAAGCGGTTATGTTCGACAAGGAAAGAGGCGTTCCGGCCGTGGCAATCGTAGGTAAATCGCCCCAGGTTATTGCCAAGATCGCCGGTTTCGAGGTCCCTGAAGATGTCAAGCTGCTGCTCGTGCCCCTGAAGAGCATTGGTCCCGAGGACTGGTTCAGCCACGAAAAACTGTCTCCGGTGCTCGGTTACATCAGCTACAACAGCACCGATGAAGCGATTGAAGCAGCCAAGACCCAGCTTCGCTGGGGTGGCGCCGGCCACACGGCCGTTATCCATGCACAGGACGAAAAGGTCATCGACAAGTTCGCCCTGGAGATCCCTGCCAATCGACTGCTCCTGAACCAGCCTGCGGTACACGGCAGCATCGGGCTTATCTACAACAAGCTTCCGCCCTCACTTACCCTGGGTTGCGGTACCGATGGCAACAACTATCTGGGCAACAACATCAACTATACTGACCTTCTGAGCATCAAGTCGGTCGCCCCACGCATCGTCGATTACGAAAGAGACGAATAAGACCGACTCTGAAGATCGGCAACTTCAAAGAGTTGCCGGTCACGTATCAGGATAGGCTGGGAAGTGGGACTTTTCCATGGGAAAAGTCCCACTTCGTTTTTTATCCAGGCTCTTTATGAGGTTTCTGAATAGCCTTTTGCGGACCATTGCAGTTCCGGTGGGTTTTTATTGCACTGTCTTTTATGTCCTTGTTTCAGGACAGACTTGTTTATCGCAATCGTTTTGGTGTAAATGTATTCCTTTCCGCAAGAGGGGTTACGTATAATCCAGGGAGGTGGGCATGGATAAAAAAGACGGTCAAAAAAAATCGATGTATTTTCGTCCCGGTTGGGCGCGGGCGCTGGATATAATGTTTCGCAGCCTGCATATCGGAGTTGCCGGGGTTATGCTGGGCGGCGTCATTTTTAATCAACCGCTCAGTGATTTGCATTTCTGGGGCAGGCTGACAGTTGTTACCGGCCTCGGTCTGGTGGCTTCGGAGTTATACCAGACAAGACACTGGCCTTATCAGGGGGCAGGCATCATGGCCATGCTGCATGTCGGTTGTGTCTTTTTGCTGCACCTGTGGCTGCAGTTTGCCGAACAGTTGCTGTGGGCGGCCATGATTATTGGTGCAACGGGAAGCCATATGCCGCGCAAATACAGACATTGGTCCTTGCTGCACAGGCGGGTGCTTGAGTGAGCAGGCGTTAGAGATCCATCCGAAACCATGGAACGGAAAGGCGGCAAAAGGTTGCCGCTTTCCGCCATGATTTATCTAGTTTTCATCCGGAAACGGCCCTTTTCCGCCGTGGCGGCGTCAATCCGCAGGCTTGCTTGTGCGGCGTACCGATGTACGCCTCCGCGCAACCCCTTGATTTCCTTGCCACAACGAAAAATTGCTCGTTTCCCATATGAAAACTACGCTGGTATCCATCCGGAGTTTCCGGATGGATACTATCTATGGATGTTCAAAGACCATGCGTTGTACCGAAACACCTTCGATCTTTTCGAGCCTTTCGGAGAGTTCCTCGATTTTTACGGTTTCGCCGATCATTTCCAGAAGAATCAGGCCGAACCCCGCGCAGAAATTTCCTGTAACTTCATGCAGTCCGATGCGGGTTTTAATGTTGCAACCATAATCGGTCAGTAATTGCTGAACGTCGGATGCGCGTTTGATGCGATTGTCCACGTGAACTCCGAGTATGAAATGGTGGTCCTGTGCCATGTCGTTCTCCTTTCGGTTGGAAAACCTGCCGTCCGATACAATTCTGAGGCCTGCAAAAGGCTGCCTGGCCGTTGTCTCTTCATCCCGTTTTATGCTTTGCGCAGGCGTTGCAAAAATCTGGTCGCAGACATATCCAGGATTTTCCTGTCAGTAATAAAACCCATGGAAATTGTATCAATCCTTGAACGGCCGGCAAGCGGACCTGAAATAAACCCCTGGATTTAAGCGATCAGCAAAAAGGGTGGGGGCAACCTTGTGTCATATGACTTCAACAGAAAATCAACAGATCCCCGTCTGTGCCCCAGGCAGGATAGGCGAGGGGAATTGCTGGCGGTGAGAAGTGTCTTATAAAGGGTGCGCCATGTATGACGTTGAGCTGATTATTATCGCGGCCATGACCCGTAGCGGCATCATCGGCCAGCATGGAAAACTTCCATGGCATATCCCCGAGGAGTTGGCTCTGTTTCGCCGTCTTACCATGGGACATTGCCTGATCATGGGAAGGAAAACCTTTATTTCGCTGGGACGCCCCCTGCCGGGACGCACTAACATTGTCGTCAGCCGCGGTATGCCTCCGGTCCCTGGCGTCATGGTGTGCAGGGATTTCGACAGTGCTGTGCGGCGGGCTGGCCAGGAGTCGCAAAAAGTGTTTTTTATCGGCGGACGGGACGTTTATCGCCAGGCACTTGCGATTGCACACCGCATGCATATTTCCTGGATCGATAAGGCGTATCCGGGTGACTGCTTTTTCCCACCTGTGCGGCAGGACGAATGGCTTGTCGTTTCGGAACAGGCGTATGCTGAATTCCGCCACGTCGTTTATCGGCGCCGATGATCCTCGATGGCAACGATCAGATCTTTTTCCAGGTTTTCCAGTATCCGGGTCAATGCGCAGTCCCATGCCTTGATGAGGGCGTCGGGTGAGTTGTGGCCTGCGGGGATTTCACTCCGATAGCGGCGCCTGAGAAGGACCGGGTTTTCCACGGCAGGATGTTCGAGGAGCAAAAACGCGATTTCCAGAATGGCTGAAGGCTGTTCCTGACGGTAATCGGCATACAGATCGATGATATGTCCCTGCAGCAGATAGTCGGGAGGCAGGGGCCCCGCCGATGCTCCTGCCATCGACAGGCCGGGACTTGCCGCCAGCCAATGTACCACCTCTTCCTGGATCAGACTGGCGGGCGCGATCAGAAACTGATGGTAGTAGTCCGTCTGGTATCGCGATGCCCCTTTGCGATACACAAAGCTGCGGCTGTTGAATCGTGGGGAAATGCGCATGGGCGTGACCTGCAGTACGGCGGATCCGCTCTTTTCACCAGGTTTTCCCGGGCGCTCCGCCGTAAACACATAGCTGATGCGTTCCGCGGGGCGCTCGCCAAGGCGCAGGCACCCTGTCAGCATCCATCCGCTTATCATCATACACACCAGGATGCGAGATATATTTGAGTTCATTTCAAAGACTCCACGGGGGCTGGCGGCGCTCCGAATATTGTCTGGGCGGGATAGTCGCGGGCATTTTCCGACATGTCGAGCAGGTTTTCCGAGGTCTGCCGAAAGTTGCTCAGCGTGGTTTCAATGGTCTGCTGTTCAGCGGTCAGCAGGGCGCTTATCTGCCGCAGGCTCTGTCCCAGGGGCGCCAGCTCCCGGGGGAGTTCGGTTGTCAGGGTTTCAAGCTGGCGGGCGCTGTGTGACAGGGAGCGTGACAGTTCCGGAAGGGTGGCGAAAAACTGCTGCAGGGGAGCTTGCCCGCCGGCTAGCAGAGTATCGATACGATTGTTGGTGGTCCGCAGTTCCTTCAACAATGCTAAAGACTCGTCGCTGATCTGCGAGATATGCGCTTCCTGCATGGCCTGGTTGAGGGCGGCGACAGCCTGCCTGATGCCGCTGCTGACTGCGGCGATATCGAGACTGTCGAGATTCTTGAGGATTTTATCGATAGCCTCGGTGTAGCGAGTGATGTTGCTCGGCGCCGAGGGAATATAGGGGTATATCGGTTGCCAGTCGATCTTGAGGCCGGGCAGCTGATCGGACGGCAGGTAATCCGCTTCCAGAAAGGCCATGCCGGTCACTCCCTGAAAGGCCAGGCGAAAACGCAGCCCCTGATCGGTCTCGGCCTGCAGCCCTCGCTGAACCACTTTGGCGGTGCGCCCCAGGGAACTGGATGCCAGGGCAATGCGCACCAGCACATAACGTTTGTTGGTGTCGTATACGGAATCAACCAGGGTGATCGCCTCAACTTTGCCGACCTGGACTCCCCGCAGTTTCACGGCCGAGCCGATGTCGAGGCCCTGGACCGATTCATCGAAATAGGTCTCAACCAGAATCCGTTTCTGAAACAGGTTGCCAGCACCCAGAACAATAAGCGACACCACGGCGATAAGGCTGGCACCAATGACGAACAATCCGATCTTGACATAGTTGGCCCGTTCACTCATGGGACGGTTCTTCCTTCCTGTGGCTTGCTCGGGAGCATGGGTTCCCGATGGAAAAAGGCCCGCACCAAAGGATCGCTGCTGGCATCGCGCAGCTGCTGCGGTGGTCCGGCGGCGACAATGCTTTTGGTCTTATGGTCCAGCATAATGACGCGGTCGGCAATGGCATAGATGCTCGGCAGTTCATGGGTAACGATAACAAAGGTCATGGCCAGACTTTGCGCCAGCTGTAAAATAAGCTGGTCCATTTCCGCGGACATGACAGGATCGAGGCCTGCCGTCGGTTCGTCAAGAAACAGAATCTGGGGGTCGAGTATCATGGCGCGGGCGATGGCGGCCCGTTTGCGCATGCCGCCGCTCAGTTCCGCGGGCAGGTAATGCCCGAAACCGCCAAGGCCGACCAGTTGCAGCTTCATCGCGGCGATAAGGTCCATGGCCGCACTGGGCAGATGGGTAAATTCTTCCAATGGCAGCCGTACGTTTTCCATGACGGTCAAAGAGCCGAAAAGGGCACCGTTCTGATACATGACGCCAAAGCAGCGTAGCAGTTCTTTTCGCAGGGTACCCTCGGTTTGCCATAGATCCTTGCCATTGATCAGAAGCTGTCCATCCATGGGTTGATACAGTCCGATCATGTTTTTCAGCAGAGTGCTTTTCCCGCACCCGGAGCCCCCCAGTATGACGAAGACTTCCCCTTGTTGGACGTCGAAGGACAGGTTCTGCAGGATCGGTGTGGCGCCGTATCCGACGGTTAAATTTCGTGCCTCTATAATGCGGTCGCGCGTTTGAGCCATGGGGTCAGATCCCGAGATAGTAGTAGGCTACGGCGAACAATCCGTCGGTGATGACGATCAGGATAATGCCGGAAACGACAGCGCGGGTGGCCGCATCCCCTACGGCGCTGGCACCGCTACGGGTTTTCAGACCGTAAAGGCAGCCTACGCCAGCGACGATCAGAGCGAATACAATGGTTTTGGCCAGGCCACCCACCAGGTCGCCGAGATTGGCGGCTGACTGGATCTGGTTGATGTAGGAAACCAGCGGATAGCCCAAAGACAGAAGGACCACGGCACCGCCAACCAGTCCCATGAAGTTGGCAAACAGGGTCAGCAGGGGCAGCACGATGATGGTTGCCAGCACCCGGGTAACAACCAAAAAGGGTATCGGAGCCAGCCCCATGGTAGTCAAGGCGTCGATTTCCTCGTTGATTTTCATGGTTCCCAGTTCCGCAGCGAAGGCCGAGCCCGAACGCCCGGCAAGCAGCAGGGCGGTCATTAGCGGACCGAGTTCGCGCAGCATCGACAACGCCGTGAGGTTGGCGACGTAGATTTCCACGCCGAACTGGCGCATGGGAATGGTGGCTTGAAAAGCCATGATCAAGCCGATCAGGAAACTGATGAGGCCGACGATGAACAAAGCGTTGACGCCGGCTTTTTCCATGGTCAGCCAGACTTCGGACCATCGGATCGTGCGAGGCTGTCGTGCGGCGCGGAACAGTGCCACGGCCAGTTCGCCGGTAAATCGCACCATGTCGCGTATGCCCTCCCACGCCTGATAAGCAAGGCGTCCGGCCTCTTCCGGCAGGCAGCAGGGTTGTGGCCGGCTGGCGCGAAGCCGGGTGAAATCCTCGGGCCGGTAAAGTGTCCACAGCCCGGCGAATTTTTCTTTCAATCCGGTCAGCTCGTATTGCGCATCGCGGCGTATCTGCCTTCGTGCCAGTTCCATCAGCAAACCGAAGCCGGCGCCATCGCAGTGCTCCAGACGGCTGGCTTCAATGCGCAGAATCCGTGGAGAGGTTCTTTCCAGAATTTCGTCAAGGGGGTCCCACAACAAGGACACGGTTTCCGCATCCAGTCTGGAGCCGAAGGACAGTGCCAGCACTTCGGCATCGCTGGCCAGGATTTGGCATGCGTCACCGGCAAAAGAGGGGAGGTCGATTTTCCGGGTGGGCTTGCTCATGCATCCGCCTGTTGTAAGCATGGCCGGGTGATTCCGCCGTGGATGCCGCCGGAAGTTCCGCGCATGGGTTGCCTTGCCGGTCAACAGCCACAGGATAAACCCCGGCGTGTTTCAGGTTCGTGTCAGGCAGCTCCGGTCAGCGGATGATTTTCCATGTGCCATCCGGTTGGCGACAGGCCGTGCCGTAAGCTTGCTGCTGCTGTCCGCCGATGATCACGTTCTGCAGATACTCGCGGCAATACTGTCCGCCGGGCGTCTGGTAGGTTTCAATCGGTGTAATGCTGCCGTAATTGCCCGAGTCAGGGTTGCGCCAGCTTGTGGATTGGCGGGTCGGCGTGTATTCAAGGGCATACTGGGCATTTTGCTGCATGGCCAGCTGGTCCGCGCGATCAAGGGACTTGCCTACTTCCTGGCCAAGCAGGGCGCCGGCCAGGGTGCCGACAGCGACGGCGATCAGGGTGCCGCGCCCGCCCCCGATCTGCGATCCGATCAGGGCGCCGGTTCCGGCTCCGATCAGTGTGCCGCCGGTTTCCTTCGACCCCATGGTCCCATAACAACCGCTAAGCAGGAGCAGAAATGCGCAGCACGCAGAAACGGTTTTTTTCATGACATCCTCCCCGATAAAAAGGCTGGATTTGCGGCCGTCAGCGCCGCTTGATATTCTTGTCTAACCATAACCGTCCCCGGTGGACTGTCAAGGCTGCGACCCGGCGGGGGCTGAGCCTTCCAGAGCACGCAGCATGTCGATGACCAAAGGCCGCAGGCGTTTGGCGATTTCCCGGGCGCCCCTGGCATTGGGATGCAGGCCGTCCTTTTGCAGCAACATTGGGTTGCCCGCCACGCCGTCGAGATAGTCGGGATAGAAGGGCACCGCATGACGGCTGGCAAGTTCATGGAACAGCGACACAAAACGAAAATTGGTATCCGGTCCCAGGTCACGCAACGGTCGGATGCCGGCAAACAGCGCCGGAATGTTTCTGGCGGCCAGGATGCCGAGCATGGCGTCGAGGTTGGTTTTTGTTACAGTGAGCGGCAGGGCTTGCAGATTGTCATTGGCTCCCAATTCCAGGATGACCAGATCAGGGTTACAGCCCAGTGCTTTTTCAAAGCGTCGGATTCCCCCTCGGTCGTTTCGCCGGGAACGCCGGTGTTGATGAAGGAAACATCGAAACCTTCTTTTATCAGGGTGCTTTCCAGGCAGGCTGGAACAGTTTTGGATGGTTGCAGTCCCCAGCCCGCCGTGAGGCTGTCGCCAAAGGCCAGGATGCGAACAGGTTGCTTGGGCATGACAGTCTCCCTGGCGCCAACCGGAAAAACGTCAATCCTCGTGTGCGCGAATATCATCAGGAGAAAAACAACCGTTAAAAGACGCGATTGCCTCCTACTATAATCCAGCCGGGCAGGGCAAGGCAAATCATTCCGGTAACTTGGCGAATTGATACGGAGCGAAGGCATCCGTTTTCAGGAGAAGCGGTGGGAGGCCGAAGAAGAAACTTCGTCCACAAACACAAAAAACGCCGGCATTGCCACGGTCAGCTTTTTGCCAATTCGACGAGCGCCCTTTTTCCGGGGTTGCCTGGCGGCTCATTTACAGACCCGCTTTGGCGCGCCCTTCCCAATGGTGCCCGACGGATGGGAAGACAAGGCTTCTGGCATGAGACCGCGCAATGCCGGTTTTCGCTTTCAGGTGGTTGCAACCACCTGCTCTGCAACATTATTTTACCACAGAAAATCAATATTTTCTGTGGTAGGTTTTATTCCCGCACAAAGGTGTCGATGTCCGTTTCATGTACCATGCCCATCAGGTGTGCGTACTCGGATTCGATCATGAGATAATGCCGGCGGGTCGACTCGGCATTATCAAGGTAAATGTTACGGACTTCTTCATCGACGATTCTGTCAGCCTGCGCCCGCAGGTGTTTTTCCAGGGCCTGTTCCTTTTCCATCGCCAGTTCCATGGCTTTGCGTATGCGCAGGTCGCTGAGCAGGGCCTTTTCCTGCTGCAGCAGGTATTCCCGGTCATGTTTCAGGTTCTGCTCCATATATTCGTCAAAGGGCGGAAGGTCTGTCCCCTGATAGAGATTGTAGAAATGGCGGGCATGGTCCCGTTCCTCGCCGGCCAGCAATTCAAAAAGTTGTTTCGCCTGCGGGCGTTGCACCAGGCCGCCGGCCATACGATAAAAATTCATCGCATTTTTTTCGGTTTGCAGAGAATCCTTGATGGCTTCCTGAATTGCGGCATCGCTTAATTTGGGCATGGTTGCCTCCTTGTTGGGAACAAGGCTTTTTCGCTATGCTCATGCTTAACAATTATCCCAAATACCACAGTTGTCAACGGTTTCAGTGATGCTTGGGGCGGCGGGGCAGGCCGACGTGGACTTCCTTTGGCCTGACGGGTTATGCTGTCACAGCAGATTCGAGAGAGGCATGGCAGGCCAGGGGTATCCATTCGCCGTTGTCCGTAAAGTCCGAGTAGGGCGCGGTCCGACCCCTGCATTGCGTAATATGAGCTGTTTTTTAAAAGCTAATTGGCCGTTTTTGTTGTATTCACCCGGTTGTTGCGATATCGTTCGCAAGAGCCTTCGAACAGGTGTTCCAGTCAGGAGAAAAATGACGTTGCAGATTAAATCCGCCGAATTCATCAAGGGGGCTGCCCGACCCGAAGGCTATCCTTCGGACAATTTACCGGAAATTGCGTTTGCCGGCCGCAGCAATGTCGGGAAAAGCTCCCTGATCAATGTTCTTGTCAATCGCCGTGGGCTGGTAAGAACTTCCGCTACACCCGGCCGCACCCAGATGCTCAACTTCTTTTCCGTAAATGAGCAGTTCACCCTTGTCGACCTGCCCGGTTTCGGTTTTGCCAAGGTGCCTTTGGCCGTCAAGAAGGACTGGGGCATTATGGCTCGCACCTATCTGGAGAATCGCGCCAACCTCAAGGCGGTGATCCTGCTCTTCGATATCCGCCGTGTGCCCAGGGACGAGGAACTGCAGTTGCTCGACTGGCTGGAAGAGCTTGATATCCCCACCATACCGGTCATTACCAAGGTCGATAAGGTCAGCAGAAACCGTCGCGGCGCGCAGATGCGCCCGATACTCGAGGCCACCGGACTGCCGCAAGAGGCGTTTTCGTTTTTTTCCGCACTGACCCGCGAAGGTCGTGAGGATATCCTTCAACGGATTGAGGTGGCTCTTGCCTGCGCGGAGTCTGATGCTGAACTGCCCGCGGATTCCGGGGAAGAGGTTTGAGCCGTGGCGGACCGTGCCGGTGTCGACCGGAAATCAAGCACCAGCGGCTCCCGCACCCGTGTTTACCTGATACGGCACGGGCAGGTGGAGGGCCACGAAGAGCGGCGTTACAACGGACAGGACGATGTCGGCCTGACGCCGCTGGGGTGGGAGCAATACCGGGTTCTGCAGCAAAGACTTCGGGATCGCCCTCTGGCCGCGATTTTCAGCAGCGACCTGAGCCGTTGCCTGGACGGAGCCAGGCTGCTGGGACGAGCCCATGGCCTGGATCCCGTGCCACTACCGGCTTTGCGAGAACTGAACATCGGTCAATGGCAGGGTGTCACCTGGCAGGAATTGCAGCGGCGTTTTCCAGAGCAATGGGCTGCGAGGCTCGGGGATATCGTACATTACCGGGTTCCCGGGGGGGAAAGTCTGCTGGACCTTTCCCGGCGGGTGCTTCCGGCCATGCAGGCTGCGCTGGCCGCCCATGCCGGTGCCGAAATGGTGGTTGTCGCCCACGGGGCGGTCAACCGGGTGATTCTGCTCGATGCCCTGGACGCTCCGTTGCGATCCGCGTTTCGCCTTGAGCAGTCCTATGGATGCCTCAATATCATAGATTACTATGAAGGCGGCCGCTGTACTGTGCAATTGCTGAACGGCTGACGAGGGATTCGATGGCCAAATACCCTGCTGTTGTGATCGTAGGACATGGTTCACGCCGGCCCCAGGCTGCCGATGTTTTGCGAAAGGTTGCCATCCAGGTTCGCCAGCGGTTGTCTGGCGCCACCAGGGTCGATGTGGCATTTCTGGAGCACGGCAGCCCGAGTTTCTCGGCGGCATTGGCAAGCTGTTATGCCGCGGGTGAGCGAAGGTTGGTGATTATACCGTTTTTTTTGTTGCCTGGCATGCATGTTACCGCCGACCTTCCGGCGGCGATTGCTTCGGCGCGGCGCCGCTATCCCGAACTGCAGATTGTGCAGGCTGAATTTCTTGGCGGGCACCCCGCTCTCGGAGAGGTGGTGAGTACTTTGTTTCTGGAAGCCGCGGAAACTGCGCATTGGCTTGATTGACCCAGCGCACAGGGGGAGGCTGTCTGTTTTCCCGGCGTATTGCTCTGCTTGACGAAGACAAGTGCGATCGTTAGAGTAGTTTTCATCCGGAGTTTGCGGATGGATACCAGAGTAGCTTTTTCCAGCGAATGCTTCCGACTGTCGCAGGAAGAGAATGGCGGATATGAAAAAAATTTATGTCATCGGTGCCGGAGTTGAAGGGCAGGAGGGTTTCAGTCGCCGCGCTCTGGACATTATTGGACAGGCCCATGTTCTGTTTGGCCGCGCAAGACTGCTGTCGCTGTTCCCGGACTTTCCCGGCGAAAAGATCGATATCGATCAGGATTTTTCCGAAGTAGTCAATCGCCTCAAGACCTGCGAGGGGCCCGCAGTGGTGCTGGCATCGGGCGACCCGCTGTTTTTTGGTATCGGCCGGCAATTGCTGCGCAATTTTCGGGAAGATGAGTTGGAATTCGTGCCCAATGTCAGTTCCGTTCAGTATGCGTTTGCTAAACTAGGCTTGCCATGGGACGATGCGGTTTTTCTTTCCTGCAAGGGACATGAGCCCGAGGATGTGGCAGACCGCATTATTGCCAGTGACAAGGTTGCGCTTTTGACCGATGCCCGGAATACTCCCGCCGTTATCGCCCGTGAAATGCTGGAGCGGGGGCACGAAGGGTATGCCGCTTATCTTTGCGAAAACCTCGGCACCCCACAAGAACGTATCGTGCGCACCGATGTGGCCGGATTGCCGGCCGAGCCGGCCGCGCCTCTCAATGTGCTGGTGCTGGTAAAGCAATACGAAGCCCTCGCCGAAGCATCGCGGCCGGTGCTGGGCATTGCCGACGAAGCTTTCAGCGCCATCAAAAAGCAGATCACCCGGGAAGAGGTGCGGGCGGTAACCCTGGCCAAGCTGAGGCTTTGCCAGGATATGGTGTTGTGGGATATTGGCGCAGGTTCGGGTTCCGTAAGCATCGAGGCCGATCGCCTGATGCCTGATGGCAGAGTGTACGCCATTGAACAGAATGAACAGTATCAGCGGTTCATCCGGGAGAACCTGCGCAAATTTCATTCCCGGCATGTTACCGTTGTGGAAGGGGAAGCGCCTGGCTGCCTCGAACGGTTGCCGGATCCGGACCGCGTTTTCATTGGGGGATCGGGCGGCAGTCTGTGGGCGATCCTGAGCGTGGTGGATCAGCGCCTGGCGGCCGGCGGCCGGATCGTGGTGAACGCTATTACCCTGGACACCCTTGCTGCCGCCAGCGAGTTTCTGGAAAATGCCGGATACCGGGTCGAGGTGACCAGCGTCAACATTGCGCGCACTCGCCCGGCAACCGATTACAAGATGTTCGAGGCGTTCAACCCCGTGTTTGTTTTGGTGGCCGATAAGGAATAATTCTCCCGGCCGGGGATGTCGCGCGCGGCTGTGGCCGTTAAATTCCGGGACGGAGGACAGATAAGTCGGTTTTTTCAGATTCCGGATTCAAGGAGGATGGATTATGAACCCGCAGGATATGTTGGCTTTGCTGACCGGGCCGCAAGGCTTGCTGTTGCTAATTGGCGTCATGCTGCTGGTGCTGATCGGCTTGCTTTATCGCCGGACCGGCAAGCTGCTGGCCGCCATTTGTTCCGAGTTGTCCGCGGTTCGCGAGGCCATTCAGCAGCTTGCCGACCGTGCGGATGCAGCGCAGAGTGAGGTCCCGCTGCCGAGCATGCCTGTTCCGGAAGGAGAGCAGCGGGCTTATAAGGGTGAGCCATCCGAAATGGTTCCATCCGGCGTTGCCCCGATTCCTGATGAATTGCCGGCTTCCGTTGCGTCAAGTCTGGCTGGCGCCGTTCCGGAAACGAAGGATTTGGCGGATGCCGAGGGTTATTTTTCGGCAGACGTCGAAGAGATGGCCCCGCATAGTGTGACGGAAACCGCCGCGGAGCCGATGTCCGACGCCGAAGACCTTTTCGATGCAGGGACCGGAGCGGCTTCTGGGGAAGAAATGGGTGCCATTGGCATCGGTCCCGAATTTTCCGGGGAAAATGAAGAGGTTGCACCCGAGCCGCTGGTTGAGTCCGGGGCGGATGCTGAAGCGGATGCCGCGGAACCCTTCGAAAGTGCCGGGGTGTCTGAAGGTGCCTTCCAGTTTGTCGTGCCTGATGCCGGCGCAGTGGCAGATCTGGAACCCGCCGTCGAACCGGTGGCGTTCGCGGCAGGCGACCCGGAGTCGGCGTCCCGATTCGAGTTCAACGTTACCCATTCCGGAAGCGCATCCACGGATGCCGATGCGGTTGAAGCGGCCTTTGTCGAGCAAGCGGCCGGGATGCCGGATGAATTCGTCGACGATTCACCGCCGGACATGGCCGAGACTCGTGACAGCGAGGAGCCCGTTTTTGAGGAAGACATGGACGAGGACGATTCCCTTTCGAGGCAGGCGCCGAGTGTCGGACCGCTGGATGCTGGCGCCGAGGTGCCGCCTGAACCGGCCATGCCTTCGCCGGTTCCCGGTCAGGAGACTTGTCTGATTCCGTTGCCCGGCAACCCGGATCAACCCGAAGTGGGGGTGGCGCGTTGCAGTGCCTGTGGCCGTAAGATTGCCTACCCCATGCGGCTTTCCGGAAAGCGCATGCGCTGCCCCGCCTGCCGGTCTGTCGCGGTGCTGCCCTGACGCGTTCAAACCGCCGGCGGTCTGATGCTGTTTATGCGGAACCGCTGGTTCGGCTTCGGCAATCGCTTTGCGATGCAAGATCTTTTTAAATTGCTCCGGAACGGCTACGGCTGCTATTTATACCATGCATAAGGAGCAGGTTCGGTCCGTGATCGCCGTCCGGTCCGGTGTGCAAACTGTCCTGGAAATTTTTTCAAGTTACATCAGGGAGACATGACATGGAGATTGAAGTACGTATGTTTAGGTTCGATGACCAGGGAGATATGCATCCGGTCGACAAGGCGCGCTTCGACGCCGCCTGCGAGCATCTGGAACCTTTTGTTGAATTCAAGGGGCAATGTGTCAGATTGGCCGGAGCCCTGTTGGTCAGACAGCCGGATCAGACCCTTTTACTGCAGAATATTTATGGACAATATGTCCATTTCAATCAGGAAGGCTTTGTCGACGAGGAGAAACTCGCCGCGGCAACCCGCCATACCGATAAAGACCTGGGTCAGGATTACCATAATGAATTCATGTGGTTTCCCACTGAAACGGAAATTGAAAAAATCAAGGCGGCCGTTGGCGAGGTTCTTTAAGCCGTCCGGCGGGCCGATACTGGAGATCAGTCATGGATAAAAAACCGGGATGCAAAGAGGCCAGACCCTCTGTGTTCGCCTCCGGCGGCGACCCTGAAAGCCGGGATTGGCTGGCAGGAGATCTGCATGTTTATGTGGAGCCCTGGCGGGCTCGTTTCGAATGGCCGGATGGCTATCCGCGGCGGATCAAGGTTCCCGATGCGCTGGTAGATTGGGATGTCGATTATCCCGATTACGATCCGCCCTATTACGTTGCTCCCGAGGTGCTGGCCAACGACCGCACCCGAAAGGAGGGTGGCTGGGCCGATCCGGAAGACATCGCCATGGCCGAAGCTTTGCCAGTGCAGAGTTTCGAAGGGCCGATCCGATTCGATGCCAAGGGCCGGCCGCTCAATCCCCGAGGGCGTTCCGGAATCGCCGGGCGCGGCCTGCTTGGCAAGTGGGGCGTTAATTACGCCGCCGATCCCATCGTCACGCGCATCAACAAGCAGTTCGGCGACGTTGAAATGCTGGCGATTCAACGCAAGGATAACGGATTGTGGGCCATCCCCGGCGGTATGGTCGACGCTGGCGAAGAGGTGAGCCGCACGCTTGCCCGGGAATTGTCTGAAGAAACCGGCGTGAGTCTCGACATGAATCGTGGCAAGCTGATTTATCGCGGCTTTGTCGATGACCCCCGTTCCACCGACCACGCGTGGATCGAGACCACGGTTCGGCATCTGCATCTGAGTTCCGAGGATGCCGCGGATCTGGAGCCCCGCGCCGGCAGTGATGCCCGTTCGGTTTACTGGCTGCCTCTGACCGAGAAGAGCCTCCAGAAATTGTATGCAGGGCACGGTTACTTCGTCGTTTCCGCCCTGGCGCAGTTACTTCGCGACGAACCGGAGGCTTTGCCGAAAAAAATGCTGGCTGTCCTGCGGTCCTATTACAAATAAATTCCGCCATAGGCCGAGAGGGGTGGCGGCGTCCGTCTTTCCCGGCCGTTTTTTCCCGTCCGGCAAAAGGGGCAAGGCATGACCCCGTGGTTTTTCAAAGCGCTGCTGGCCCTTGTATTGATAGGGTTGCAGCGCTTTTTCTACAAGGTGGCGGCGGAACGCGGCTGCAATACCGCGCTGACCAGCCTGGTTTTTATGGCGACGGTGGCGGTGGTCAGCTGGTCACAGTTTTTGTGCGGGGCGGACCGGGGAGATCCGCGCCTTTCCATGGTGCTTTGGGGATTGGTCAATGGCGTGGCGTTTCTGGCCAGTGCGGCGCTGACCATTGAAGCGTTGCGGCGGATCCCGGCTGTTGTCGGGTATTCGATCACGCGCCTCAGCACGGTATTCGCAACCCTGTTTTCGGTGTTTTTCTTTCAGGACCGGCTCTGGCCGCGGCAGTGGTGCGGCATTTTGCTGGCCATTGCCGTACTGCTGCTGTTTGCTCGCCGGTCAGCGGCAGGCTCCCCGGCGGAGGAGGTTGCGGGCCGATACCGGTGCGGGGTGGCTCTGGCGCTGCTTGCCATGGTGGCCGGGACCGTGGCCACCGTTTCCAGTAAATTTGCCGCCCTGCACGCGGATAAGTGGGGATTTATGGCAATCGCCTATAGCTTCAGTGCCGCGGCCGCGGGTTTGTGGCGATACCGCCAGTGGCAAAATGTCTCGTCAGCGGCGCTGAAGGCGCCAGTAATTATCGGCATAATCATGGGGGGGCTGAATCTGATTGGCTTTTACCTGTTCCTTTGGGCGCTGGAGACCGGCCCGCTGGCCGTTATCGCGCCGCTGGTCGGTTTGCATTTCACCATAGCGGTTCTGCTTTCAGCGGTTCTGTATCGTGAGCGGCTCGATTTCCGGGGGGGGCTTGGAATCCTTCTGGCGGTGGCCGCAGTTCTGTTGATGAAAGCCTGAGTCCTGTTTCCGCCGTTTTTTTGCTCCTGTTTTGGTTTGCCTGTTTTTTTAGGGTGTTTCACCTGGTCAGGGGTTTTTCCCCACGGTCTTATCCACTTTTTATCCACATCCTTTCCAGTTCATATGCACAATATATAGGGCAGTATGCGCAGTTTTTCCCCTAGATATTGTGCTGTTTTGCCTTGACAGCAAGGCATGCTGTGCTACATTCAGACTCGTCAAATCGACCGTGGAGGAATGCAGGCATGATCGAATATATTCGCAAAAGAGATGGCCGGCTGGTGCCGTTTGAGCAGGATAAGATCTCGTTGGCCATTCAGAAAGCCGTGCGGGCCGTGAACGGTACCGATATGGACAAGGCTGGCAAGATCGCCCGTGAAGTCGGCGGCATTCTGGAGGTCATCTACAAGGATGACAGGGTTCCGACCGTTGAAAATGTCCAGGACCTGGTGGAGAAGATCCTTATTGAAAAAGGCCACGCCAAAACCGCCAAGGCCTACATCCTTTACCGTAAACAGCGCGAATCGCTGCGTCAGACCAAAGAGTTCATTCAGGAGTCCATCGAGGCCATCGATTCCTATCTCACCCAGGAGGACTGGCGGGTCAACGAAAACGCCAACATGGGCTATTCTCTGCAGGGGCTCAACAATCACATCGCCGCCAATATCACCAGCAACTACTGGTTGAACAAAGTCTACCCCCGCGAAATCGCCGATGCGCATCGCAATGCCGATTTTCACGTTCACGATCTTGGTACCCTGTCGGTGTACTGCTGCGGCTGGGATCTGCGCGATCTTCTGCTACGCGGGTTCAGCGGCGCCTACGGCAAGATCGAGAGCGGACCGCCGCGCCATTTCCGTACAGCCCTCGGTCAGGTTGTCAACTTCTTCTACACCCTGCAGGGCGAAGCGGCCGGTGCCCAGGCGTTCGCCAACTTCGATACCTTGCTGGCACCTTTTATCCGGTACGACAAACTGACCTATCGCGAGGTCAAGCAATCGGTTCAGGAATTTATCTTCAACATGAACGTGCCGACCCGGGTCGGTTTCCAGACGCCTTTTACCAACATCACCCTCGATATGATCGCGCCGCGCAATCTCGCCGAGGAAGCGGTGGTGTGCGGCGGCCGGCTGATGGATGATCGCTATGGCGATTTTCAGGAGGAAATGGATCTGTTCAATCGCGCCTTCTGCGAGGTGATGATGAGCGGCGACCATGCCGGCAGGATTTTTTCCTTTCCGATTCCGACCTACAACATCACCAGCGACATCGACTGGGAAAGTCCCCGGTTCCAGGCCATCTGGGAGATGACCGCCAAGTACGGCATCCCTTATTTCAGCAATTTCATCAATTCGGATATGGACCCGGAAGATGCCCGCTCCATGTGCTGCCGGCTGCGCCTCGACAATCGGGAGCTGCGCCGCCGTGGCGGCGGATTGTTCGGTTCCAATCCCCTGACCGGATCGGTCGGCGTGGTGACCCTCAATCTGCCGCGCGCCGCCTATCTGGCGGACGGCAAAGAGGCCTTTTTCGCGCGCATCTCCGAGTTGATGCGCCTGGCCTACCAGTCCATGGAAATCAAGCGCAAGCAGCTTGAACGCCTGACGGAGGAAGGCCTGTACCCCTACAGCCGCTTTTATCTGTCCGGAATCCGGGAGCGTATGGGCCAGTACTGGGCCAACCATTTTTCCACCATCGGCCTGATCGGCATGAACGAAGCCGCCCTCAACCTTATCGGTCAGGGCATTGAAACGCCTTCCGGCAAGGCTCTGGCGGTGGAGACACTTAACTTCATGCGCCTGCAACTGGAGGCGTTCCAGGAAGAATCGGGACATCTGTACAATCTTGAAGCCACTCCGGCCGAAGGCACCAGCTTTCGTCTGGCCAGTCAGGATCGCAAGCGCTATCCGGAGATTATCACCGCCGGCACCGATGAGCCTTATTACACCAATTCCACGCAGCTGCCGGTTGGCAGCACCGAGGATATTTTTCAGGCACTGAATCACCAGGATGCACTGCAGACCCTGTACACCGGCGGCACGGTGTTTCACGGATTTCTCGGTGAACGGTTGGAAAACTGGGAAAGCGCCCGGTTGCTGGTGCAGCGCATCGCCAACAATTTTCATCTGCCCTATTTCACCATCAGTCCGACCTTCACTATTTGCCCGGTGCATGGCTATATTCCGGGCGAGCATTTCAGCTGTCCCCATCACCAGGACGGCGGTGCGGCCTGAGACCGGCTTGTTTGAAACGACTTCCTTAATCATGGAGACTGGACATGGCAACCAAGTGTGATGCAAAAACCGAAGTCTATTCGAGAGTTTGCGGATTTTTCCGGCCCGTTCAGCAATGGAACCGCGGCAAAAAGGAGGAATTCAAGGACCGCCGTGAATTTGTCCTTGAAAAAACCCCCGGAAAAGGCTGATCTCAATGGGAATCAAAGGCTTCCAGGGAACCAGCCTGCTGGATTTTCCCGGCCGCATCGCTTCTCTGGTGTTTGTGGGGGGTGCAATCTGAGCTGTCCCTTTTGCCACAACCCCGCTCTGGTAAAGGCACCGGAGAGTCTGCCTGACTACCCGCTGGAGCCGTTGTTTGAAGAATTGAAACAGCGGCGCTCCTTCATCGATGGCGTGGTTATCTCAGGAGGCGAGCCAACCCTGTATCCCGGATTGTCCGACCTGATGCGCGGCATCAAGGATCTGGGGCTGCTGGTCAAGCTCGACACCAACGGGTTGCGTCCCGATGTCGTCGCCGGGGTGCTGGAGCAGGGGTTGGCGGATATGGTAGCTCTGGACCTCAAGACGTCCCCCGAGCGCTACGGCGAACTGCACTGCGCACCGGTGGACGGCAGCCCATTGCGGGAGAGCGTCGCCTTGCTGTTGCGCGATTCCGTTGCTTGCGAGTTTCGCACGACCTGTGTGCCCGGCCTGGTGCAGGAGGCTGACATCCATGTCCTGGGCACCCTGCTGCAGGGTGCCGGAAGTTGGGTGCTGCAGCAGTTCGTGCCGCACTACTGCATGGACGACGGCTATCGGGCCATCGAGCCCTATCCGGCTTCTTTTCTGGAGCATTTTGCCGAACTGGCGCGCCGTTACGTTCCCTGTGTGATGTTGCGAGGCGTCTGACCCTGGCAGGTCCGTCGCGCCGGGTCAGGATATGTTGTCGAGATGGTCCGGCCGGGCCATTTCCGATGCAAAAACCTGTTGCTCAGCTGCCTGTGGCTATGGCGACTGTCGTTCGAATCCCTTCCAAATCTTCCCACCTGATGTTTTTCTCTTTCTCTGGATACAGCGTAGTTTTCATATGGAAAACGAGCAATTTTTCGTTGTGGCAAGGAAATCAAGGGGTTGCGCGGAGGCGTACATCGGTACGCCGCACAAGCAAGCCTGCGGATTGACGCCGCCATGGCGGAAAAGGGCCGTTTCCGGATGAAAACTAGTTAGCAGCGGAGGTCTCCGATGTGGCTTCCTCATTATTTTTCGTGATGTTTACGGTAGGAATTCCCAAATAGAGTGGTTCTGTGATATGTTGGCTTCTCGTTTGCCGGCCGTCCTTTTTATTCAAAACGGAACAGAAAACAAAGGTGCGCGATGATTAACAGGACTCTTTGGAAAAAGCTTTGGGAATATGATCCTAACAGCCTGGTCGTTATGGATCATGACTCCATGATGATTAAAATCGTAAATCCCTCTTTCTGTGACATCGTCAAAACCGGTGAAGCAGACGTGCTTGGCAAGCACGCTTCAGCCTTTTTTGATGACCTGAGTGATTTTCAGGAAGCCTGGGATAAAAACAGCGTCATCCGCAAGGAAAAAAAGTTCCAGCGCTACGGAACCTATATGCGACTGGTTATTTTTCCCATGAAGGATGAAGGCGTGGTGGCCTGCATCCTGGTCGATTTGACCTGCGAGCACCATCAGCGCGAAGAGATGCGCCGCATCAAGGAGGAACTGCTCCTGAATGTCAACAAGGTCATTGACAAGCAGATGCATATCGCACAGCAGATTGCGGGCCTGCTTGGAGAAACAACGGCTGAGGCAAAGGTCAGCTTGATCAAAATCCGCAACGCGCTGAATGAGGAGATCAAGTAGTGAAATGCCTGTTGGATGTTTATCATAAAAGCCTGAACATGGTGGGGGAAGAACTCTGCGGCGACCAGGTTCGCGTGATCAATTCCGGAAACAAGACCCGTGCGGTGCTGTGCGACGGTCTTGGCCACGGAGTCAAAGCCAACATTCTGGCCACCCTTTCCTCTGAAATCATCATTAACCTGCTGCGTGAAGATGTCCCCCTGCCGGAGGTTTTTGAAACCGTTATTGGCACGTTGCCCGTGGACAAGGAACTGAACCTGGCCTATGCCACCAGCACCATGATCGAAATCGATCGTTCCGATCTGACCTACAAGGTTTACAACTTCGACAATCCTCCGATTCTTTTTTATCGCAAACGTAAACTCGAATTTTTGCCATTTCGCCAGATTCTCCTGATGGACAGGAATGTTCAATATTCAGAAGGAGCCCTGGAACGCGGCGATCTGCTGATCACCATGAGCGACGGTATGCTCCAGGCCGGCATCGGTGGCGTGCTCAATCCCAATTGGGATGTAAATCGTCTCGGGGCATACGTTGAGGAATTATTCCAGTATCTTCCTGTCAACCTTCGCCTGCTGGTTGACAAAACCGTCGCTCATGTCAACCAGCTTTATGACAGGAAACCGGCGGATGACGCTTCCCTGCTCGGACTGCTTGTGCGGGCGAAGCAGGGTGTCATGCTTTTCACCGGTCCGCCCGTCAATCCCGACCAGGATCGCAGTTTGTCCCAGCGCATTTTGAAATTTGAGGGGACGCGCATTGTCTGCGGCGGGACAACCGGCAACATTGTTGCCAGGGAAAGCGGTCACAGCGGCGCTATCGACCCGGATACGGCTCGACTGGATGTCCCTCCGATGAGCAGTTTGCCGGGGATCGATATCCTGACGGAGGGGATATTGACTCTCTCGTCGGTACTTGAGTGGATTGAAGCCACGCATGGCAATCCGAACCTGCTGCCGACAAAAGACAAGAATGGTGCGGTCCTGGTCGCCGAAGCCTTGCTCGATGCCGATGAAATTACTCTGGTGGTTGGCTTGAAGGTCAACCCCGCCTACCAGAACCCGGACCTCCCCCTGAGTATGTCCATTCGCAAAAACCTCATGGAAAAAATCGCTGACCGGCTTGCGGAGCTGGGCAAGGTGGTTTCGATCGAGTTTCATTGATCGATGGACTCGCAGCCGGCTGCTGGCGTTGTTTCACCGTCTGGCACTGCCGCAGGGCCGCTTCCGCCAGCACCCGGGACGCGTTTTTTGCCTGCCTGACCAACATGCATTCGTGCTTGTATTAATCCCCTGCTTTGCATGTTTTAGCGCATATTTCATTTTTTCAGGAGATTATTTTTTTGCAAAGAATCAAAATTATAGGTAAAACGACAGGATCCTTTAAAAAACTAGGAAACGATTCACGAGTTTCCAAGGTCAGGTTACAGGAGTAGCAGATGCGTCCCGCCGTGCCTTTTTCAGAATTGCAGAGCCGCATGACCCGCTTTAGAGCCCGCATGGAAGCCGCCTGCCCGCGCTGGCAGATGGCCGCCCTTTTTGACCGGGTCAATCAGTACTATTTTACCGGCACCATGCAGGATGGCGTGTTGCTTATCCCCCGCGATGCCGAGGCCGTGTACTGGGTGCGGCGCAGTTATGAGCGGGCCCTGGACGAATCGCTGTTTCCGCGTATCGAGCCGATGGACAGCTACCGCGATGCCGCCCAGGGAATGGGGCCGTGTCCGGAAACCATTCATCTGGAAGCGGAGCTGGTGCCGCTGGCCATGCTGCAGCGGTTTCGGAAATATTTTCCCATCACCGAGTATCTGTCCGTCGATATGCAGGTTGCCGCGGTGCGGGCGGTCAAAAGCCCCTTTGAGCTTGAGATCATGCGGCGCTCCGGTATGGTGCACCGGCGTATTCTGGAAGAGCGGCTGCCGGCCATGCTGTGCGAAGGCATGAGCGAGGCCCAACTGGCGGCGGAGCTGTACCCGGTGATGGTCGAAGAGGGCCACCACGGGGTGGCACGCTTTGGCATGTTTCAGACGGAGATCGTGATCGGACATGTCTGCTTCGGGCCGAGTTCACTCTATCCGACCTCCTTCGATGGCCCCGGCGGCAATTTCGGGCTGGGGCCGGCGGTTCCGGTGCTGGGCAACCGCGACCACACTCTCAAAAAAGGCGATCTGGTGTTTGTCGACATCGGTTGCGGGGTTGACGGCTATCACACCGACAAGACCATGACCTATATGTTCGGCGCGCCGTTGCCGGAGGAAGTTGCGGTTGTGCACCGGCAGTGCGTCGACATTCAGAATCGGGTGGCGCGTCAGTTGCGGCCCGGGGCTATCCCCTCGGAAATCTACCGGACTACCATGGACAGCCTGGACCCCGGGTTTCTTGAAAATTTCATGGGTTACGGAAGCCGCCAGGCTCGTTTTCTCGGTCACGGCATCGGGTTGCTCATCGACGAATTCCCGGTGATCGCCAAAGGCTTCGATGAGCCGCTGGAGGAGGGTATGGTCCTCGCGCTGGAACCGAAAAAGGGCATCGCCCATGTCGGCATGGTCGGCATCGAAAACACTTTCGAGGTAACACCGTCCGGCGGTGTCTGCATCACCGGCAACCACCCCGGACTGATGCCGGTCTATTGACAAAGGTATGTTCGCCCTGACTCCCCATGACGCACAACGGCCCGCGGCACTGCATGCCAGTGGCGAAGAAATCGTGGTGCTCGATTTCGAGACGACCGGCGTGGCGCCGTTGCGGGGCGACCGGGCCATCGAGATCGGCGCGGTGCGCATGGTGGACGGACAGATCGTCGGCCGGTTTCAGAGCCTTATGAATCCCGGCCGCCGTGTCAGCGGTTTCATCGAGGCCTATACCGGCATCAGCAACTCCATGCTGCAGGCGGCGCCCCCCGCTGCCGAGGTAATGGCCGATTTTCATGATTTTATCGGCATGGCGCCGCTGGTGGCCCACAATGCGTCTTTCGACCGGCGCTTTCTCGATCATGAACTGGGCCGCATTGGCCGCATCCGTCGGCAGGAATTCGCCTGTTCGCTGCTGGTGGCCCGGCGGCTCTATCCGGATGCTCCCAATCACAAACTGGCGACACTGGTTTACCTGAAGGGGCTGCCCAATAGCGGCCGGTTTCATCGTGCGCTGGCCGATGCCGAAATGACCGCTCATCTGTGGCTGCGCATGGTGGAGGATTTGCGGCATGCTTACGGTTTGCCCACGGTATCCTTTGCGTTGATGTGTGGCCTGGCGGCACAGAAAAAGGCGCGAGTGGAGACCTTTTTGCAGCAGTGGGTGCAGCCGCCGCGATAGAACGCACCAGCCCTCGACAAAGGCGCCAAGCCCGGCCTTTGGCGATGGGACTGATGACCGTTTGTCCGCTTTTTGCCGGGAGGTTTTATGCCCTATCTCAAGGGACAGCTTTTAAAGCTGCTGGTGGATTATTTTGAAGAAGATTACCGCCGCATCCAGCATGCCGTCAGCGTTTTGCGATATGCCGAAAGTATCATGGAGACCTTCGAGGGGCACGATCCCGATGTGGTGATCGCGGCTGCGCTATTGCACGATGTCGGCATTAAACCGTCGGAGCAGGAACTCGGCTACAACAACGGCAGAACCCAGGAGCGGTACGGGCCAGCGGTGGTGCGCTCCCTGTTGGGCGGCATCGGTTTTCCCGAGAGCAAATTGCAGAAAGTTGCCGACATTGTCGGCAACCACCATTCGCCATCGCGCTACGACTACCCCGAACTGGAAATTCTCAAGCAGGCCGATCGCATCGTCAATCGGCTGGAAGCGGCGCGGTAGGCGCAAACAAACGCCAATCAGGTGAAGCCGCCGAGCAGTTTCACGCCCCGCAGAATGAACCATAACCCGCCGATGCCGCAGGCGATGCGGGCGGCGGCACGTATTTCGGAATAGCGTGTTGCCAGGCCGGAGAGGACCAGTGGCAGCAGGTACAGGGAAGTGGTCAGGAAAAACACCACGAAAAACGCCACACTCTGCAGCATGGAGCCGCCGCGCATGGCCTGTGCAACGGCGAGCAGAAACGGCGGACAGAGGTTGATGCCGGTGAAAAATCCGGCGGCAAACAGCAGTTTGTGGCGACCGAACCAGCGGTGGGCGCGGCGGCATGATATCAGGTGCGGCAGGCGGTGCAAGGTTGCATGGAGCAGCATCACGGCGCCGAGCAGCACTTCCCCTGCCGGCAGCAGCACGGTCAGGGACGCGCTGTGCGCGCCCAGGGCCTGTCCGGCGGCAAAGCTCGCCGCCCCGAACAGGCAGTAGCCGGCCAGCCTTCCCCCCAGAAAGATCACCAGCCCCCTGGCATGGGATTTCAATCCCGCCTGTTCGCCGCTGGCGAACAGGCTCATAAGCACCGGGGCGCAGGTTCCCAGGCAGAAAAAACCGGTAGACAGTCCCAGCGTCAAGGCCCGCGCCATCATGGTTTGCCTCCAAAAAAATAGCGTTGCCCTTCGGTGGAAAGATATTCGGGAGTCCAGCGATGCTGCATGTCGATTACAACCTTGATCGTCCTGCCGGGGGCCAGCGGTCGCGCCGTTTGCCTGATTTCAGCTACCAGGTATTTCAGATAGGGACACAGGGGGGAGGTCGGAAGCATGGTGATCACCAGCCCTGCCGGTCCATCCTCCGCAATGTCGCGGATCATCCCCAGGTCGATAATGCTCACCCCCAGTTCCGGGTCGCGCACGGCCCGCAGGGCGTTATACACCGGATGCTTCTCCAGTCGGTCGCGCAAGACGGGTTGTCCGGGATTTTCCACGCTTGCGGCTTCGGGCGGCATGCCGGACCTTTCGGCGGGCCGCTTTTTGGTGGCAGCGGGAGTCGATGGCCTGCTGGCTTCGCGGTGTGGCGTGCATTCGGGTTCACCGGCCTGTCTGAAAGCCGTGACCAGAGCCGGGAGCTGCGTCAGACCATAACCGCCGCCACAAAACAGCAGTGCCATAAAGAGGCGCAGCCAAACGCGAGCGCAGCGATCATTTTGCATAGAGCCATCCTTTAAAGCAGCCGAGTCCCGCGAATTGCGAGGTCTCGGCTGTTGCGTCTGGGTCCGTCCCGTTCTACCCACGGTTTGCGGCGGGCGGCAGGGCTTGCCGGTCGTTCGGATTGCCGTTGTGGGCGCCATGCTCTGGCTGCTGATCACTGCACTGGCTTTCGATGATGTTTCGCAGCCTGGAGGCCATGCCCGCCAGTTCGTCGGACGTCGCCGCGGTCTCTTCGGATGAGGCGGTAACCATCTGGGTCGCGCCGTCCACCTGGCCGATCCCCTGGGTGATCTGATCGATGCCGGCGGCCTGTTCACTGGCGGCGTCGGCGATCTCCCTGACGATGGCGGCAGTCTTGGCGGTGGCCTCGACGATCTTGACCAGCGCTTCGGAGGTCTCTCCGGCGATCTTGTTGCCGTTTTCCACCTTGCCCACCGAATTCAGGATCAGATCGGTAATTTCATGCGCCGCCTGGGCGCTGCGCACCGCCAGGTTGCGTACTTCTTCGGCCACTACCGCGAAGCCCTTGCCGTGCTGGCCGGCGCGGGCCGCTTCCACGGCGGCGTTGAGGGACAGCAGATTGGTCTGGAAGGCGATCTCATCGATAACCTTGGTGATTTTGACGATATTCTGGCTCGAATCGTGGATCGCGGCCATGGCTCCGAGCATCTGATTCATCTGTTCCTGGCCGGACGTGGCCACTTGCAGGGATGTGGCGCTGAGTTCGTTGGCCACCCCGGCGTTGTCCACGGTTCCTTTGGTCTGCGCGCTGATTTCGGTAAGGGCGGCCGAGATTTCCTCAAGAGAACTGGCCGCTTCGGTGGCGGCCTGAGCCAGGGATTGACCCGAATCGCTCAAGGCGTGGGAACTATGATCTATATGAACCGAGATGCTGTCAACCTGGGACAGCACTTCATTGAGGTTTTTCAGATTGGCTTTCATGTCCGCATCGTTCTGGCCGAGAAGCTCGGCCATGTGGTCCAGAGAGGCGGCAAGCCGGCCTATTTCATCGGACTGCTCGAGGTTGAGGCGATCGGAAAAGTCGCCTCGGCTCAGGTTGTCAGCCAGCCGCATGGCTTTGTATACCGGACCGGTGATGCTGCGCACGATGAAAAACGAGACTGCGGCGCCGATACCGGTGGCCAGCAGGGCGCATACCATAATCAGCAGCTTGGTGCCGGCGGTACGCAGGGCGGCCCGGGTTTGGACATTTTTTACCTGCTGCATTTCCGCGTTGATGAACTGGGCCAGTTTTTCCTGCAGCTGGTTCATGATGCCGTCACCGACTCCCGACTCGACTTGGTCGGTCAGCACCTTCCAGAGCCGTTGATCGTTGCCGAGTTTCGACATGGTGCCGGCCAGCAGGCTGAGAAATTGCGCCGATTGTTCGACCTTTGTTTTGGACAGCACCGGGATCTCGCGCACGGCCTTGAGCATGGCATCCGGATCGATGTCGAGCTCTCGCGCAAGCTTGCCAAAATGCGCGGTGTCGGGTTTTTTGGTCAGAACCTGCCCTCCCAGCCAGGCGCCTATCTGGCGGCCGTCCACAATAATCGGCACGGCGAAATCGACCAGGCCGGCATGGCATTCGTACACGAAGGGTTTGCCGGTTTCTCCGGATACCTTGCCGCCCTTGGCATCGTCGGCCTGGCAGCGCAGGGCGCCTTTCTTGCTCTGGCGTACCAGGCCGAAACAGAAGGTGGAAAAGGTGCTCAGATCCTGCAGGCGGACCGGGCTGCCGTCCTGTTCGGCCACCATGTTTTTCAGGCCGGTCACGGCGGTGAACAGCTTCTGGTATTCAAGCAGGATCTGCGGGTCGAGGACATCCTCGACCTTGACCATGCCCTTGTCGCCCTCGGTTTTGGCCCGTTTTCGCCGCTCCTCGGGGCTCATGTCGATACGTTGCCGGGCGAGAATTTCCGGTTCCGCCGCTTCTGTCCGCCAGCGCTCGGCCAGGCCGGAGATATCGTCCAGCAGTTGCATCTGCCCTGGACGTTCCTTGACCAGCTTCTTCAGTCCGGCGATATGTTCGGACACCACCTGCTTGCCGTTCAGGTAGAGGTCCAGCATCTCTTTTTTGCCGGATATCAGGTAGCCTTTCTGGCCGACCTGCATCTGCAGGATGATTTTTTCCAGATCCTTTGACTGCTCCACGGCCTGGTGGCCGCTGTCGACCTGCCGCGCGGAAGTCAGCAACACTGCCATGCCATTGTAGCTGATGCCCCCCAGTATCAACAGCAGTAACAGCGGGACGCCGCAACCGATGGTTATTTTGGCCGTCAGTCCGAGATCTCTGAATTTCATGATGTTCTCCCCATGCATGGAAAAGCCGGAACATGTCAATTCGGCATCTGTGGTGCTCCGGACAGAAAAGATACAGCAGGTTCCGGTCTTTGCAGAGAGACAGGAGGCGGGCAGCATATCCGGCAAGATATGTGCCGCGACGATTACCTAAAAGTCGACTTTGCAATGAGAAAACAGATACTTGTGTCTTGAAATTGACACCCTGCCAAGTTGTGGGAATGGTGCAGGAAAAGGCAGAAAAGGATGACTTGAAGAATTAAACAATAAAAACAATTTTATAAAAAAGCGAATGATCCGCTTGTGACAAATGTTTATTCATGAAAAAAGTGTTCGGGAATTGTACGAATGTTTATGATAGCAATGGCATGTACCTTTGACTTTCATGTTGGAATTGTTGGAGGTTCTGCCTTTTCCGAGTTGTTTTGTTTCGTTAATTTGCTTATATTCAAGAAAATGTTTTTTTGATGAGGCGCTACGTTTCAATCGGGCCGGCCGGACCGGCCATTGTGAGATGGGTGGGAATTTTGCGCGACTGCCGTTTTGCGGGCGTGTGTGCAAACCGATTAAAAAGGAGTGTGTCCATGGAAGAAATCAAGGATGTGGCCGGTAACCAGGAATCCAGGAATATGGCTTTGCTCATCTGGATTGGTACCATATTTTTCGGGTTTATCCCCGGGTTGATCTTCTATCTCATCAAAAAAGATGATGCCTACGTTTTTGATCAGGCGAAGGAATCTCTGAACTGGTCGATCACCGCGGCTATCGCCATGGTCGTCGGAGGATTTTTGACGGTGATACTGGTCGGATTTCTGGTGATGCCTGCTGTCTGGGTCTGTAACCTGGTGTTCTGCATCATGGGAGCAATGGCCTGTTCCAACGGCAAAGACTTCAGGGTCCCCTGGACCCTGCGGCTTATCAAGTAACGCGTAGCGTCATCCACCGGCGGTTTGCCGGTTTGGTGATGCAGACTGTTTCTGATAAAAAGGCGACGGATACCGCCCGGCAGATGCCGGAGGCCGTCGCCTTTTTTGTTTTGCCCAGCGAGGCGGGCGAACCCGGCCTGTTGAAAGAAACAGGCGTCACCCCGACCAGGGGGCAGGTAATCCGAATCCCAAGGGCGTTGCTGACAACGACAGGATCTGAAGGAAGCGACACGAGAAGAAAGCTGCGCATAGTACAAGCGAACCTGATTCGGCACGGCGGGTGGGTTCAGTGGAACGGGTGCTTGGCCCAACATTTTGCCTGATGTTGGTTTGTTGAACCCCTGGAGTTTTTCTTCCAAAGGGATATAGTGGAAACACAGCCTGAGAGATGATGCCTGGTTCCCATTAAACTTTTTCAGAGAGTTGCCAAGGCAACCGTTTTGGAAAAAGTGCGCGCCCCTCAAGCCGGGCGTTATGAGCTAGTTTTCATCCGGAAACAGCCCTTTTCCGCCGTGGCGGCGTCAATCGGCAGGCTTGCTTGTGCGGCGTACCGATGTACGCCTCCGCGCAACCCCTTGATTTCCTTGCCACAACGAAAAATTGCTCGTTTCCCATATGAAAACTACGCTGTATCCATCCGGAGTTTCCGGATGGATACGAGCAAGGGACATAAGAAATTGTTTACGTTTAAAGATGGTAAAATTTTTAAAAACACTGATATTGCACCTGTCTTTTTATCTAATGGCTGGTCTTTAAAAGAAGATTCGTCTCACGTAGTTGATGCCTTACGCTTCAGTGACCAAGTAGCATCTTGTTGGTTGGGCGATACTCTAATCGGTTTTGCAAATTCAATTACTGATTGCGGTATTACAGTTTATATACACTATCTGATTGTGCACGCAGATTATCATGGTAACGGTGTTGGCACAAAGTTAATAGAACAGCTCGTTTGTTCCTATCCAAATTACAAACATATTGTTCTTGCAACGGCTGAGGAAAATGTTGAGTTTTTTAAGAAGTTCGGATTTTTCACTCACAGCACTGTGCGAACCATGGAAATGCGAAGAACCAACTCATAACCATCGGGTCCAGCGGACGGGAAACCTGCGGCTGTTTTCGTTTAGACCAGTGCGTTACCATCATCTGCGCGCCGTCCGCTGACCCAAGTCGTTCGGCATCACAATGAGGAAAAATACGTCAGTATACATGATTATTCAATCAACGGTTAAGGATGCAGAGAAATATAATCAATACATTGATCGAGTCTCTCCAATTGTTGAAAAGTATGGCGGTTGTTATCAACTGGAGCGTTATCACAAAACCATCAAGAGCGAGTGCATTCGCCCCAAGGTGGCCCTTTCGCTCGAAGAGGCCAGAGCCCAGATCGCGGACTACATCCGCTACTACAACGAAGAGCGGCTGCACAGCTCTCTCGGCTACGTTGCCCCCAAGAACAAACTGGAAGGCCGGGACAAACAAATTTTCACAGAGCGCGACAAAAAACTGGAAGTGGCCCGAGAGGTCAGAAAGCAAAAGCGGCAGGAGGGGAAACAGCGCCTCGCCCTCCATCATCCTGCGCCGGCAGCCGGGGAGATCTTCAACTCACTAACTCAACAGGGGCAACTCTTTATTTCCGGCTGAGGCAAAACAAAAAGGAGTCAAGACATGTTGAAAAAAGTCGCTATGGTCGTTTTGTTTGTCATGCTTTCCGCGGGCTTAACGATGGCGGAAGATGCCGTCGGGCAGGATTACGGCAAGCAGCCGTGGGTGGTCGACATCGAAGATCTGACAGTGAAAAATGAAAATTTCCGTACCACGAAGTGGACGGGTCAGGACCTTCAGATGACCGTGATGTCGCTTAAGCCAGGGGAGGAGATAGGCCTGGAGATACATGACGAGGGCGATCAGTTCATACGTGTTGAAAAAGGCACTGCCCGTGTTGTGATGGGCGCGTCGAAGGATAAAATGACTTTCGACAAAAAAGTTTCAGATGACTGGGCCATCTTTATCCCGGGTGGTTTCTGGCACAATATTATCAACGAAGGGGATCAGTCGCTCAAGGTTTACGTTATTTACGCTCCACCCGAGCACCCTGCGGGAACTTTGCACAAAACTATCAAGGAATCGGAAGCCGCCCATGGTCATTGATTGCAGAGGAAGGGACAGTTATTGACAAAAACCTGCAAGTCGCTACTGTCCCGCCTTCAGGCGAGGTTGGTTCTGAACTCGAAGAAATAGCGTTTGTGTATCATTTTGCTCATTGATTCCTCGCTTTCGTCAGTGCGTGGCTCGCCACCTTAATACACTGCCCAAAATTTTAGTGCCAGTTCTGTCATCCACCGGCGATTTGCCGGTTTGGTGATGCAGACTGTTTCTGATAAAAAGGCGACGGATACCGCCCGGCAGATGCCGGAGGCCGTCGCCTTTTTTGTCGGCAGACGCAACAAGGCACTGTGCCGGTTGAGTCCGGAGGCTGTCTCTGATACATTGAATCGCCGGATAATTTTTTTCGGCCTTATGCCCCGGCGTTGCGCCATGGAGGCCTGTATGCCCATCAATCCGCACCCTTTCCAGGCCCTGACCCCTGGGTTCATCATGGATGCCGTGGAAAGCTGTGGTTATCTGTGCGATTGCCGGACCCTGGCCCTGAACAGTTACGAAAACCGGGTATACCAGGTCGGCATCGAAGGGCAGAGTCCGCTGGTGGCGAAGTTCTATCGCCCAAAACGCTGGAGCGACGCCCAGATACTGGAGGAGCACCGTTTCTGTTTCGAACTTGGGGAACACGAACTGCCGGTGGTCGCGCCGCTGCGCAACGCACAGGGGCAAAGCCTGTTTCATTTTCGGGGATTCCGCTTCGCTCTTTATCCACGCAAAGGGGGGCATGCGCCGGAGCTGGACAGCCTCGATAACCTGCTGGTTCTGGGACGCCTCATGGCGCGGATTCATAGCGTCGGTGCCTTGAGCCCCTTCAAGGCCCGACCGCGACTGGACATCCACAGTTTCGGCCATGAAGCCGCCGCCCTCGTCAGCGAGCGTTACATCCCCCGGAATTCAAGGCAAATTACGATGCGCTGGTGGGCGACCTGCTGCAGGGCATCGCGCAGGCCATGGCAGACGCCGGCGCGGTGCGCTATATCCGTACCCACGGCGATTGCCATGTCGGCAACATTCTGTGGCGTGACGGAGGGCCGCATTTTGTCGATTTCGACGATGCCCGCATGGCTCCCGCGGTGCAGGATCTGTGGATGATGTTGTCTGGCGACCGCCCCAGCAAAACTGCGCAGCTCGCGGAAATTCTCGCGGGCTATGCCGAATTCAACGATTTCGATATGCGCGAACTGCGGCTTATCGAAGCCTTGCGCAGTCTGCGTATTCTGCATTTCACCGCGTGGCTGGCGCAGCGATGGGAAGATCCCGCTTTCCCGCCGAGCTTTCCCTGGTTTAACACCCCCCGCTACTGGGGTGACCATATCCTGGAACTGCGTGAGCAGATTGCGGCTCTGCAGGAACCGGCGTTGCAGGTGTGAGGAACAAAGGCCCTTTGTCGCAAGGAACAAAGGGCCTGCGCCAATGACAAATGGCGGTCTTGCCGTTATTTGATCCCGAGCAACTCCACATCGAAGATCAGCGTCGCGTTCGGACCGATGGTCGGAGTTCCCCGGGTCCCGTAGGCGAGTTCCGATGGAATGAAAAGCTGCCATTTCGCGCCCGGTTTCATCATCTGCAGGGCTTCCGTCCAGCCGGGGATGACCCCCTGCACCGCGAAGGTGGCCGGTTTTCCGCGTTTGTAGGAGCTGTCGAACTCGGTACCGTCGAGCAAACAGCCGCGGTAGTGCACCGTGACACGGTCCTGCGGGCCGGGCCGCCTTCCCGCCCCGGGCTCCAGTATTTTGTACTGCAGGCCGCTGGCGCTGCTGATAATCCCCGGCTGCTGCCGGTTTTTGTTCAGAAACTTCCTGCCTTCCCACAGGTTTTTATCCGCCATCTGGTTTTTCATCATCTGCTGATGCCCGGCAGCCTGCTTCTGTAATTCACTCAGGGCTTCATGCCGCTGCTTCTCGTCAAGAACCGGCGGCCTTTCCGCCAGGGCATCCTCGATGCCCCGTACCAGCAGCTCGGGATCGATCACGATCCCCTGGGTTTTGAAATCCGCTCCGATTTTGTGCCCGAGGCTGTAGCTTGCCCTGGCTGCAGGGGTTTGCAGATCAGCTGCATTCTGTGCCGAAACGATTGCCGGCATGCATGCCATTGCGAGCACGGCGTAGAGAAGGTGTTTCATGTCTGGCCCTTTTCTGTTTTGGATTATCCGGGGGTGGATGGTTTTTGTGGGAAACGGTTCCGCTACCTTAAAAGACCGGCAGGGCAATGTCAATTTGCGATTATTGTATCGGGAGGGTCTTTGCGGGACGAAAACAGAAGGCGGAACCGTGAGGCTCCGCCTTCTGTTTCTCCATGCTTTGCGGCAAGGTCAATCAGAATACGACTTTTTCCATCTGCCAGATGCCGCAGGGGCAGATGCCGGAACACAGGCCGCAGCCGATGCAGTATGTTTCGTCGGAGACGTACTCGAAGGTTCCGTCCGGTTTTTCACGGCGTACGATGGCACCCTCGGGGCAGGTCTCCAGACACAGGCTGCAATCGCGGCAGGTGCCGCAGCTGATGCAGCGGTGTACTTCACTGCAGGCGTCTTCCACCCGGAAGCGGCCGCGGTTCTGTGGCATGAACGATTCCTTGTGGAGCTTGGCCTGGGGAATCATCACCGGCGCCGGCTTGGCGATCAGTTCGCGACCGCAGAGGTAATCGTCGATGTAGTCGGCAACTTCGCGGCCGCTGCCGATGGCATGAGTCAGAAGGCCGGGTTTGATGGTATCGCCCAGAGCGAAGACATCAGAAGCTTTCTTGACCTGCCAGCAGTCGTTGGTTTCCATCATGCCGCGGTCGGTGAGCCATTCGCGGGGTACGTAGGACAGGTCGGGGCGTTCACCGATGGCGATGATTACGGTATCGGCCTCGATCAAACGGCCGTCTTTGGTGTGCAGGCCCTCCGCGTCGATGCGTTCGGTGAAGACCGGCCATTCAATCCTGCCGCCGAGGGCCTCGAACTGGTCGATCTCTTTCTGGTAGGCGGCGGGACGCTGTACGTCGATGGCGGTCACCTGCCCGGCGCCCATGCGGTAAGCGCCGATGGCGACGTCCATGCCGGCATTGCCGGCGCCGATAACCACGACCTTGCGGCCCACCCCGGGCTTGCCGCCGTTGTTGATCTCCTTGAGGAAATCTAGGCCTTTGACCAGGCGCTCATGGCCGGGGAAGGGGATGACCACCGGATTGTGGGCACCGGTCGCGACCACGACCGCATCGACGTCGCCTCGAATGGCTTCGAAGGACTGCTTGTCGATCTTGCTGTTGGTGCGGATATCGACGCCGATGTTCTTGATACGGTTTATTTCATCATTGAGGACTGCGCGCGGCAGACGCTCGGAGGGAATCGCCTGACGCAGTTTGCCGCCGACTTCCTTATCCGCTTCATGAAGCACCACGCTGTGCCCGCGCAGGGCCAGCTGCCAGGCCACGGACAGTCCGGCGGGACCACCGCCGAGAACCGCGACCTTTTTGCCGGTAGCGGGCTGCATATCGGGGGCTGCGACGGTCTGGGACAGGCGGCCGAGTTCCTTCATGGCCACCGGGTGGTCAAGGTGGCGACGGCTGCAGGCATCCATGCAGAGATTCGGACACACCTGCCCGCAGACGCTGGCCGGAAACGGCGAATACCTGAGGACCAGTTCCAGCGCTTCCCTGGTCTTGTTTTCCCGCAGCAGGCGGATGCGGTCCTGGGTCGGTATGCCGGTGGGGCATGCTGCCTGGCAGGGGGCGGCGTAGGCCTTGTCCTGCCAGTGCGGAATTTTAAGGCGCATGTCGCCGGTATTGATCAGGTCGGCGACATGGTCGTAGTCGTCTTCCACGACATCGCCGAAAATGCCACCCTCCACCCATTTACCGAGGCGGAATTCATGCAGGGTTGGGCGCTCGGCGGCCTGACGTTCCTCGTAGGTCTTGGCGACGATCTTTTGCCACTGGGACAGATCGGTGAGTTCCGCAAATAGCTGCGGCTTGTCGATTTTGCCGAGAAACACAGGCATGTTGTCAAGCAGGAACTGTTTGTCGAAATCGTCCAGTTCCATCAGCCAGACGTCTTTGGACAGGCCCTTGATCGGACCGCGCACGTAGATGGTGCCACCGACCATGCCGACGCAGGCGCGGTCCCCGAGCACCGATTCGAAGGCATCGCTGTCGTAGCCGCAGACCACGGCGATGCCGCCGCCCATGAACTCGAAGGAGAAGGACCCGACGTTTTTCAGCACCCACAGCTCGGGGGCTTCATGTGCCGGGTCGCGTTTCATCAGCGAGCCGGTACGGGTTCCGGCGCGTCCGGCTACATAGATCTTGCCGCTGGCGGCGCAGTGGGCGGTGGTGTCGCCGCCGTCGCCCTTGAGGATCACGGTAGCGCCGGCGTTGAGCCAGCCGACATCGGCCGGAGCCGGACCGTTGATGACGATCTCGGTGCCGGCCAGACCGAAGGCGCCGACACGCTGGCCGGGATTTTTGACCGTGAATTTCAGCGGGATGCCGTCCCTGGTCCAGAGCGGTCCGCCGATGTCATGATGGCCGGAGGAGAGGATTTCGAATTCGGTCTCTCCGGCTTCCAGGGCGGCATAGATCTTCTGCAACAGCTGCTGCGTGGAAATGCGCCGGTTGTTTTCATCAAAGCCGTTGATAAAGGCTGCCATTGATTGAAACCTCCTTAACAGACGTACTGAACCTGCAAACGATCGGCAACGGCCTTGTCGGAAGAGACCAGGCAGTCGGAGCGGCCGACGGGCAGGGAGGAGTTGCCGATGGGGGCCATGAGCTTGCGCAATTCACCGTCCATGGCCAAAAAGTAGTTAACGATGTTCTGTGCCACCCGCTCCGGGTTGAGGCGTTTGACCAGCACCGGTTGCTGGGTGGTGATGCCGACCGGACACAGGCCGGTGTTGCAGGCGTTGCAGCGGCTGTGGTCGTTGCCGAGACAGCCGGCCATCTGCAGGATGAGCTTGCCGGTGAACACGCCGTTGGCTCCGAGACAGAACATTTTGAAAGCATCGGCCGCCAGGTTGCCGGTTTTGCCCATGCCCCCGGCCGCCCACAGCGGAATCTGGCCCTGGCGTCCCTGGGCCACGGCGGCGAGGTAACAGTCCCGCAGCTTGCTGACCACCGGATGACCGGTATGGTCGAGGCTGATGTCGTGCGCCGCGCCGGTGCCGCCGTCGATACCGTCAAGGAAGAAGCCGCCGACGATGTTGTAGGGGTCGCGCACCAGGTTGTTGAACACCGAAACCGAGGTGGCGCTGGCGGCAACCTTGATGGCTACCGGCACGCGGAATTTGAACGCGGCATTGAAAGACAGGAACATCTTCTGCACGCTCTCCTCGATGGAGTACAAGCCCTGATGGTTGGGAGGCGACAGCAGGTCCGCCTTGGGCACGCCGCGGATTGCCTGGATGTGCTCGGCCACTTTGGCTGCCATCAGCAAGCCGCCGTCACCGGGCTTGGCGCCCTGGCCGATTTTGATCAGTACGCCGGCCGGGTCTTCCACCATGTGCGGCATGGCCTGGATGATACGGTTCCAGCCGAAATGCCCCGAAGCGATCTGCAGGATCATGTACTTCAGGTACTTGCTTTTCAGCAGGCGCACCGGCATGCCGCCTTCTCCGGAGCACATGCGCACCGGCAGGCTGCATTCTTCGTTGAGGTAGGCGACCGCCATGGCGACGGCTTCCCACATGCGCCAGGACAAGGCACCGATGGACATGTCGCCGATAATGACCGGGTAGATCCAGCGCACCGGCGGGGTGTGGCCGTCCTTGATCAGCTTGCCGTCGGCGGTCTGTTTGAGCGGCAGGTTGCCGGCCGGCAGGATGCGGCCCAACGGCGCCAGGCAGTCGAAGGTATGCCGCTGGGCATCGAGGCTCGGGTCGGTCATTTGCGAAATGCGGCCGACGCGCAGGGTGTCGAGGGTGCGGGCCTGCACTTCGAGATTGTTGCGGCCGCCCCGCTTGGGGCCGCTGGCGGTAACGGTGGCATAAGCCACGCTGAACCGCGAGTCGGGATTGCGTTCCGAGCTGATGGCATTGTTGGGACACACCCGTTCACAGACGCCGCAGCCGCGGCAGTAATTCTTGATGCTGTTCTGCTGGGCGATTACCGGCTGGGCGCAGAAGCGGGTTTTGGGCTCGGGGGTGGTGCTGTCGGTGTAGGTGACGCGGCGGCGCTCCATTTTGGGGCCGATGGCGTCAAAGGTGCAGGCTGCGATGCAGGCTCCGCAGAGGGTGCAGCGCTCGGGGTGGTATTTGATCTTCCAGGGAAGATCGTTGCAGGCGATGTCGTTTATTTTTACTGTTTCCATCGCTGGACCTCCAGATTGTTGTCGATGACCACGATTTCACGTTCGTTGGGGTAGATATCGGTCTCCCAGTTGCGGTCAGGCAGGATCTCGTTGATGCCGCAGACTTCCGAGGACAGAACCACGGTATCCGCGTCCCTGCCGACCACCACCGGCCGCAGTTTCTTGGCATCGCAGCAGGTGAACAGGGTGTTGTCGGGCAGTACGCCGATGATGGTGTTGGGGCCGTTGATTTCCAGGTGTGCCAGGGACTGGCGCATGGCCAGCAGCTGGTCCTGGTCTTCACGCCTGACCATTTCCTCGAAGGGCAGCGGCGTGATGACGTGCTTGTAGTAAGACAGCGGCCAGCCCAGTTGGCGGTGAATGTGGTGCAGCGTGTAGAGGAAGCACTGGGAGTCGGACTCGAAGCCGATATAGCCGCGGTGCAGGCTCTGCTGGAATTCCCTGTTTTTCTGATAAAAGGTGTTTTCGCCATTGGCCAGCGCCGTGTAACCCTGGCAGAAGAAGGGGTGGGCGGCGTAGCGCACGATGGCGTAGTTGGTGTTCTGGCGGCACTGGGCGGTGATGACCCTGGCAGTGAATTTGTCGTCCGTGTCCCAGATGTTGAAGAAAGTGCCGATATCGCGAGGGTCGCCGATCTCTTTCAGGGTGATCACGTCGGGCCAGAAAGAGTAGGCGAAGCCTATGCAATTGTCTTCCATTTCACGGCGCAATTCCAGGCGCGTATCGAGCAGCAGTTCCTGTTTGGCCTTCTGGTCGGCGGCGGCATAATCCGCGGGATAGTCGAAGGTCTGGAAGACATAGTGCGGCATGGCCTGAATGTCCAGGCCCGGCTGCCGGTTGGTCCGTGGCTCCCATTCATGGACCAGGCGGAACCCGCGGGTGTCCATGATGGTCTTGGCGATCCGCAGGCCTTCGTCGGTGCAGGCCAGCGACAGGGTGGGCAGATGCTTGTAGTTTTCGAAGATGCCCCCCAGATCCTGCATGACCATGGCGAAGCCGGAATTGTCATGTCCCTTCTGTTGGGACTGCATGAGCAGCAGGGCTTGGCTGGGGTGCACATAATGGCGGCTCTTGATAGCTCCAATACGACACATTCTATTCAACCTCCGGATGGTGAGTACGCGAATAACCACAGATGGCTTCTCGGTGTGACATATTACACATTTGCAAATTGAATGCCATAAAACAGATAACGACAATTGCAGGCATCCGGACAAGAATTAAATTGAGAAAAACATTAGTACAAACGGCGCATTAGCTGATTTATGCAGAAGTTGTAGCAGGAGTTTTCCGGAACCGGGAGAGGTATTTCAGGAGGCGCTACTTAACACCAAAAGAGTATTTTATTTACTCAAAAATTGCCCGACGCCTCCGCGAGGAGAGGCGTCGGGCCACGAAACCGAGGCTGGGTTAAATGTCGTAAGCGCTTTCAGAGTGCAGGGTCTGGTCGAGGCCGATGATCTCTTCTTCTTTGCTGACCCGCAATCCGAGGGTTTTGTCGATGATCCAGAGCAGTATGATGGTGACGATGGCGGCGTAGGCTCCGGCGGCCAGCACGCCGAGGATCTGCACCCAGAGCTGGTGCGGATCGCCGGTCAGCAGGCTGCTCGCGCCGACAGTCGCGAAGATGCCGGTCGCCAGGGCACCAAAAGCGCCGCCGACGCCATGCACGCCGAAGGCGTCAAGGGAGTCGTCGTAGCCGAGTTTGTGTTTGAGCATCACGCCGCTGTAGCAGACGGCTCCGGCCATCAGGCCCATCACCAGAGCCCAGCCTGGGGTTACGAAGCCGGCCGCCGGCGTGATCACGACCAGTCCGGCCACGATGCCGGAGGCTGCGCCAAGGGCGCTTGGCTTGCCCGCCAGGCGCCATTCGATCAACAGCCAGGACAGGGCGCCGGCCGCGGCGGCGGTCTGGGTGGTGGTAAATGCCAGGGCGGCGCTGCCGCCGGCGGACAGGGCGCTCCCGGCATTGAATCCGAACCAGCCGAACCACAGCAGGCCGGCCCCAAGCAGGGTCATGGGCAGATTGTGGGGGGCCATCCGCTCGTGAGGGAAGCCATGGCGTTTGCCGAGGGCAATCGCCAGGATCAATGCCGACAGACCCGAGGACAGGTGGACGACAGTGCCGCCCGCGAAATCGAGCGCGCCCATCTCCAGAAGCCAGCCGCCTTCACCCCAGACCCAGTGGGCCAGCGGATCGTATACCAGGGTGGCCCACAGCAATATGAAAATGCAGTAACTCGAAAATTTCATGCGTCCGGCTACGGCGCCGGAAATGAGGGCCGGGGTGATAATGGCGAACATGCCCTGGAACATGGCAAAGACATAGGTTGGAATGGTGCCGGTTACGCTGTCGGGGCCAATGCCGGCCAGAAACATATTGCCAAGTCCGCCGATAAAGCGGCCGGAGCCACCGAAGGCCAGACTGTAGCCGATCACCACCCATTGCACGCCAATGATGGCCATTGCCGCAAAAGTATGCATGCTGGTCGAAAGGACGTTTTTTGCGCGGACCATCCCGGCGTAAAAAAGTGCCAGCCCGGGCAGCATCACCAGTACCAGGGCAGTGGAAATGAGCATCCAGGCGGTGTCGCCGGGATCGGCCCTTTCCGCTGCATGGGCAGCAACCGGAAGTGCCGTCAGGTACAGTGCGGTGGTTAGAAACAGGGGGCTGCGAAACATCATTTTCCTCCATTGCTTCGTTGCAGGGATGTGCGGCCCGAATACCTGGCGTTGATGGCTGCGCGGTCGTCAACGGCGTCGGCGCCGTTGGGAGGGTATCCGGATCTGGCGGGGCGGACGTTGTCCCGCCGCTTTGTTCTAGAGACTTAGCAAACCTTGAACCAACTTTTAAATTAGCGTAAAAACAATGACTTGTATGTTTTCTGAAGAGGAAATGAAAGAGGGGATGCCTAAAAAACAGGCGTGCGTGCCGCATTAGCGGGCGATGGCAGGTGTCATGAAAAAAGCCCCCGTTGAAACGGGGGCTTCGGCTTGCGTGTCTATGAAAAGGGTGCGAATCAGAGCATTTCGATCCAGTTGTGAGTGTCGGGTTCGTGGCCGTATTGTATGCCGGTCAAAGCCTTGTAGAGCTTCATGGTCAAGGGCCCCATCTGGCCGTCGCCGATGGTTACGGTGCGGTCCCTGTATGTCAGTTGCCCGACGGGGCTGACCACCGCTGCGGTGCCGGTGCCGAAGGCTTCGGCGAGGCGTCCCGATTCGGCGCCGTCGAGCAGTTCGTCAACACTCATGGCCCGTTCTTCCACAGTGTAGCCCATTTCGGCGCCAAGCTGCAGGATGGAGCGGCGGGTGACGCCGTTGAGGATGGTGCCGTGCAGCGGCGACGTGACGATTTTTCCGTCGTACAGAAAGCAGATGTTCATGCTGCCGACTTCCTCGACATATCGGCGTTCCACGGCATCGAGCCACAATACCTGGTCAAAGCCCTTGGTGGCAGCCTCTTTGGCGGCGAGCAGGCTGGCTGCGTAGTTGCCACCGCATTTTACTTCGCCGGTACCGCCCGGGGCGCTGCGGACGAACTGGTCGGAAATCCAGATCCTGACCGGTTTGAATCCGCCTTTGTAGTAGGCACCCACCGGGCAGAGGATGATGTAGCAGAGGTATTTTTCCGATGGCTTGACACCCAGGACCGCTTCCGTGGCGATCATGGTGGGGCGGATATACAGGCTGGTGCCCTCGCTGTGGGGAACCCAGTCGGCTTCCAGTCGGATCAGCTTCCTGATGGCTTCAAAAAAGAACTCTTCGTCGACGGGAGGCATGCAGAGGCGGCTGGCACTCTGATTGAAACGCCGGATGTTGTCTTTCGGGCGGAACAGGGCGATACTGCCGTCCTGCCGTCGAAAGGCCTTGAGCCCTTCGAAGATTTCCTGGGCGTAATGAAATACCAGTGCAGCCGGATCGAGCGTAAACGGCGCATAGGGCTGGATACGGGCCGAGTGCCAGCCGCGTCCGGCATCGTATTCCATGACGAACATACGATCGGTGAATTGGCGGCCGAACACCAGCTTGGATTCGTCTTCGATGCGGGGTTTCGGCTGAGTGACAGGCTGAATTTCGATATCCATGATGCGCGTCTCCGATCCGGTGGAAAATCTTATGCCAAAGCACCTCGTTGCTTTAGCATATTTAAACTGTTGCTGGCAAGGAGTTTCGTGGCGTCAAAATGGTGTTGGGCCGGATCGGCGGGGGTCAGTTTTTCAGCCCGAGAAAAGCGAGGGTTGATTCCAGTGTCCGGTTGACGATCTGCTCGCTGTCCACGCCTGCTTCGGCGAGGATCGCAATGGCCTGCGTAAAATTCCCGACGTTCTGGGCAACATGTGAATCACTGCCGATGGCCACGGGGCAACCGAAGCGGGCGCACAGGCGCGCGATCAGTCGGCAGTTGTCGGCACTGCCAAGGCGGCTGGTGATGAATGACGAGTTGTTGATTTCCAGAGCCGTGCCGGTAGCCGCGGCCTGACGCGCCACGGTTTCGTAATCGAGTGGAAAACCCGGATTGCCCGGGTGGCAGATGATGTGGATGCGAGGGTTTTCCATCAGGGCCAGAACTGCCCGCGTGTTGGCTTTGCAATCGCTGGGTCCGAAACCGCAGTCGTGGTGGAACCCGGCCAGCACCACATCCATTTTGTCCAGCAGGCGGTCGCAGAGATCCACCCGGTCGGGGCCGACGATGTTGGCTTCCACGCCTTTGATGATGCGTACCCCTGACAGATAGTCGGGAATCATGTACAGGCATTCGAAATGATAAGGATGGGGGGCTGCCGGCATGGCCGGTCCGTGATCGGTCATGGCGACGCCGCGCAGGCCGCGTGCCGCGGCTGCGGTGGCGATTTCGCCGATGGTGCTGTAGGCGTGTCCGGAAGCCAGGCTGTGAACGTGGAGATCGACTTCGGCGTTTATCGTTGCCGTCATGGGAATCCTTTGGCTGTTGCAAGCTGTTTTTGGGACGGGATGCGAAGCGACATGTTAGCATTTCGCCTTTGTGGGCACAATTACCCTGCTCCGATCGCGGGTGCCTCCCCCTTTTGTTGTTTCCCGGCGCAGGTTCGTGTTATAACAACCCTTCTTTTGGCCTTTCAAGAAAAAACATTCATCCCGAACGGGGTTATTTGCATATGAGTCTGGAAGATTTACTGCACGAGGTGAGCCGCCCCGCCCGCTATCTGGGCGATGAACTCGGCAGCGTGCGCAAGGACTGGCAGAAGGTCGACGTCAGCGTCGCCCTTGCTTTTCCCGATGTTTACGAAGTCGGGATGAGTCACATAGGCCTGCCTCTTCTCTATCGGGTGGTCAATGATCTCGACTGGGTTCTGGCCGAGCGGGTGTATGCCCCCTGGCCCGATCTCGAAGCGCTGATGCGCTCCGCCGGTAGGCCGTTGGCTTCCCTGGAGTCACAGCGCGGGCTGGCGGATTTTCATATCATCGGTTTTACCCTGCAGTATGAATTGTCGTACAGCAATGTTCTGAACATGCTTGACCTGGCCGGAATTCCGTTGCGGCGGGAGCAGCGGGATGCCTCTTTCCCGCTGGTGGTGGTCGGCGGGCCGGGGGCGTTCAATTGCGAGCCTCTGGCGGATTTTGTCGACTGTGCGGTGATCGGCGACGGCGAAGAAGCCATTGTGGAGCTGTGTGAAGCGGTGCGGGCTTCGCGCCGGGCAGGTGAGGACCGGACGGCTTTGCTGTTGCGGCTTGCCGCCATTGAAGGCGTTTATGTCCCTTCTCTGTATGATGTCCAGTATGACGATGTCGGGCGCGTGGCCTCTGTCCGTTCCCTCGGGGGCGCTCCCGCCCGGGTGCGGCGCAGGATCCTGCCTGATCTCAACGTCGACGGTGTGCAAGCGCGACCGCTGGTTCCGTTCATGAATGCCGTGCACGATCGGGTTACAGTTGAGATTGCGCGAGGTTGCACCCGCGGCTGCCGCTTCTGCCAGGCCGGCTTCATCACCCGGCCGGTGCGCGAGCGCGATCCCCGGCGGATTGTCGATCATGTTGCCGACGCTCTGGCCTGCTCCGGGTATGAGGAGGTTTCCCTGTTGTCGCTGTCGGCGGGGGATTACAGTCAGATCGGCCCCCTGCTCAAGGGGCTGATGGATCGCTATCACCAGCAGCGGGTGGCCATGTCGCTGCCGAGCCTGCGCGTCGGTTCGCTCACCGGCGAGTTGATGGAAGAAATCCGCAAGGTGCGCAAGACCGGTTTTACCCTGGCTCCGGAGGCCGGCAGCGAACGTCTGCGCCAGGTGATCAACAAGGGGATCACCGAAGAGGACCTGCTGCAGACGGCGCAGCAGGCTTTCGGTCTCGGCTGGCGAATCATCAAGCTTTATTTCATGATGGGGCTGCCGACGGAAACGGAAGAAGATCTTGCCGCCATGGTCACTCTTGCGGCGCGGGTCAAGCGCGCCGGCAAGGGGACCCAGGGTGGTGCGGATGTCAATGTATCGGTTTCGACCTTCGTGCCCAAGCCGCACACGCCTTTTCAGTGGGAAGCGCAATTGGGGTTGCAGGAAACGCTCGACAAACAGGCCTGGCTGCGCGATGCGCTGCGCAGCAAAAAACTGCGGCTCAAGTGGCACGAAGCGCAGATGTCCTTCATGGAGGGGGTGTTTGCCCGCGGCGACCGGCGCCTTGGCCGGGTTCTGGAGCGGGCGGTGGCGCTGGGCTGCCGGTTTGACGGCTGGCGGGAGCATTTTCGTTTTGACCTCTGGCGGCAGGCTTTTGACGATTGCGGGATCGATCCGCAATGGTATCTGCGCGCACGCGATGAGGACGAGATTCTGCCCTGGTCGCATATCGACTGCGGGTTTTCCGAAGGTTTTCTGCTGGCGGAAAGGCATCGGGCATTGCGCCTGGGCTACACGCCCGATTGCCGTTCGGGACAGTGTTCCGGTTGCGGTGTCTGCGATTTTGCCAGCATCAGGCCGCGGGTTGCCGCAGCCGACCTGGTGCCGGAGCCTGTCGAGCGAGGCGTGCCGGAGAACTCCGCACCGGACAGTCCGGAAGAACTCTGCAGGGTCCGGTTGCGGGTGCGGAAGCAGGGGCGGGTGCGGTTTGTCGGGCATCTCGATTTCATGTCCCTGATTCACCGCGCGGTGCGGCGCGCCGGTTTGCCAGTGCGTTTTTCCGGGGGGTTCCATCCCTCCCCGCAGATTTCTTTTCCCGATGCGCTGCCTACCGGAGTGGAAAGCGATGCGGAGATTGTCGATTTGAAACTCTGCCGGCACCGGGAACCCGAAGAGGTTCTTGCGGCCATCAATGCGCAACTCCCTCGCGGGGTGGAGGTGCTGGCCGCACAGACCGTTGCCTGGAAAGCCGCAGCTCCCGCCGTTGCCATTCGCAGTTCCGTTTATCGGGTGCTTTTGCCGGCGGGCGCGTCTGATGCTCTGCCGGAGCGTGTCGCCGCTTTCCTGGAGCGGGAAGTGCTGGAGGTCGCGCGACTGAAAAAGGGGCGCGAGCAGATCCTCGATCTGCGGGCGGCTGTCGAAGATCTGCGCATCGAAGACGGCAGCTTGTGGTTGCGACTGACAAAAGGCAGTCCGATGCCGCTGCTCGCCTGGCTTCTCGACATTCCGGCCGCGCAAGCGGCCCGCCTGCCGGTTCGCAAGGTGGCGGTGGTGCTGGACGGGGAAGCCGATTCCGGATACATTTGAACGGTTTTCGCGGAAAGCAAACAGATTCCGTCGCAACCGTGATTGTTGGCGCCAGCGGCCGTTGCCGTGTCCTTCGATCCTGACAGCTGCCAGGCCCGTGGAATGAATGCGTTCAAGCAACGCCGGACTGCCGCTGTTGGTCCCGGGCCGGCCCAACAGAGAGAACTCGTGCCAGGAGGAGCCATGACCAAAGACCTGGTCATTAATACTACATCCCATGAAACCCGCGTCGCTCTGCTTGAAAACGGGCACATCGCCGAATTGTATATCGAGAGAACCCGTGAGCGGGGTATCGTCGGCAATATTTACAAAGGCAAGGTGCTGCGGGTGCTGCCGGGCATGCAGGCCGCTTTTGTCGATATCGGCCTGGAAAAAGCGGCATTTCTTTACGTGGCCGACGTTCTGGGGCAGATGCAGGCCCTGGAGCGCTATATTGACGAGGGGGAAAACGAGGCCGGTCTGCCCGAGGAGGATGGGCGGGAGACGACCGCTCTGCCGCCGATCGAGGAGCTTCTCAAAGAGGGGCAGGAGGTGCTGGTGCAGGTTTCCAAGGAGCCAATCGGCACCAAGGGGGCCCGCATTACCGCCCATATCTCTCTGCCCGGCAGGCATTTGGTCTACATGCCTACCGTCGACCATGTCGGCATTTCCCGCCGCATTGAAAACGAGGAAGAAAAAGAACGCCTGCGCAGCCTGATTGAAGAGATTCGATCGCCAGGGTCCGGCTTTATCGTGCGCACCGCCGCGGAGGGCAAGAACGCCGAGGATCTGAGCGCCGACATGGAGTTTCTTGCAGGATTGTGGAATGGTATCTGTGCGCTGAGGGAACGCAAGGGAGCGCCGTGCCTGATTTATTCCGATCTCGATGTGACCAGCAAGGTCCTGCGGGATATTCTGACCGAGGATGTGCGGCGCATCGTTGTCGACTCGCCGCGGGAATACGAAAAAATCGTCCGTTTTATTGAAACCTTCATGCCGAAGCTCACTTATGTCATCGAGTTGTATGAAGGCGAGGAGCCGGTGTTTGACGCTTTTGGCCTGGAAGTAGAAATCGACCGGGCTCTGGGGCGCAAGGTCTGGCTCAAGAGCGGCGGCTATATCATTATCGAGCAGACCGAGGCCCTGACCGCCATTGACGTCAATACCGGTCGCTTTGTCGGCAAGCACAATCTGGAGGACACCATCCTCAAGACCAACCTCGAGGCGGTCCGGGAGGTTGCCTATCAGTTGCGGCTGCGTAATATCGGCGGGCTTATCATTATCGATTTTATCGACATGGAAAAAGAGGCCCATCGGGAGAAGGTTTTCGTTGCCCTTGAGGAAGCCCTGAAAGGGGACCGCGCCAAAACCAATATTCTCAAGATCTCGGAACTGGGGCTGGTGGAGATGACCCGCAAGCGGGTGCGCGAGAACCTGACCCGCACTCTGTGCGTACCCTGCCCGTATTGTGAGGGCAAAGGCTATGTCAAAAGCCGGACGACCATGGTTTACGAGATTTTCCGGGAATTGCGCCGCGAGATCCGCAATCTGTCCGGATCCCAGGTTACCCTGCTGGTGCACCCAAGCATAGCTTCGCTGATCTGTGACGAGGAGCGCTGGGAAATCGATGATCTGGAGCAGGCTTACGGCAAGCAGATTGCCATTACCGCCCGCTTCGATTTTCATCAGGAGCAGTTCGAGATTCTCTGCAACTGAACCGGCATCGAGGTTTTTCCTTGACAGTCCGGAAATGTCAGGGCTATATTGCGCTTTCGGTTTATACCGAAATACCCAAAAAAGCGAGGTGAAACGGGATGTATGCGGTGATCAAGACCGGGGGAAAACAGTATAAAGTTTCCGAAGGCGACCTGCTGAAGGTCGAAAAAATCGAAGGCGTGGTGGGTGACACCATCGAGCTGAACGAGGTCCTCATGGTCGGCGGAGAAGAGGTAAAGATCGGAACACCTCTATTGCCTGGAGCGAAAGTCACAGCCCGCATTGTACAGCAGGGCAAAGACAAGAAGGTGCTGGTATTTCACAGCAAGCGGCGCAAAGGCTATCGCAAGACCTACGGACACCGTCAGCCCATTACCCGCCTGCAGATTACAGGTATCGAGGCTTAAGGAGGAGGTTTATCCATGGCTCACAAGAAAGCCGGTGGTAGTTCAAAAAACGGTCGTGATAGTGCCGGTAAGCGCCTTGGAGTCAAGCGCTTCGGCGGTCAGCAGGTGACTGCGGGCTCGATTCTGGTACGGCAGCGCGGCACGACCATCCATCCTGGCGCCAATGTCGGTTGCGGCAAGGACTATACCCTGTTCGCCCTGATCGACGGCGTCGTGTCGTTCGAACGCAAAGGCAAGGACAAGAAAAAGGTCAGCGTCTACGCACAGTAACATGCGCGGACCGGCTGGTTGTTTCAAGCCGATGCGACAAAGCACAAGGCCCGGGTTCCCCTGCAGGAGAGCTTCGGGCTTTTGTTTTTGCCGCTCGGCTTCGCCCCCTATGCTGGGCATGGGCACGGTTGTGCGGTAAGCTTTTCACAAACGGCCAGCGGCGCTCCGCCGCGGCGTAAAGGGTGTTCACCCCCGGCACGGAACGGAAATCCCGGAACATTATGAAATTCATCGATGAAGTAAAAATTCATGTCAAGGCTGGTGACGGCGGTCGCGGCTGCTTGTCCTTCCGGCGTGAGAAATTTATTCCGAAGGGCGGGCCGGACGGTGGCGACGGCGGTCGCGGGGGCAATGTCGTGGTGCGGGTTGACGAAGGTCTCGGCACTCTGCTGGATCTTCGTTACCAGGTGCATTACAAGGCCGGTCGCGGCGGCCACGGCATGGGAAAAAACTGCCACGGCAAAAACGGTGAGGATCTGGAGATCCGCGTGCCGCCCGGGGTTCTGGTTTACAATGACGAAACGGGCGAGCTGCTGGCCGACCTCAAACAAAACGATCAGGAGCTGATTGTGGTTCGCGGCGGCATGGGCGGGCGTGGCAACGCACGGTTCGCTACCTCGACCAACCGGGCGCCACGGCATGTGCAACCGGGCATGGAAGGGGAAGAGTTGTGGTTGCGTCTGGAACTGAAACTGCTGGCGGACGTGGGACTTCTGGGGTTGCCCAATGCCGGCAAATCGACGCTTGTCTCGGCAGTCTCGGCGGCCCGTCCAAAAATCGCCGACTATCCCTTCACCACCCTGGTGCCGAATCTGGGCGTGGTGCGTTGTGGCGGGTTTAAGACCTTCGTCATGGCCGATATTCCCGGGCTGATCGAGGGAGCCAGCGAGGGACACGGCCTTGGCACGCGGTTTTTGCGGCATGTGGAGCGCACCGACCTGTTTTTGCATCTGGTCGATCTCTCCGATCTGCAGGAAGGCGACCCCCTGGAGCGTTTCGCCCTGATCAATAGCGAGCTGGCGCGGCACAACCCGGAGTTGCTGCGCAAACCGCAACTGGTTGTGTTGACCAAGATCGACATTTCCGAAGTGCGGGAACGTCTGGACGGGGTGCGCGCCGCCTTCGCCGCCAGGAACATACCAACGCTGGCCATTTCTGCGGTTACCGGGGAAGGCCTCAAGGAGCTGGTGGCCGCGGTGGCTCGCGAACTGGAAACCTTGCGCTCCGCGTCGGAACCCTGCATCGACAATGGCGAAGGCCGCGAGCCCTGGCAACCTGACCTGTCTTGACAAGGGGCTTCAGGGATAGTTAGAATTCCACTTTTTTGTGCCGTCATTTAATGTTGTTCCACGGACGTGATTCCGCGGCCGACAGATCCGGTTTCCGGCGGCATATCTTTCGGAGTGAAGGGCTTTTTCTGGAAAGTGGACAGCCATGCGCAAGGATCTTCTGGCCCAGGTTAAAAGGATCGTTGTTAAAGTCGGCAGCGGCGTGATCTTCGGCCAGGACGGTCTCGATTACGATGTGATCGGGGCTTTGTCCCAAGATATCTGCGGGTTGCTTTCCCGCGGCTACGAAGTTGTTCTGGTCTCGTCCGGGGCCGTCGCCACCGGCAAGGGAGAACTCGGTATTGTCGGGCGTCCGCAGACCATCCCCCTGAAACAGGCCGCCGCCGCCATAGGCCAGAGCCGCCTGATGCGGGCCTGGAAGGACGCCTTCCGGCCCTGCGGCCGCTGCGTGGCGCAGATTCTGCTTACCCGGGACGATCTTGCCAATCGGCGGCGATTTCTCAATGCCCGCAACACCTTGATGACGCTTCTCGAATACGGCGTGGTACCGATCATCAATGAAAATGATACGGTCGTTGTCGAGGAGATCCGTTTCGGTGATAACGACAACCTCTCCGCCCTGATCACCTCTCTGGCGGAGGCCGACCTGCTGGTGATCCTGTCGGATGTGGACGGTCTTTACGACAGCAATCCCAAAATCAACCCGGCCGCACGGCATTTTTCCGTGGTCGAGCGCATTACCGAAGAGATTGAAAATATGGCCGGCGGGGCCGGATCCGTGGTTGGTACCGGCGGTATGTCCACCAAAGTCGAAGCCGCCAAGCGTGCCACCCTTTATGGCGTCGGCACCGTCATCGTTGACGGGCGGCGGCCCGGCGTGTTGCCCGGATTGATGGCCGGCGAGGAGCTGGGCACCTTTTTTCTGCCGGTACGCCAGCACATGTCCGCCCGCAAGCACTGGATCTCTTTCAGCAAGGCCAGTCGCGGCAAGCTGCTGGTCGACGAGGGCGCGCGGCGGGCCCTCACCGATAAAGGCAAGAGCCTTTTGCCTTCGGGAGTGTTCGCCATTGAAGGAACCTTCGAGCGCGGTGACGCGGTGCGCATCTGCGATGCCGAAGGCAAGGAGTTCGCCAAGGGAATCGCCAGCTACTCACGGCAGGAGCTTGAGCGCATCCTGGGGCATAATTCTTCGGAAATCGAAACAATTCTCGGCTACAAGTACGGTGACGAAGCGGTGCATCGCGACAACCTGGTGGTCAAGAAATGATGTCCCGCCCATCGCGCCAGCCGCATGCCTTTTACAGGAGATACCGATGACGCTACAGGATCAGATCCAACAACTGGCAAAAGACGCCCGGGACGCATCGCGGATCATGGCCCAGGTTCCGACCACGGTTAAAAATCATCTGTTGCAGCAGATGGCCGACGCCCTGGTGGCGTCCGGTGCCGCCTTGATCGAGGAAAATGCCAGGGATCTTGCCACCGGACGCGAGAAAGGCCTGTCCGAGGCCATGATCGATCGCTTGCGGCTGGACGAAGGACGCATTCGCGGCATGGCTGACGGTCTGCACGAAGTGGCCGAACTGCCCGATCCGGTCGGAGAGGTGACGGGCATGTGGCGGCGCCCCAACGGTATCCAGGTCGGACGCATGCGCATCCCCCTCGGGGTCATCGGCATCATCTACGAATCACGCCCCAACGTAACTGCCGATGCCGCTGGTTTGTGCCTGAAAAGCGGCAACGCGGTGGTGTTGCGCGGAGGGTCAGAGGCGATTCACTCCAACCGGGCCATTGCCGCGATCCTCAAAAAGGAGCTCGCCGCCATGGGACTGCCCGCCGGCGCATTGCAACTGGTCTCTACCACCGACCGCGCGGCGGTGACCGAACTGCTCAAGCAGGAACAGTTCATCGACCTGATCATACCCCGTGGCGGTGAAGGGTTGATCCGCTTTGTCAGTGAAAATTCCCGGATCCCGGTCATCAAACATTATAAAGGGGTCTGTCATACCTTCGTTGATGCCGATGCCGATCTGGACATGGCGGAAAAAATCTGCATCAATGCCAAGGTGCAGCGACCCGGCGTATGCAACGCCATGGAAACCCTGCTCATTCACCGGGATTGTGCCGAAGCTTTCGTGCCGCGCATCGCCCGGGTTCTCGGTGCTCTGGGTGTCGAGCTGCGGGGCTGTGCCGAAACCTGCCGGCTGGCGCCCGCGGCAACCCCGGCGCAGGAGGAGGACTGGGGTGCGGAATATCTCGACCTGATTCTCGCGGTGCGGGTGGTCGACAGCCTGGATGCGGCCATTTCGCATATCCAGGAATACAGCTCCCTGCATACCGAGGTCATTGTTACTCGCGATTATCCGAATTCACAGCGCTTTTTGCGGGAAATCAATTCGAGCGTGGTGATGATCAATGCTTCATCGCGGTTTTCCGATGGCAACCAGTTCGGCCTTGGCGCCGAGATCGGGATTTCCACCACCAAGCTGCACTCCTTCGGACCGATGGGACTGGAAGATCTGACCACCCGGAAGTTTATCGTGTTCGGCGACGGGCAGGTCAGGGAGTAACGCTGAGTACCCAGCGTCGAGTGCCGAGTCAAATCGAAAGCCTGTTACACTTTGCTCAGCACTCAGCACTCAGCACTCAGCACTCAGCACTCAGCACTCAGCACTGAAGCGAAGCGCAACGAAAGACGGACGAATCGATGAAGCTCGGTATCCTCGGCGGCACTTTCAACCCTGTCCATACGGCGCATCTGCGCATCGCCGAGGAGGTGCGGGAGCGCTGCGGGCTCGACCGGATTCTGTTTGTCCCGGCAGCGACACCGCCGCACAAGGAATTGGCCGGGGCGATTCCGTTTGCCGACCGATATGCCATGGTGGCCGCGGCCATTGCCGACAATCCGGATTTTGTGGCCACCGATCTGGAAAACCGGCGCGCGGGGAAAAGTTATTCGGTTCACACCCTGGAACTGTTGCACGAAGAATATCCGCAGGATACGTTTTATTTTATCATCGGCATGGATTCCTATCGATCTCTTGGCATCTGGAAGGACTTCCCGCGCCTTTTCGAGCTTGCCAATCTGGTGGTTGCGGCGCGTCCGGGGATCCCCTGCAAGGATCCGCTGGCATTGCTGCCCGTTGTCATCCGGGATCAGTTCTGTTACCATGAAAGCGCTCACATGCTGCGGCATCGCAGCGGCAATATAGTGGTTTTCTTCGAGGAAACCTATCTCGATATTTCTTCGACGCAGATACGGCGACTGGTGTCGGAAGGGCGCTCCATCCGTTATCTGCTGCCGACCGCGGTCGAACATTATATTTACCGACACGGCCTCTATCATAACGACGAAAGGTTCTGATATTTTGCAAGCCAAACATCAGGCGCTGCTGTGCGCCGCATACGCTCTGGACAAGAAAGCTTTTAATGTGCGCCTGCTGGATGTCGGCGGCCAGTCGTCGCTGACTGATTTTCTGCTGATTGTTTCCGGCGGTTCGGACCGTCAGGTACAGGCGATTGCCGAGGCTGTCGAACTGGGCATGAAAAAGGAGCACAATGTGTTGCCGCTGGCCGTCGAAGGCAAGCAGGAGGGCCGCTGGGTGCTGCTCGATTACGGTGATGTCATGGTGCACGTTTTCCAGCAACCGGTTCGCCAGTATTATGATCTCGAGGGCCTGTGGCCCGATGCGCCCGAAGTGCCTGTCGAGGAAATCGAGGAGGCATGAAGCTCAGCCTGGTCTGTGTCGGCCGCCTTTCGATCGGGTTTTTGCGGGAGGGGGTCGCGGACTATGAAGCGAGGCTGAAGCGTTATGCGCCCTTGCGGGTCCTGGAGCTGAAAGAGGAGAAGGGCGGGAAAAACGATCCGACTTTTATTCGTCGTCAGGAAGGGCGGCGCATTCTGGAAAAAATTCCGGAGGGGGCGTTTGTCATCGCGCTGGACGAGCGCGGAAGCTCCCTGTCGTCCGAGGACCTGGCCGGAATGCTCGAACGCCACATGCTGCAGGGCACCCCCGAGCTGATGCTGGTCATCGGCGGCGCTTATGGTCTTTGCGACGCGGTCAGGCAGCGTGCCGATCTGGTGCTGTCCCTGTCAGCCATGACCCTGACTCATCAGATGGCCCGGCTGTTGCTCATGGAGCAGCTATATCGTGGCTTCACCATTGTCCGAAACGAACCGTATCATAACCGTTGACGTTCCGTCTGGCCATCGGCAAGCCTTGCGGCCATACCGAAGCAGGAGAAAATCATGATTCTGATGGCGTTCATTTTCCTATTGCTGATCATCTTCTTTCTGCTGTTCTATATTCTCAACCCTCAGACCATCGCGGTGTTTTACTGGTTCGGCAACGAAGTTACGGCCTCGCTCGCGGTGGTTGTTGCGGCTTCGGTCCTTTCGGGGCTGCTGATTGGCTACCTGCTCTACATTTACGGCGCTACCGGGCATTTGCTGCGCGACTGGCGCCGCCGGCGGCTGGAGAAGCGCAGCCGCAGCGTCATGGACCTCTATCATCAGGGCATGGGGCGGCTGGTCTCGGGGGATCTTAAAAAGGCTCGACGGCGGCTGCTCAAAGCCCATGCCCAGGATGGGGGACAGGTCGATGTGCTGCTGGCTCTGGCACGGGTATGCCGGGAGGAGGGGAATCTTTCCGAAGCGCTGGAATATCTGCTTCGGGCCCGCCGGCAGTCCTCGGACAGCCTGCAGGTTCTTTTTGTCCTGGCCGAAACCTATCTGGCCGCCGGACAGGGCGACGAGGCGATAGCGGTTTACCGCTCGATTCTGGCGGTAGAGCCGGACAACCTCGAAGCGTTGCGTCGGCTGCGGGATCTGCATATGCGGGCGGAACTCTGGAACGAAGCCCTCGATCTTCAGAAACGACTGCAACGCAAGCTTGGCGGTACGCCCCAGGACGAGGATTTGCGCATTCAGGCTGGACTGCGGCTTGAAACGGCACGGGTGAGCCTGGAAGCCGGCCGGGCCGATTCGGCGGTGTCGGATCTCAAGGCGTTGGTCAAGGATCAGCCGGACTTTGTGCCTGCGCGGGTGCTGCTTGGCGATGCTTACGAAGTCTCCGCCCGCCCGGCGGAAGCTGCTTCGGTCTGGCAGGAGGGATACCGGCGTTTCGCAGAAGCTGTTTTTCTGGCGCGGCTGGAGGATCTGGCCATGGCCAACGAGGATCCCGCCGGGCTGCTTGACTTTTATCGCACTACCGCGCTCAATCGTGCCGACGACCTTCTGCTGCGGCTGTTTTACGGCAAGTTCTGCCTGCGGCTGGAGATGGTCGAGGAGGCACTCGAGCAGTTGGCCGAGATCGAAAAAAACGGGGCGGATTTTCCGCAAATGCACCTGCTGCTGGCGGAAGCGCATATGCGTCGGCGTCGTCTGGAAGAATCGATCCGCGAATACCGGAAAGTTGTCGGTTTCGAGGGCGCTCTGAATTTTGGCTATGCCTGCAGCGTTTGCAAAACCGCTTCGGTGGAGTGGAATGGTCGTTGCGAAGGATGTGGCGCCTGGGGCAGCTGCCATCTGGCGGGCCGTGAGCTGATCAAAAATCCCCCCGCCGGCGAATTGCGCGCCATTCATCATGGGGAGCAAACCGTATGACCGCGCCGATCCGCCGTCCGGTAACCCTTGTCATCCTTGATGGCTGGGGCATCAATCCCGTTTGTGCGCACAACGCCGTGTGCCAGGCCGATACGCCGCGCCTCGATGCCCTGCTGCGTGATTGGCCCCGGGCAAAGCTTGGCGCTTCCGGTCTGGATGTCGGACTGCCTGACGGGCAGATGGGCAATTCGGAGGTCGGGCATCTGAATATCGGTGCCGGCCGCATCGTCTACCAGGATCTGACCCGCATCAGTCTCAGTATCGAAACCGGGGAATTTTACCAGAATTCTGAATTGCTGCGGGTCATGCAGGCGGTGTTTCAGTCCGGTGGCAAGCTGCACCTTATGGGACTGTTGTCGGATGGCGGGGTACATTCGCATAACACTCATCTCTATGCCCTGGTCGATATGGCGCATCGGGTGGGGATCAGGCAGATCTGCATTCATGCCTTTATGGACGGGCGCGACACGCCACCGAAGAGCGGGGCAGCATACCTTGCCCAGCTCGAGGAAAAACTTGCGGAAATTGGCGCCGGACAGATCGCTACCGTGATAGGCCGCTACTGGGCCATGGATCGGGACAATCGCTGGGAGCGGGTGGCGCGGGCCTACCGGGCCATGACCGAAGGCCTTGGCTCCAGCTATTGCGATAGCGCGGCGGCAATCAACGCTGCCTATGCCGGCGGCCAGACCGACGAGTTTGTCGAACCGTGCGTTATAACAAGGGATAACCCCTGCACGGTGGCCGACGGCGACGGCATGATCTTCTTCAATTTCCGCGCGGACCGGGCCCGGCAAATCACCCGGGCTTTCACGGAGACCGGCTTTCATGGTTTTGACCGGGGCAGAACACCGCGGCTTTGCGATTACGTCTGCCTTACCGAGTACGACGCAACCTTCAATCTGCCGGTGGCCTTTCCGCCGCAGACCTGTCCGGACCTGCTCGGAGAAGTGGTCTCCAGGGCCGGACTGCGTCAATTGAGGATCGCTGAAACCGAAAAATACGCGCATGTCACGTTTTTTTTCAACGGCGGACGCGAAGAACCTTTTGACGGCGAGGAAAGGGTCCTGATCCCCTCTCCCAAGGATGTTCCAACCTACGATCTCAAACCGCAGATGAGCGCTGTGGCGGTGACCGACGCCATGCTCGAAAAAGTGGCCGCCGGGCGATACGATTTTATCGTTCTCAATTTTGCCAATCCCGACATGGTCGGGCATACCGGCGTGGAAAGCGCTGCCATCACCGCCATGGAGACCGTCGATCGGTGTGTCGGTCGGGTGGCGGATGCGGTGCTCGCCGCCGGCGGAAGCCTGGTCATTACATCCGACCATGGCAACTGCGAACAGATGCTGGACGACAAGGGCGCACCCCATACCGCCCACACCACCAACCCGGTGCCGGTCATTCTGATCGATCCGCAGTGGCGCGATGCGACGTTGCGCGACGGCATTCTGGCCGATCTGGCTCCTACGCTGCTGGCAATGCTGGGGCTGGATAAACCGGCCGCCATGACGGGTCGCAGCCTGCTGGAAAAATAGTCTGCAATCAACCACAGGCGAGGACAAATGCTGGCGGATTTGTGCACCGGATTGAAAGGACTGTTCGATCTGCTGCTGCCGGCCTGCTGTCCGTTGTGCGGCGTCCTGCTTGCCGGCGGCGCAAGCCAGGGGTTCTGCCCGGACTGCCTTGAAGGCTTCCGGCCTCTTGACCGGTCCCACTGTCCGCGCTGTGCCCTGCCTTATCCCGCGCCGTCGGGCAGCAATCATTTGTGTGAAAGCTGTCTACGTCAGGATCCCCCCTTTGTCTGGACACGTTGTCTGGGCCTTTACGAACAGACGCTACGCGCAGCGGTGCACCGCTTCAAATTTCAGAATGCCGTGCATCTGGACCGCCCTCTCGCCAGGTTGCTGGCGGCCAGCCTCGAAGATGTTCCCCGCGGTTTCCGGCCCGATGTGCTGGTTGCGGTTCCTCTGCACCGGCGGCGTCTGCAGGCCCGTACCTACAATCATTCGTTGCTGCTGGCGCGTGAACTGGGACGGCTCTGGAAAATTCCCGCGCCGGGTCGGTTGTTGCGCCGGGTCCGGCCAACCCTGCCGCAGCAGGGGCTGTCGGCGAAGCTGCGGCGGCGCAATCTCAGGGGCGCGTTTGCGCTGACCCGCCCACTCGAAGGCGAACGGATTTTGCTGGTGGACGATGTTCTTACCACCGGGGCCACTGCCAGGGAATGTGCCGCGACGCTGCTTGCCGGCGGTGCGTCCCGGGTCGCGGTGGCGGTGCTGGCGCGCGCCCGTTTGCATCAATTGCTGTGACGGATCCAGTCTCCTTCCCGTCCGGGGTCCATAAGGTTGCCCATGAAAAATTCATTGATGTTTATGTACCATCGGTTGGTACGGCATTTCGGGCCGTTGCATTGGTGGCCGGCCGACAGCCCGTTTGAGGTCGTAATCGGGGCGTTTTTGACCCAGAACACGGCCTGGCGCAACGTGGAACAGGCGATTGCGGCCCTCAAACAGCACATCCCTCTGACTCCCGCGGCGCTTTGCGCGCTGCCGAAGGAAACGCTGGAAGCCCTGATTCGGCCGGCGGGATTTTTCCGTCAGAAAGCACAGCGCCTGCAGCTTTTCGCCCAGGTGCTGCAGGAGCGTTATCAGGGTGATCTGGATGCCATGCTGTCCGGCCCGCTGCCGCGGGTGCGGCAGGAGCTGCTTGCTTTCAAGGGCATCGGGCCGGAAACCGCGGATTCCATTCTGCTGTACGCGGCGCAGCGCCCGAGCTTTGTTGTGGATGCCTATACCCGGCGCCTGCTGCAGCGTTACGGGCTATTGCGGGGCATTGAAAATCATGAAGAGATCCGCGCTCTTTTCATGGACCACCTCCCGCATCAGGCCGCGTTGTTCAACGAGTTTCATGCCCTGGTTGTCGAACAATGCAAGACCTTCTGCCGCAAGCGGCCGCTGTGCGAATCCTGTCCTCTGCAATCCCGCTGCGCCGCGCGGCTCTGATATCTGTACCGATCCGGTCAAGGCCGGCAGTCGCCACGAATAACCGCGGACACGCTCCGTATAACTGTCGCTGAGCAGGTTTTAATGGCATGGACAAACCTTGCAGACCACATCAGCTGTGGTACAAGGTTAAGCATGTCCTCCCCCTTCATTTACTGCTGCTGGAAGATTCCGAGGATGAAGCTCTGTCGCTGGTGCGGGAACTGAGCCGCCACGGCTACGCCCTCGCCTGGGAAAGAGTCGACACGGCCGAAGCCTTGCAGGCCGCCCTTGCCCGGGGCAGTTGGGATGTGGTTATCTGCGACTGGTCCCAGCAGCGTCTCCGCCTGCGGGCGGCCTTCGAGATTCTGCAATCCAGCGGGCAGGATTTGCCTTTTATCATCCTTCGCGGGGGTACCGAGGACGAAACCGCCGACGAAGTCATGGGCGGCGCTGCTCATGGCTATGTCAGCAAAGACAACCTGGCTTCTTTGCCCGCCGTCATCGAAAAGCAACTGCAGCATGCCGCGGGGCGACGCTGCAGCGCGGAACGGGACGGGCGTAACAACGATGGGTTGTTTCGTTCCATTTTTCAGAATGCCCTTGCCGGCATGGCCACCGTATCTCCCGAGGGCCGTTTTTTACAGGTGAACCCGGCCTTGTGCCGGATGCTCGGTTACAGTGAAGATATATTGCTGGAGAAATCCGTCCTTGAAATCACCCATGCCGCCGATGTTGCCTTTACCCGCGATCTGATCAGGGAAATGCGGAGTGGTGGCCAAATTTCCCGGGATTATGAAAAGCGTTATATCTGCCGCAATGGCGAAGTCCTCTGGGCACATGTCGCGACCTCCTGTATTTCTCATGAAGACGGGACCTTGAGTTGCCTCGTCCTGCTGGTCACCGATATCACCCCCCATCATCAAGCCCGTCAAAAAGCCCATCAGTTGGCCTACTTCGACAGTTTGACCGGATTGCCCAACAGGCAGCTGTTCTGTGAGCACCGTCATGGATGCCTGATTCAGGCTCGCCGCGAGCGGACCTCCCTGGGGGTGCTGACCATAGATATCGACCGTTTCAAGGGGGTTAACAATTCCTTCGGTTACGAGTCGGGGGATGCCATGCTCAAAACGGTCAGCCAGCGTCTGCAGGATTGCCTGGCCCGCCAAGACGTTCTGGCGCGGTTGGGCAGCGATGAATTCGCTGTCGTGGTTTCCCACGCCAGGTCCCAGGATGAATATTCGGTACTTGCCCAGAAGCTTCTCAACAGTTTGTCGGAGCCCATTGCTCTGGATGGCCAGAGGGTTTACTGTTCGGTGTGTATCGGTATCGCGCTGTTCCCTCTGGACGGTGTCGAGGTCGATGTGCTGCTGAAAAACGCTGCGACCGCCATGCATCAGGCCAAACAAAGGGGGCCGAAAAATTACCAGTTTTTTTCAAAAGGCATGAATCGCATGGCCCGGGAAAGGCTCGAAGTCGAGGCCGGATTGCGTCGTTCGCTGGACCTTGGCCAGCTCGCGCTTCACTATCAACCCAAGATCGATCTGAAAACCGGCAGGGTCGTGGCCATGGAGGCGCTGCTGCGCTGGGAATCACCGGAACTCGGCAGGATCAGTCCTTTACGTTTTGTCCCTCTTGCAGAAGAGACAGGACTGATCCTGCCCATCGGTGACTGGGTACTGGAGACGGCCTGCATGCAGGGCGCGGCCTGGCACCGTCAGGGGTTCTCCAGCTTGCGCATGGCGGTCAACATTTCCCCGCGGCAGTTCCCGCCAGAGGGATTTTGTGGCGCGTCTCGACGGCGTACTGCGGCGGAGCGGATTTGATCCCGGTCTGCTGGAACTGGAACTGACCGAAAACCTGGTCATGGAAAAATCCGAGGAGACGCTCCTGACCCTGATCGATATCAAGGCGCGTGGCATCAAACTCGCTATCGATGATTTTGGTACCGGGTACAGCATGCTCAGCTATCTCAAGCACTTTCCCATCGACCGTCTCAAGATCGATCGCAGCTTCGTGCAGGACATCCCGATGTATGCTGACGATGCGGCGATTACCGAGGCCATCCTCGCCATGGCGCGCAGCCTGCGGATCAAGGTCATTGCCGAAGGGGTAGAGACCTGCGAGCAGCTGGCCTTCCTGAAGGATCGCGGCTGCCAGGAGGGGCAGGGTTATTATTTTTCCCGGCCCATGCCGGCCGATGCCGCGGCTGAATTCCTGTCCGGTCGGTTTCGCTGCCGCAATCTGCTCGAAGGCGGCTAGCCATTATGGCCAGGCAAGCAGATGAGCTACCTGCCGACGACACGGTTTTCCCCCCTGATTGGACGCAAGCATCATGCGGGCCTATCTTGTCGAGGAGGCTGCTTCTCTGAAAAAACGGGGGCTGGATATCGAGAAGTTAAAGGCTGGCGTGAGAGAAACGCCAGCCAGCGCAAAAATCCTGGCCAATTTCTCCGGGGTGATATTCGGGTAGGATTGCCGGCCAACGGATAAACCGTTACACATCCGTGCCGTTTTCGAAGGCCGCCAGCAGCTGGATCGATTTGCCGCTGACCCGGATCATTTCTTCCTCGGAGAGTTTTTTGAGCAGTCGCGAAAAGGTTTCCGGGGTGGTGCCGAGCAGCAGCGCGATTTCCCTTTTGGGGGCCGGAAGCTGAACCACGCCGGTGCGATGTTTCTGATCCAGGGCGCGCAGGTAGCCCATAAAACGTTGGCGGATGTCGGCGATGGCGAGCTGTTCAACACGCTTGAGCATGAACATCAGGCGCTGGGAGAGAATGCCGACCAGGTGCATGGCCAGCTGCGGGGTCTGTTGCAGGCGGGCGAAGAGTTTACCTACGTCGATCAGAAGCAGGGAGCAATCTTCCAGCGCAATGGCGTTGACCGGGTAGCGGTTGCGCAAGTCGAGCAGGATTTCCGCAAAAAACTCTCCCGGTTGTACGAAGCGGATGACGGCTTCCTTGCCGTCTTCGTTGGCCCGGTAGAGTTTAACCCGGCCGCGCAGCAGGAAATGCACGGCGTGTCCGTCCTCCCCTTCAAAAAATAAAACTTCCTTGCGGCGGCGTTTCTGAAAAAAGCTGATCTCCTCGATCAGGGTGTAAAGATCGGCGTCGCTGGATCCGAAAAAGCGCTCCAGAAACTGTTCGATGGCTTTCTGCTGTTCCATATCGGTTTCCTCCTGCCTATTTCTGACCGGTAATCGCCTGGGCAATGTTGAAGCAATAGCCGCCGATACGTTCAAGATAGGCCATGATGTCGATGTACCAGAGCCCCGGTTCGATGGAACAGTCCCGTTCCTGGAGGCGCTGGATTTTTTGTACGCGCATTTTATTGAATTGCAGGTTGATGCCGGTTTCGTGTTTGTAGGCTTCCTGCATGAAGGTGGCATCGGGCGCGTTGATCTGGACGATGACAAGGTCGAGGAAGGCCAGCACCCGATGCGACATCTGCTCCAGGTCCTTCAGGGAATGGTCGGATAACAGCAGCCTGTTTTCAAACAGCTTCTCCGACAGGTGGGCCAGCTGTTCCACTGCATCGCCTATTTTTTCGATGTTGTTGGCCATACGGAAGAAACTGTGAATTTCCCGCGCCGAATCCTCGTTGATTTCAAGTTGATAGATCTTGATGAGGTAATGGGTGATTTCCTTGCGGGCCTGATCGATCCATTTTTCCTGCTCTTTCCATCCGCTCATCATCTCTGGGTTGCGCTGCTTGATGGCGGGGATGACGTTTTCCAGCGTCTGGCGGGCGGTTTTGGCCATTCGGAGGATTTCGGCTCGTACCTGGGCCAGAGCCGCAATGGGGGATTCGTCATAAAAATCGTTGAACTCGGGAATGGCTTCCGGGGGCGGTGCCGTTTTGTCCTTGGGCGACAGCATGATCGCCGCTTTTACAAGAACCGGTAAAAAGAGTAGGAAAAACAAAGCGTTGGTAATGTTGAACAAGGTGTGTCCGTTGGCCAGGTAGCGGCCCACGTACAGGTGCTCGCCATGTAACAGGGCATCGGGTGCGCCAACCCCGGATAGCCGGGTGATTTTTTCGACAAAAGCGACAAATTGCGGAAAAACCAGCACCATAATGCCTACGCCGATGACGTTGAACATGGTGTGGGCGCGTGCCGTGCGATGAGCCTCGATGTTGGCGGTGCCGAGGGTGGCGAGTTCGGCGGTGATGGTAGTGCCGATATTCTCGCCCAGCACCAGCGCCATGGCAGCGGGGAAGCTCAACAGCCCCTGGGTCGCCATGGTCATGGTGAGCCCGACGGTGGCCGAGGAGCTCTGCACTGCCATGGTCAGCAGGGCTCCGGTCAGAACGCACAGCAGCAGTCCGCCCAGGCTGGCGGGATCGAAGCGGGTGAAAAAGGACAGGAAGTTTGGATCGCTTCGCAAAGGCTGCAGTCCATGCTTCATGGTTTCCATGCCCAGAAACAGCAGGCCGAAGCCGAGAATCACCTCGCCGGCATACCGGTATTTTTTCTGCTTGGAAAAAAAACGCATGGAGACGCCGAGGGCGACGGCCGGCAGGGACAGGCTCGACAGCTTGAAAGCGATCAGCTGTGAGGTCATGGTGGTGCCGATATTGGCGCCGAGGATGACACCGACCGCCTGCTGCAGGGTCAGCAGACCGGCACTGACAAAACCGATCAGCATGACAGTGGTGGCCGAGGAGGATTGCACCATGGCGGTCACCAGCGCGCCGGTGGCGCAACCGATGACCCGGTTGGCGGAGATGGCGCAGAGAATTTTCTTGATGCGGGGACCGGCCGCCATTTGCAGGCCTTCGGTCATGGTCTTCATTCCCAGGACAAACAACCCCAGCCCGCCGATGGTTTCGATGAAAATCCCGATAAAATGCAAAACGCGGCCTCCTTGTCGGAAGCGGTTGCCTGAAGGCAAGCCAGTCTCGCGCAACAGCTTTCCGCATGACGGCGGTGCCCCTGCGGGCATCAGCCTGGATGGGTTTTGCGGGCAAACCGCTCAATGGTAACAAAAAGGCGTGGCGTTTTGAAGCAGAGTTTGCACTTGTGTGGCAGCCGCGGCGCCGTGCTACGAAGACGTCGTTACGATGCTCGTGCCCGAAGTCGGGCTGGCAAGCAGCGCCGTAAAATCATCGACGTCAAGCGGTGCCCAGAACAGATACCCCTGGCAGCAGTCGCAGCCGCAATTGCGGAGAAACTCCAGTTGCTGCTGCGTTTCGACGCCTTCGGCGATGGACTGCAGGCCCAGGCTTCGAGCGATGGCCACGATACTGGTAACAACCGCCGAAGCGCTGGGATCCTGACCCACGTCACAGATGAAGCTGCGGTCGATCTTCAGACCGTTGACCGGAAAACGGCGCAGGTAGTTGAGGGAGGAGTACCCGGTTCCGAAATCATCCAGAGCCATGCTGACGCCCAGATCGCTGAGCTGCTGCATGGTTTCCGCCGACGCCTGTGGTTCGCGCATGATCATGCTTTCGGTCAGTTCGAGTTCCAGCAGTTGCGGACGGACCCCTTGTTTTTGCAGGATCTGTCGCACGGTCTGTGCCAGATTTTCGTTGCGAAACTGTCGGGCGGAAAGGTTGGCGGCAATCGGAACCACCGACAGCCCCCGCGTCTGCCATTGTCTGATCTGTCGGCAGATCTGTTGCAGGACCCATTCGCCAATAGGGAGGATCAGGCCGGTCTCTTCGGCCAGAGGGATGAAAAGGTCGGGAGGGATCAAGCCGCGGGTTGGATGGAGCCAGCGCAGCAGGGCTTCGGCTCCGATGATGGAGCCGTCGTGCAAATCGATTTTGGGCTGGTAGTGCAACAGCAGCTCGCAGCGGTCCAGAGCGCGCCGCAGATCCGACTCCATTTCCATGGCTTCATGAACCACCAGGTTCATTTCCGGGGCGTAAAGACAGAAGCTGTTGCCTTCTTCCTTGGCACGGTACATGGCGATATCGGCGTTACGGATAAGGGTTTCCTCGTCTTCGCCGTCTCGCGGGTAGATGCTGATGCCGAGGCTCGCGGTGACGGTAATTTCCCGGTCGTCGATATGAAAAGGGGCGGCGAGGCGTTCGAGGATCTTTTTGGCGACCTTGCCGACGTCTTCTTCATTGGCCACTTCGGCAAGCAGAATGACGAATTCGTCACCTCCCAGCCGGGCAACCGTATCCGCGTCCCGTACCGATTGACGCAGCCGCTCGGCGACAATCTGCAGCAGCCGGTCACCGAAACTGTGACCGAGGCTGTCGTTGATGATCTTGAAACGGTCCAGATCCAGCAGCAACGCCGCTACCAGCCGCTTTGAACGCCTGGCGAACAGGATCGATTGCTCAAGGCGGTCCTGCAGCAATGCCCGGTTGGCCAAACCGGTCAAATCATCGTGGGTGGCAAGGTGCTGCAGCTGGTCCTGATAGCGTTTGCGCTCGGTGATGTCCTCCTTGATGGCCAGAAACTGGCTGATGGTGCCGGCAGAACTGCGTACCGCGGAGATGGATATGTGCTCCCAGAAAAAGCTGCCGTCTTTGCGCCTGTTATGAAACTCGCCGTGCCACTCCCTGCCGGAGGAGATGGTCTCCCAGAGCTTTTTGTATTCCTCCGGAGAAGTTTCCCCTGATTTCAAAAGACGCGGATTCTTGCCGCGCACCTCTTCAAAGGTGTAGCCGGAAGTTTGGGTGAACTTGGGGTTGACGTATTCGATGTTTCCATGCGGATCGGTCAGCACCACGGCGGTCGGGCTTTGCTCCACCGCCTGGGAGAGTTTTCGCAATTCGTTTTCGTGCCGTTTGCGTTCGCTGATGTCGCGGACGAATGAATAGCAGACAGTCTGGCCATCGTAATCGAAATAGTTGATGGTGACTTCCACCGGGAACACGCTGGCGTCCTTTCTCCGGTGCAGGGTCTCAATGGTTGTGGAACGCTCGGAAAGCATGATTTCCCGGTGCCGTACCCAGCGTTCGGGGGTAACCGTCGGATCGATGTCGAAAATCGTCAGTTCTTCCAGCTCTTCGGGAGTGTAACCGAGCGTTTTGCTGCCCTGTTTGTTAACTTCAAGAATGCGACCCTGCTCGTCAATGCGGAAAATGCCGATGGCGGCGTGATCGATGCAGGACTGGGCCAAGCGCCATCCGGACTGTGCCATTTTGCTGGCGGTGATATCCTGGGCAATGCCGAGAAACCCGACGATCTCGCCGCAGGGGGCGCGCATGGCTGTAATCACCAGCGATACGGACAGTCTCTGGCCGTTTTTGTGAACGTAGGTCCACTCCCGGTGATCGGCGTCGGTCCGGGTCACTTGTGCCATGAACTCCCCGATGGTTTTCACGGCAGGTATGTCGCCACTGTTCAACTCCGCATAGCGGGCCTGCAGTTCCGATGGGAGATGGAACTGGGCCGGGGTCTGCCGGCCGACGACTTCCTCGGCCGCGTATCCCAGCATTTTTTCGGCACCCCGATTGAACACCGTGATGAAGCCCTGGGGGTCGGTGGCAATGATGGATACTTCGGAGGCGGCGCTGAGCACACCGGCCAGCAATCGTGAAGTGCGTTCGATTTCCGCCGTTGCGGCTTTCTGCTCTTCGAACAGGCGCTGCAGGGTCAGTCGCGCCTGCTGGGCTTCTTCAAGAAGGCGCGCCTTTTCGCGTTCCGCATCGAGGGTTTTCTGGTCCGCCTGACGGCGCTCGGTGATATCGGAGAAGGTGCCCAGGATGCGCAGGGGCTGACCGTCGGCGTCCGTTTCCAGCAGTTTGCCCATGGAGCGGAACCATTTCCAGGTTCCGCAGCGGGTGCGTTGACGGAACTCGGCACGGAATTCATCGATCCTGCCGGCGACATAGTCCCGATAGGCGGCCAGCACCGCTGGCCGGTCATCGGAGTGCATGCGCGCCATCCACGCCGCATTGGTTTCGCGGAACGTCTCCGGTTCATAGCCCAGCATCCGTGCGTAATCCGCATTGACGATGATTGCGCCGGTCTGTACGTTCAGATCGTAAAGGCCCTGGCGCGAGGCCTTGAGGGCCATGCGCAGCCGCTCCTCGCTGGCCTGCAACGCCAGTGACAGCCGGTCGCGTCGCTGGCGGGCGACCATCAGCGTGCCGAGCATGGCGGTGGCCACAGGGTAGATGAGCAATACCGGCAGGCTGATGCGGCTCAGGACGCGCAAGGCGGTATCCCATGGCAGCAGCAGCATGCAGGCCAGCATGACGATATGTAGCACCATGCCGAACAGATAGAGTTGCCACCAGGATATCTCGGTGTCGCTGTGGCGGGTGCGGTTCTTCCAGAGCATCCCCAGCAGGCCCGAGGTCAAGATGACGCAGACTCCGGCTTGTGTCGCCGTGCCGCCCTGGGCAAAACGAAAAACGGCGGTGATAATCATGGCCAGGGAAGTGGGTAACATGCCGAAAAACAGGCCGGACACTCCCAGCAGTACCGAGCGGGTGTCGAAAACGATGCCCGGCACGTATTGCCAGGGGGAGCTCATGAGGACAATGCCCAACAGGCCGAGGGTGATGCCGACGAAGACCTGTACCGCCAGTCGGTGTTTGAAGCGGCAGCGGCTGGTCGTCACGTCGTAGATGAAGGCCATGGCCAGCAGCAAGGCGGCATTTTTTACAAGGGCGAGGAAAACATTTTCCATGGGGTTAGATCCTTCGCAATGCCTGTCCGTGGATTGCCGGGGCCAAGCATAGCAATTTTGCGGCATCCTGTCACCCGGTCAGACTTTGTGTGCCGTTTGTTTTGTGCAGACTCCCCGAGAACAAGCAACAGACGGGCCATATCGTGAAACGCAGGCGTTGCAGGGTTTTAATCCAGCCTTGTTGCATGGCGGTAAAACAGGTACTATGGGTGGCAACCTGTTTTATCCCCGACAAGGAGGTATGGCTGGACCATGGCAGTTCGCAAGGTGTCCGCACGCAGCGTTGGCAAGCGGGTTTTTCTGTATGGCATGATGGTCAGCCTGCTGACCTTCGGTCTTTATGCGATTTATCTCGATTTTGCCGTAAGGGAGCGGTTTGAAGGCAAGCGTTTCGCCTTGCCCGCGCGGGTTTATGCGCGGCCGCTCGAATTGTACCCGGGACTGAAGCTCACCCCTGCCGATCTGGCCGCCGAGTTGGCCCTGCTCGGATACCGGCAGGTGAAATCTCCACTGGAGCCGGCGACCTACCGATGGGAAGGTCGACAGTTGGACCTGGTTACCCGGTCGTTCGTGTATGGCGACGGCCCTCAGCCGCCGATTTTATGCAGCGTGGCTTTCTCCGAAGGACGTATCGTATCCCTGACCGACCGCAAACGGCGTTCGGCCCAGCAGCTGGTGCGCCTCGATCCGGCCCTTATCGGCGGCATTTTCCCCGGCAAGAACGAGGACCGGGTGCTGATTGAACTGCGGACCGTGCCCCGGCTGGTGGTGGATGCGCTATTGGCCGTCGAGGATCGCCGCTATTACCGGCACCATGGCATCGATCCCCGGGGGATGGCCCGCGCGCTGCTCATGACCCTCAGTGGCAAAAGCGTTCAGGGTGGCAGCACCATCACCCAGCAACTGGTGAAAAATTTCTACCTGACGGCGGAGCGCACCCTGCGGCGCAAGTTCACGGAAATGATCATGGCCGTGCTGCTGGAGATGCATTACAGCAAGGAGGAAATTCTCGAAACCTATCTCAATGAGGTTTATTTAGGTCAGGACGGCAACCGGGCCATTCACGGGTTTGGCCTTGCCAGTGTCCATTTTTTTGACAAACCCCTGTCCCGTCTTCGTCCCGCCGAAGCCGCGCTGCTGGTAGGCCTGCTGAAAGGTCCGGCCTACTACAGCCCGCGCAACCACCCCCGGCGGGCTCTGGACAGACGCAACCTGGTTTTGTCTCAGATGGTCGAGGCCGGATTTCTGCCCGAACAACAGGCCGCGGAAGCCAGAGCGATGCCCCTGGGAGTGGTTGAACGGCCTCCCCGTGGCACCTCTCCCTACCCGGCATTTCTGAAGCTGGTGCATCGCCAGTTGCAGCGTGATTATCGAGACGAGGATCTGCGATCAGAGGGGTTGTTGATTTTTACCACGCTTGATCCCCGGGTGCAGCGCATGGCGGAAGAAGCGGTGCAAAAACATCTGGCGCATCTGGAAGCGATACGTGGCATTAAATCCGGCACCCTGCAGGGGGCGGCTATCTTCACCGACACGCAAAGTGCCGAGGTGCAGGCTTGTGTGGGCGGGCGGGAGCCGCGTTTCGAGGGGTTCAACCGGGTTGTCGATGCCAGGCGGCCTGTCGGATCGCTGATCAAGCCGGTTGTTTTTCTGACCGCACTGCAGCATCCTTCCCGATACACTCTTGCAACCCTGCTGGACGACGGTCCGCTGGTTTATCGGCAGGCCGGAGCTGAAGACTGGATTCCGCAGAACTATGACAAGCAGCATCACGGCAAGGTGTCGATGCGCGAGGCCCTGATTCATTCCTATAACGTGGCCACGGTCCGGCTCGGGTTGTCGGTGGGGGTGGATTCGGTGATGGCCAATATCCGGCAGCTCGGCGTGGAGCGTGAACTGACCGGTTTTGCCGCCAGCCTGCTGGGGGCGGATGCCCTGTCCCCCCTTGAAGTCGCGCAGCTCTACCAGACCCTCGCCGGAGGCGGTTTCCGTACGCCGCTGCGGGCCATTCGGGAGGTACTTACGGCCGAAGGCGAACCGCTGCAACGATATCCCCTGAATGTGGAGCAGGTCATCAGGCCGGCCCCTGTTTATCTGGTAACCACCGCACTGCAGTCCGTGGTCCGCGAAGGGACCGCTCAAAAGTTGTACAACCGGCTGTCGCCTGATCTGGGTATTGCCGGCAAGACCGGTACCACCGACGACTACCGGGATAGCTGGTTTGCGGGATTTACCGGTGACCGTCTCGGTGTGGTATGGGTGGGGCGGGACGATAACGAACCTGCCGGATTCAGCGGCGCTGGCGCCGCCATGGGCATCTGGGGCGATATTATGGTCGGACTTGATCCCGAACCCTTGGCCCTTGTGCCGCCGGACAATGTGGAGTGGGTATGGATTGATCCCGCATCGGGATTGCGCAGTGCCGCAAACTGCCCGGGTGCCGTGGAACTGCCTTTTATCTCCGGTTCGGCCCCAACCCGCAGCGCCGATTGTGGTCCACATTCGGTGGGCCATCGGATCAAAACCTGGTTTAAAGGGTTATTCGAGTGAACAAGACACTGATAAAATGGCTGGTTCCGGCGATTCTGCTGCTGATCGCGGGGTGTGCGGTGCCACCTCAGAAACAAACTGCGCCGGCGCCATCGGGCAACCTGGCGGTGACTTCCCTGCTTGGCAAGGCCAGGTCGCAAACCGCGGCGGGTCGCCTGTCCGATGCCAGTGTTTCGCTGGAACGTGCCTTGCGGATCGAGCCCCGCAATGCACTGCTCTGGCATGAACTGGCCCGCGTGCGCCTGGCGCAGGGACAGCTCATGCAAGCCGAAAATCTCGCCGCCAAGTCCAATTCCCTGGTTCCCGCTGGTCATGTTCTGCGTCGTGAAAACTGGATCATCATCGGTCGGGCCCGTACCGACCTTGGCGATCTGCAGGGAGCCCGCCAGGCGTTTGAAAGGGCCGAGTAGCTCGGAGAAATTGCCGTTCTGGACGCGGGCAGGTTTGCGCGCGCCTTATGCGGTGAGGGAGAACCCATATGGAAAAGTCGATGCGGCATTATGGTATCGCGCAGGAATGCATTCCCTGTGTCCTGAAACAGTGCCTTTCCACGGCGCGCTTCGCCCAGCTTGAAGAAGGGCAGACAGCACGCATCCTCGCCGTGGCGCGGCAGGCCATCGAAGACTCGAAGGTCAAGCCGCTGCTGGTTCAGCACGTTGTCCGCCAGGTTGCGGATGCCGTCATTCAGGAACGGGGCGAATCGCCCGAATTCGATATCTATGCCGAGGTCAAACAACGCTCAAACGCGCTGTCCCTGGCTCACGTCCCGATGTTTCAGAAAATGCTGGCCTGTAGCCCGGAACCGATCGAGATGGGATTGCATCTCGCCGCGGCCGGCAACATCATCGATTTTGGCGTCAAGCCCCATGACGACATCGATCTGGAGCATGAAATCCGCAATCTGGATCAGACCAGCTTTGCCCGTTATGACATCCGGCCTTTCCGGCAGGCATTGCACAAGGCCTCGAACCTTCTCTATATCTGTGATAACAGCGGAGAGATTGTCTTCGACAGGCTGTTTCTGGAAGAACTCATGCGCCAGTTTCCCCGTCTGCGCATAACGGCGGCGCTTCGCGCCCGGCCGATCATCAACGACGCTACCCTGGAGGATGCCAGGGCCGTGGGGCTGGACCGTCTGGTCCGGACTATTTCCAGTGGCAGTGTTTACCCGGGGACCATCCTTGATGAAACAACCACGGAATTCCAGACATTGTTCGCAGAGGCCGATGTGATCCTGTCCAAGGGACAGGGCAATTTCGAGACGTTGCATCCGCTGGCTGACGAAAGGTTGTTTTTCCTGCTGCGCATCAAATGCGATTACATGGCCAACCTGGCAAGCGTGGTGAAAGGCGGCCTGGTGCTGATACAGGGTAGCCCCCTCCCTTCCGGCAGATGCCCGGATTCGTCACGGACCCCGCCGCCACAGCCGACGGTCGATTGACGGGCGGTTTCACCTGGCCGGTGGATAACAAAAAAGGGTTACGCCTTTGACGTAACCCTTTGTTTTTTATTATGGCGCGCGATACAAGATTCGAACTTGTGACCTTTGGCTCCGGAGGCCAACGCTCTATCCAGCTGAGCTAATCGCGCGCGGACTCAACTATATAACTCATCCTTCGAGGAAATGCAACGTCAATTTGCAGCCTTTTTGTCCGCCAGGCGCAGGAGTGTGTGTTTTACTCCCTGCGAAGCAGTGGTTTGCAGGGTGCTCGCCTGTTGGTCAGGGCGTCCGTTCGCGTCCGACGCCAAACACTGAAATGCGCAGTTTCGGGCTGCGGGGACTGCTTGTCGAGAGGGTGATGTAGCCGTTTTGGCGGCTTTTTTCGGCAGGCAGTGTCAGGGTTGCCCGGATGCGGGCCGAAGCGCCGGGTGCCAGCCTGGTCTGGCTGAGACTTGCCGATAACGAAGCGGGCATGGTGGCAAGGTTGGACAGAAAAATGGTGCGTTCGCCGTTGTTGGTAAGGGTGATGTCTGCCTGGCGTTTTTCGCCGGGTCGCATGTTGGTAAGCTGCAACCGGTCGGGTTGTATGTCGATTTCGGGTTTGACCAACCCCGCAATCCGCAGTGCCGCTTTCGGGGTGGCGGGATCGTTGCTGTAGATGTACACCCATTTGGTAATCGGGCCCCGCATGCCGTTGGAATTGAAAGTGATTCTTACCTCTCCCGATTTTCCGGGGAGGATTTCCCTGCTGGACAGCAATGTGCCGGTGCATCCGCACGTTGATCGCACGCGTTCAATGGACAGGGTCTGGTCGCCGCGGTTGGCAAAAGTAAAAACATGCTCCAATCTGTCGCCTTCGGCGATCGTTCCGAACTGGAAAGCGGGGTCGGAGATGAAGATCTGCGGAGCGGCCAGTGCCGGCGCCGGGAGAAGAGCCAGACAAAAAATGGCCAGAAAAAACGTGTGCGGTGTTTTCATAAAAAATCTCCTGAGCAGATTTGAAAGTTCCAGCCGGCCCCAAGATGCGGTTGGCGCCGACTGTTCTTTATAGCACTATTTGAAGTTTCAAACCAGCCCCCTCCACGGGGGATACTGGTTTGCAGGCGCTTGCCGGCGGTTGCATTGGGATTGACAGCCCCTTTGAGTGTTGCTATAACATGCGGACTTGAAAAGGGTTTTCAACTCATTGGGAATAGTTCATGCGTAAAAACTTTAAAACTCTCTACACCCGGGACCAGATCGCCGAGCAGGTGTGCAGGCTTGGGGGAGAGATCGACCGGGATTACCAGAATCGGGAAATTCTGCTGGTTTGCGTTCTGAAAGGCTCTTTTCTGTTTTTTGCCGATCTGGTGCGTGCCATTTCCTGCCCGCTGCTGGTCGATTTCGTGCGCATGGCCAGTTATGGCTGCGAAACGGTTTCATCCGGCATTGTCGAGATGCGCAAGGATCTGGAGTTTTCCGTAACCGATCGTGAGGTCCTTATTGTCGAGGATATCATCGATACGGGATATACCCTGCAGTCGCTGTTTCATCGCCTGCTGGAGCGTCAGCCGCGCTCCCTGAAGGTTTGTACGTTGCTGGACAAGCGCATCGATCGAAAAGTCCCCATTGAAGCGGATTATGTCGGCATGACGTTGGAGGAGGGGTTTGTGGTCGGTTACGGGCTCGATTATCAGGAGCGCTATCGCGAACTGCCTGAACTGTATATTTTTGAAGATCCGTCATCTGCGGGTGAGGGGAGGCCGTTATGATTGTGGAGTGTCCCGAATGTGTCAGCCGTTTTCGGCTGGCGGATGACAAATTGAAACCTTCCGGCACCAAAGTCCGCTGTTCCAGGTGTCAGAAGGTTTTTACGGTTATGCCCGAGTTGGACGAAACCTCGGCTGCCGCCACCGGGCCTGGTGATGTCGCCATGCCTTCCGCCGCTTCCGCGGACAAAGAATGGGACCAGGCGCTTTCTGAAACGGGCGGCTCTGCCTTTCATGAATTCGACTTTGGCGAATCCTGGGACGATGTCAGCTCCCTGTCCGGAGATCCGACCTTGGAGAACGAGTTTTCGGAGGATTCAGCCTTCGATTTTGCTGCTTTCGACGAGGACGGTGAATTGAAGTCCGATGCGCTGTTCGAAACGGCAGCAGATGAAGGGGAGGCATTTTCTTTTGAGGACGGTAGTTTTCCCCTGGACGAGGAAGGTGGCGACTCGCAGGATTATTTTGCAGAACCCACCAAGGCGCCGGTTGAGGATCCGTCTTCTGAATTATCACCGGATTCCGTTGCTGCGGGAGGGGCTGCAAGGTCGCCTTTGGCCGGGCTCCATGCGGGGGCGGCGGATCATGAGGTGGAAGACGGTGACGCCGGGCTGTTCGCTCCTCCTGCAAGCTCGGAGGGCAAACCCTCGCTGCCACCTCCCGCCAGGGTTCCGGTCCGGCGAAAATCAAAAGGCACAGGGTTGTCCCTGCTTTTTTTATTGTTGTTGGTCGGGGGGGCAGCCGGCGGCTACTTTGCCTGGAAGAAGGATCTGCTCGGTTCTTTGATGCGGCTGGAGCGGCTGCATGCCCTGATGCGATCACAGCCGGAGGCAACGGAAAGCGGCCAGATCCGCACGCTGGGATTGAATGGCGGTTTTTTGCAGAACCGGCGGGCTGGGCGGCTGTTCGTGATTCAGGGCGAGGCGGTTAACGATTATCGGGAATCACGCTCGGCAATCGCCGTCAAGGGGGTTCTGTTCGATGCCAAGGGGGCACCGCTGCAGCAGCAGACGGTGTTCTGTGGCAATCCCATCGATGCCGGCGAGCTGGAAACTTTGCCGTTTGACAGGATTGCCGAGCGGATGAACAATCAGTTCGGGGATTCTCTGAGCAACCTTAATGTTCCCGCCGGCAAGGCCGTTCCCTTCACCATCGTGTTCCGCAACCTGCCGGAAGGGCTGAGTGAGTTTTCGGTGGAGGTCATCGATTCCAAACCGGCTTCCCGGTAGGGGCCGGCCTGGCGGGCGCGATCCCTGTCTTGCCGAATTCAGGCAGCCGGGGCTTTTTCAATGCCGATCTTCCGGGGGGAGATTGTCGGTGTGGTCGTTGTCAGGGTCGTCGTCGGGGGTGCCGCGCAGGCTTTTCTGGAAGGCGGTAAGCCCTTTTCCCAGGCTGGCACCTATCTCCGGCAACTTGCGTGCGCCGAACAACAGCACAATGATGATCAGGATCAGGGTCAGTTCCCAGAAACCGGGCATAGTGCCGTCCCTTTCTTGTCTCGGGATGACGGGTGCGGGAAGGTACAAGAAAGGCGGGAGCTTCCTGTTGTCCGGATGCTCCCGCCCGTCATGTTTTTGACTGCTTAGTCGGCCTTGATGGCGTCAACGGGGCATGCGTCGACACAGGCGCCACAGTCGGTGCAGGCGTCAGCGTCGATAACGCGTTTGTCGCCTTTTTCTTCGATAGCGCCGATGGGGCAGCTGTCGTCACAAGCACCGCAGTTAATGCAATCGTCAGTGATGGTATGAGCCAAGGTATTCACCTCCTTTGCTTTAGAATCACTTGCTGCTTTTATTCTCGATACTTCGGGCGGATTCTACAACACCTTTTTACTGGTTGTCCACCCTAAATGATGCAAAAGACGTCGCCGACAAAGACCTTGCATTTGCAATTGCCATCTTATAGTATTTATCCGTTTGTCCAGTCCATCCGATGGGCGGAAAGGTGCCGGCTTTTCCGCCCGTAACACTTTAATAGGAGGTAAGCAGGTTCTATGGATATCCTCGCACTCAATTGCGGCAGTTCATCGGTAAAATACCAGCTCTACAACTGGAACAAGAAGGAGATTATCGCCAAGGGCGTCGTCGAACGGGTCGGTATCGGCGATTCCTTTATCTCGCACGAGGTTCCCGGTCGGGAGGATTACAAGAGCGAACACGATTGCCCCAACCACACCGTCGCTATCGAGCTGATCATCAAGACCCTGACCGGTGATAAGACTGGCGTGGTTAAATCGATGAGCGAAATATCCGCCGTGGGTCATCGCGTCGTGCATGGCGGCGAAAAATTCGCCAGTTCGGTACTTATCGACGAAGAGGTTCTCCAGGGGATCAAGGATGTTCAGCACCTTGCTCCGCTGCACAATCCGCCCAACATCATGGGCATTGTGGCCGCCCAAAAAGTTTTGCCCGAGGTTCCGCACGTGGCGATTTTCGATACGGCCTTTCACCAGACCATGCCACAGGAAGCCTATATCTACCCGCTGCCCTATGAGTGGTATGAAAAACACAGCGTGCGCCGCTACGGTTTCCACGGCACGTCCCATCTGTATGTATCCAAACGGGCTGCCGTGCTGCTCGGGAAAGATGCCAAGGACTGCAACATCATTACCCTGCACATCGGCAACGGCGCTTCCCACGCTGCGATTCGCGGTGGCGTCTGCGTCGATACCAGCATGGGCCTTACACCTCTCGAAGGCGCTGTCATGGGTACCCGTTGCGGCGATATCGATCCCGCCATCCCTACCTTCATCATGGAGCGCGAGGGCTACACCGCCAAGGAGATGGACAGCATTCTGAACAAAAAGTCCGGCTTGCTCGGCATTACCGGCAAGTATACCGATCGCCGCGATATCGGCGAAGGGATCAAGGCTGGAGACAAGCGCTGCAAACTGGCGCACGATATCGAAGCTTATCGCATTAAAAAATATGTCGGTTCCTACATGGCAGTGCTCGGCAAGGTCGATGCCATTGTCTTTACTGCCGGTGTCGGCGAGATGGGAGCCGAAATCCGCCAGCAGGCGCTGGAAGGCCTCGAGGCGCTGGGGGTCAAGATCGACAAGGAAAAGAACCTCAAGACCCGCACCAAAAAAGCCGAAGTGGAAATCTCCACTTCCGACTCGCCGGTCAAGGTGTTCGTCATACCTACCGATGAAGAACTTGTTTTTACCGAAGACGTGGTCGGTATTCTGGAAAACACCTACAGCGATCACATGAGCTTCGATTACACCTTCAAATCCAGGGATTACGTGCGCAAGTAATCTGTGCTTGAAGGATGCGGACAAAAAAAGGCCGGCGGATTGATTCGCCGGCCTTTTTTTATGCGCGATGTTCGTCGATGCTCAGCCCTGGGCCTGCACGGCGGTGATGGCGGTGACGCTGATGATGTCATCCACCGAGCAGCCGCGTGACAGGTCGTTGACCGGCTTGGCCAGTCCCTGGATAATGGGACCCACGGCTTCGGCGCCGGCCAGGCGCTGAACCAGCTTGTAGCCGATGTTGCCGGCGTCGAGGTCGGGGAAGACAAGGGTGTTAGCCTTGCCGGCGACGGTGGAGCCGGGGGCTTTGCTGGCTCCGACTTTGGGCACCAGGGCGGCGTCGGCCTGCAGTTCCCCATCAATCTGCAGTTCCGGCGCCATTTCCCTGGCAATGGCCAGCGCTTCGATGACTTTGTCCGGGTCTTCATGTTTGGCGCTGCCTTTGGTGGAGAAGGACAGCATGGCCACCCGGGCATCGACGCCAAGAAAGCTTTTGCAGCTGCGTGCCGTGGCGACGGCGATTTCGGCCAGTGCGCGTGCGTCGGGGTTGGGATTGACGGCACAGTCAGCAAAGATCAGGGAACCGTTTTCGCCAAACTCGGGGGTTTTGGTGACCATGATGAAACAGGAAGAAACGGTTTTCATGCCAGGTGCGGGACCGATGACCTGAAATGCGGCGCGCAAAACGTTGCCGGTGGTATTGAAGGCGCCGGCAACGCAGCCGCCGGCATCGCCTTTGCGTACCATCATGGCGCCAAAGAAAAGATTGTCATCGGCGGTCATAAGTTTAAGAGCCTCTTCTCGGGTCAGGCCTTTTTTCTTGCGCAATTCTACCAGTTCATCGACATAGGCGTCGAGCTGGGGGGCATTTTTCGGGTCGAGCAGGGTAACGCCTTCCAGGGAAGCGCCGAGTTCGGCCGCTTTGGCCTGCAGCCCGCCGGGGTCGCCAAGCAGAACGACATCAGCCAGGTTGTCTTTTACGATCGGGCCGGCCGCCTGAATCATGCGGTCGTCGTAACCTTCGGGCAGAACCACCACCTGGCGGTTCTGGCGGGCCGTAGCTTTGATCTGATCAACTAAGTGCATAGGGTTCCTCCTTCGAATGTAGAAGTTACGAGCGCCTCATTTATACTTGATGCCCCCTGGGGGGTCAACCTCTTTTAAGGACTGCGCAGGGCCCTTGCGCGGTGTCTCGTGCCGGGATTCTCGGCTGGTCAAAGGGTGGGCGATTCATGTATAATGCCCGGCAAAACACAACTTTCCCACCGGCGCGTGGGGAAAATAAAGGCGATGATGCGTTCCTCTTCCCGTCACGATCTCCTTCTGGCCGTTTTCATTATCCTGTCTCTGCTGCTGCATCTGCTGCTGCTGTATGTCGTGCCGGCCGACAGGCTGGTGAGGGTGTCAGCCCCCCGGAAACCCGTTGTGGTCGAGGTGCGCCCGCCGCAACCAAGCCTGCGTGAACTCGATGTCCCGCCGGCGGCGCCTGCCGAACCCCGCCAAAAACCGGCGCAAAGACAGGCGCCGGTGGATCGGGTGGCGCCAAGGGAGACGGCCCCGCGGGGAGATGCCCCGGAAGATCGCCGGCCTGTGCCTCCCGCCGATTCCCGGCCCGCCGCCACGCCGGCGCAGCGTCCGGTCGGTGACGCGGGGCCGGCCCCGAGTCCCGAGGCTCTGGATCTGGGCCTTTCCAAAACCACGCAGGAACGCTTGCAGAAAGGGTGGGCCAACAAATATCGCAAGGATGTACAGGAAGGCGAGGCTGTCTGGCTCGATACGGAAAAGGATCTGCTGGCGTCCTTCTTCAAACGGTTCCGCGACAACATTTACCAGGTCTGGAACTACCCGCGCCAGGCGGCCGAACGCGGGGAGTCGGGGGTTTGCCTGCTACGCATCGTCATCAACAGGGATGGCAGCGTCGAAACGGCGGATGTGCTGGAAAGTTCCGGATATCCGACCCTCGATCGTGAAGCGGTGGCCGCCGTATATCGCGGTGCGTCCTATGGCAATCTGCCTTCATCCTTCCCCAAGGACCAACTCACCATTATGGCCTATTTTCAGTACCGCCTCTCCCGGGGCGAAATGGGCCGCGACATTTTCGGGCGCTGATGCAGGAATCCGGGCGCATGTCCCCGCCGGTGGAGAACAGCGGAAAACCGGCTCAGTTCTCCCCCTGGACAAACTCGGTATAATTGTCGGCGTCCATCAGGTCTTCCAGTTCATCTGCCTCCACCAGCTTCAGGCGCACGATCCAGCCATCCTCATAAGGAGAAGAACTGAGCCAGTCAGGGGAATCGGTGAGGTCCTGGTTGGCCTCCAGCACTTCGCCGGACAGTGGCGAATAGATTTCCAGCGTGCCCTGCCGCAGTTCGATGGTGGCGAGGGTGTCACCCATCTCAAGTTCGGTGCCCACCTCGGGCAATTCGATGGAGAGGGCTTCAGCCAGCTCGTCCTGCAGATATTCGGTGACGCCGATGGTTGCCTGTCCGCCGTCTTCCTCAATCCAGACGTGGTCTTCGTTGTAATACAATTCCTCGGGAAAAAGCATGGGATCTCCCTTCATAACCCTGATCCGGAACAGAGGCATTCCGCTTATGGTGATTTTTATCTGTGGTATTGTCGATTCAAAGATACACAAGCCTGTGCCGGCCTTCAACCGGGATTCTGGCTGATTTCGTGCGAAAATATACGGAAAAGGGCAGGCGATGTAAAGGCAAGAACCGCGGCGGGCAATCGTTTTTCGGACCTGCTTCGGCAGCTGTTTGATCGGGAGGGTGGATTGGCGTGTCCGTTGACCGCTTGCGGGAGGGCAAAGGACCACGGTTTGCCACTGCTATGGATGGCCCGTATCACAAGCAAGCCCGCGGATTGGCGCCGCCACGGCGGAAAAGGGCCGTTTCCGGATGAAAACCAGGTGGCCGGCCGATAAAAAATGGCCCCCGTAAGGATCGGGGGCCGCGGGATTATCAGGCATTGCTGGCGGCTTTGGGGCAGCCGGCGCAGCTTGCTTCCGTACCCCCTGCACTGCAGGCGGCGGGCTTGCCGGAGGATGAGTAGCCCTGGTTGTACCAGCCGCCGCCCTTGAGGGCGAAGGCCGATTGGGAGATGAGCTTGTGCACGGGCCCCTTGCACTCGGGGCATTGACTGAGCGGTGCATCGGAAAATTTCTGGCGCGCCTCGAAGACCAGACCGCAGGCGTCGCAGCGATATTCGTACATGGGCATAGCGAAAAGACCTCCATAGATCAGAATTCGCGCTCAATTTAGTCACTCGCGTCCCCGTTTGTCAAGGGGCGGATCGTATTTCGCCGGAGCGGCTTTGCCCACGGCCTGTGGTTTCGGCTCAGGAGCAGACCGGGGTGCGCAGGGCTTCCAGTGCCACGCGTATGGCATTTTTCTGCGCCATGTCCTTCCGACCAGGGACGATGGATTCGCCGGCGACGCGATCGGCGAGCACGCCGCAGACACAACCGGCCGAAAAACCGTAAACCCCGGCCATTTTGAACAGGGTGCCGGCCTCCATTTCGTAATTGAGGATGTTAAGTCGGCGGTATTCTTCGGTGATGCCCTGCAGACGTCGCAGCAGGTGTGGGTTGGCCGAGGTGTTGCAGCGTTCCTGCCCTTCGTAAAAGGTGTCCACGGAGGCGGTCAGGCCCAGATGATGGTCAAGTCCGAGCCTGCGCGCCGCCGTGACCAGTTCCACGGTAAGGAAAGGATCCGCGGTCGCCGGGTATTCCGGCGGCGCGATGTCGTCGGCGGCGCCCTGCCGGCAAAGCGCGGCCTGAGAAATAACGATGCTGCCCGTCTTGACATGGTCCTGGATGGATCCGCAGGTGCCGACCCGAATTATGCGTCGCACGCCGAGAGCGAACAGTTCGTTGACGACGATGCTCAGGGACGGCGCGCCCATGCCGCTGGTGGCGACCAGCAGGGGCAGGCGCTTGTCGAGGGTGGCCAGATAGCTGTGCAGGCCGCGATTTTCCGACAACGGCTTGATGCAGAAAACGCCGTCGGTTGCCAGGGCGATCTGTCTGGCACGCTCCGGGGCGCCGCATAGCAGGGCGGTGGTCGGTGGCGCGGTGCCGAGATCCGCGAGGCCAAAACCGAGATGGTAGCAGGTCAAAGAAGCAGGCATGACGTGTTTTATCTCCCTTGAGAAGATGGCTGTGGCCAGGGTCCCTTCGATGACACGAAAGCGTGCGGCAAGAAGTCGGGCAGGGACCCGACAAGCCTTGTTCCGCCATCGCACAGGGCGGTGATGCGCAGTTGCGGCGCGAACTCCGCAAGCATCTGCAGGCAGGCGCCGCAAGGCGGAACCGGCGTCATCGTGGGGGTAAACAGCAGCAGTTCGGTGAAATGGCGGTGCCCGTCCGCCACCGCTCGCGCCAGGGCGACCCGCTCGGCGCAAAGAGTCAGCCCGTAGGAGGCGTTTTCGATGTTACAACCGGTGACAATAAGGCCTTGCCCGGTGAGCAGTGCGGCCCCTACGGCGAAACCGCTATAGGGGCAGTAGCTATTCTGCACGGCCAGGCGCGCGGCCTGCTCGAGTTCGTAACAGGAAGGCAAACGGTCCGATGGCATGATGTGATATCTCCCGAGAGCCACAGCAATTGTGAATAACTTGTGGAATAAAGGTGCCGTTTGTGGATAACCTCCGAGATCCAATACGGGTTTATCGGGTTCGGCGGTACGGTAACGGGCGACGGAGGCTGGCGCAGGCTTCCAGCCGGCCCAGTCAGCGTTTCTTGCGGCGGAACAGGTCGGTTTTCAGGCTTGTGACGCGGTCGAGAAACAACAGGCCGTCGAGGTGGTCGATTTCATGCTGCAACGCCGTGGCTTCAAAGCCGTTGGCCCGGATGGCGCGTCCGTGCCCATCGCGATCACGATACTGCACCACCACGCTTTCGGCACGTTCAACGTTGCCGGTATAATCGGGCACGCTCATGCAACCCTCCCTGGAAGAGCGGAGGCCTTCTGTTTCGAGAATTTCGGGGTTGATCATTGTCAGCAGGCCGTGGCTGTCGTTTTTTCCGAGCTTGCTGCGGGATACGTCGACAACCAGCACGCGTCGCGTGACGCCGATCTGTGGCGCGGCCACGCCGACCGAGTGGCCGGCGGCCATCATGGTATCGATGAGATCCTGGATCAGGATATCGACCGACGTATCCCTGTGCTCCACGGGGGTGCAGATGGTTTTGAGCAAAGGGTGGGGATAGACAAGAATATCCTTGACCGCCATGGCCTCACAGCTCCACGGGGGTTATGGATCTCAAGGAAATATCGACCAGCAGCTCTTTCTTCAGTTTGTCGAGCAGCACCGCAAGATCTTCGAAGGAAAACCCGGGTGGCAGCACCGCCTCGATCATCATGACATACACCGGATTATCCGCCGTACCGATCAGTTTGGTGTTAAGATCGGTGATGTTGATCCGTCGATCCCCCAGGGCCTTCGCTACGGGAAAGACAATGCCCGGTTTGTCCGATCCGTAAACGGAAATCATGCAAAGCTCCCCTTCGATTCGGGGCGCGGTTTCGCCACCGGGTTGCAGCTTGCGAACAAATACCGACAACCCCTCTTTTTCAAGACCATCAAAGGCCGCTTCGAAGGCCGGAGGCCCTATCCCTTCAGGGGGGACAGAATCAGGATCATGGCGAACTGCCCCCCGAGAATGGTACAGCTCGAATCGGCGATATTGCATCCGAGCCGGAAAAGAATTTCCGTAACACTGGCCACGATGCCGGGGTGATCCCGGCCTATAATTGTCAGAGCAAAATGATTCATTGCGAACGTCCTCCTGTTCGAAAGCGCACGTTGATACATGGGAGAGACATTCCCGGAGGCAACATGTCCCTGCACAAGCATGACCTGGAAATCACGTATTACAAGGCCGGCGGTCCGGGCGGGCAGCACAGGAACAAGACCGAGACGGCGGTGCGCATCCATCACCGGCCCAGCGGCATAACCGTTACCGCCTCCGAACAGCGTTCCCGACAGGCCAATCTGGAAAAGGCCCTGCAACGGATGGCAGCAAGACTGGCGGCTCTGCAGCGAAAAGCGCCTCGCCGTATCGCCACCAGGCCCGGCAAGGCGGCAAAAGAGAGGCGTTTGCAAGCCAAGCGGCAACATTCCGAACGCAAGCGGCAGCGCCGGTCATTGCCCGATGCGTAATCTCTCAGTCGATTGGCAGCTTCACACGCTGCGCACCACCGCATTTGCCTCGGGCACAAAAGGATTGGCGCGCACTGCCAGCGAATACAGAAACGGGTAATGGATCAGCAGTCGCTGCGCGTAATCGAGCCATTGCGCGGCAGCCAGCCGGTAGTAACGGCAAACGTCGCCTGCCAGGTGCTGCAGGTCGCTGTCCGGCAGATCCTCAAAGTGCTGGCGATGCTGCAGTTCCTCTTTGAGGTGCAGGGTGGCGATGAGCAGATCGGTGAACCTTTCATGTTCCAGCAGGTAGGGGCTTTCCAGCAGCCGCACCAGCAGCGGGCCCTGCGCCTGGAGCAGGGTCCGCAGGGAAGGCAGATCGAGGCGCTCGTGCAAGATTTCGAAGACGTGGTCCGAAAGTCCCCGATGCGCCTGCTCGAAATCCCGTGCTGCCCAGGAGCCACTGATCGCCAGGCTCTGGGCCAGCCCTGCGCCATGTTTGTCGGCTTTGGCGCAATGGCGCAACAACTCGCATCCCACTTCGCTGAAAAACAGGCCCATCACCATCTGCAGTTTGCGTTGCCGCAGTTGATGGTCGCGGCGACTGAGAAAAACCTCGGTGGCGGCGGCCAGGGTGCTGAGGAACGTCCCTACCCCGGTGATGATCAGCAGCACGGCAAGGGTTTTGCCAAGGGGCGTTACGGGAGAAATATCACCGTAGCCGACCGTGGCGATGGTCACGATGGTGAAATAGATCGCATCGACGGCCGACAGGTGCTCGGCAAGCATGAAGCCGATGGTACCTGAAACCAGGACAAAAACGAAAATAGCCAGGTAAATGCGCAGGCGCATGCGCTCCTTGGCTGCGTGCATGATGGCGGTTCCTCTCCGGATTTTGTGATCTTATCCCAGACTCTGCGGCAAGGGAGCTTGGTGGCGCCGCGCTGCTATAAAAAGCGCGTGGAACCTCAACGGTTAATCCAACCATCCCACACGCCGCCGATGTTGTCGACGTCGTGAAGGCAACATCAGGATAGCGGTCCGCGGCGCCAAAGTCCATATCAGAATAAATGGCGCATGCCGGCGGTTGCGTCGCCACCTCCCGTCATAAGGCGTATTGCTTCATGGCGGGGGTTTTGCTAGCATGATCCGCATGAATGAAACCTTTTTGAACCGCCTGGCGGAATTGGAAGAGCGCATGATCGGGTTGGAAATTCGTTTTACCCATCAGGCGCGTCAGATCGACGAGCTGAACGAGGTGTTGACCGAAAGCGCCGCTACCATCGCTGTGCTGCGCAAGCAGAACGACATGTTCCGGCAGATGCTCAGAGCCCTTTCGCCCGAACTTCCCGAGTCTCCCGATGAATAATCCCTCGCGTGAAAATCTGGCGCAATGGTTGCGTGATGCCGCGCTGATCGTGGCTACCGGTGTCCTGGTCGGCATGGCGGTCAACGGCCGGTTGCTCTGGCATGTATGGTTCGGGCAACCACCTGCCGCCGTTTCCGCGCGTTCCCTGCCGGATCAGGAGCTGCTGCCGATGCCGATAGCCCTCGGGGAATTGCGGGAATTGGATGTCGATACGGTGCTGCTGATTGATGCGCGCAACGTCGATCTTTATCTGCAGGGGCGTCTTCCGGGGGCGCGCAGTTTGCCCTGGGGGGAAATCAATGCGCGGCTTGAAGCCTTCCTCGGGGAACAGCCTTTCGATCGTCCGCTGGTTGCCTATTGCAGCGGCTACAGCTGTGAGGATTCTTTTCTGCTGGCCCAGCGCCTGATGGCGGCCGGTTACCGGGACGTGCGGGTGTACGAGGGGGGGCTGCCCGAGTGGCAGGATGCCGGCCTGCCGGTGGAAAAGGGACAACCATGAATTATCGCAGGCCGATTCTGTATCATTTCTGCCGGCTGCTGCTTGGCGGCTTGTTTCTATACGCCGGCGTGGTCAAGGCCCTCGATCCGGCTGGATTTGCCGGCGAAATCGCCAACTATAAAATCCTGCCGTATCGGCTGAATTTTCTGGTAGCGTCCACCTTGCCATACGTGGAAATGCTGGCCGGCCTGTTGCTGGTGGTGCAGCACAAACTCCGGCCCGCGACCCTGGTGATCGGGGGGTTGAACCTGGTTTTCATGGTGGCCCTGACATCCCTGCTGGTGCGCGGCCTCGATATCGATTGCGGCTGCTTTCGGCCCGGTGCTCAGACTTCCGTTCAGGCGGCCCTGTGGCGCGACGCCGGCCTGATGGTGCTGGCCGCCGTGACCTTTTTCGGCCGGGGATGGCGGCGCGTCTGAGCCATGTCCCTGCTGCTCATTCATCCTCCCGCAGCCAAGGCTGGCGAGCCGCCGCTGGGTGTGGCGGTCCTGCAGGCCTACCTGCGCGCCCGGGGCATAACGGTTGGGGTTTTTGACGCCAATCGCGATGCTTACCATTACCTGCTGCATCCGCGCACCCTGGCCACTGTCGTCAGCCGGGATCTTTCGACGCGTCTTCAACGGGCGTTGCGCCATGCCGACGGAGCATTGCAACTGCTTGGTTCTCCGGATGCCGTCGCCAGTCCCGCGCGTTATGCCACCGCGGTCCGCTATCTCAACGATGCCCTGAGCCTGTATGGCGGATCTGCCGGCGATGAACGTCTCACCCTGGGTGATTACCGTCACGGGCAGCTGTCCGAATTTTCCCTGCCGGATCTGGAAACACTGGCGAGCGGACAGGCCCGCACCTTGTTTCACGATTATTTCCGCGACAGCCTGCTGGTGGCTCTGGCGCGGCATAAGCCGTCTTTGCTGGCGCTGTCCATCAACTATCGTCACCAGGTGTTGCCGGCTTTCGAGCTGGCCGGCCTGTTGCGAAAGCGTTTTCCAGGCGTGCCGCTGGTGGCCGGTGGCGGCATGATCAGTTCCTGGGGGGGGCCTTAAGAGACAATGACCTGCAACTCCCGGGGTTCGATCACCTGGTGACCGGCCCCGGCGAACAGCCCTTGTGCGATCTGTTTGAGAATCCGGCGGGCCAGCCCTATGTCGTTTCGAATCCGGCGCAACTGGCGCTTGCTCCCGATTTCGACGGACTCGATCCCGCGGGATATATGTCCCCGCATCCGGTGCTGCCAATCAGTGCGTCGCGCGGCTGCTACTGGGCGCACTGCCTGTTTTGTCCCGAAGCCGCCAGCCCGACTCATCCTTTCCGGTCCTTTTCGGGACAGGCCCTGCCTCAACTGCTGCTCGAACTTGCCGAACGATGGAAGGTGCGGCATTTTCATCTGACGGACGATGCCATCCCTCCGGCAGCACTGCAGGCGATGGCCGTTCAGGCGGAGCAATTGCAGGATCTGTCATGGCACGGTTTTGTGCGCTTTGAGCCGGCGCTGCTGCAGGGCGACCTCATCGACCGACTCGCCCTGGGCGGTTGCCGCTTGCTGCAGCTGGGTCTGGAAAGCGGCAGCCAGGCGGTGCTCGACCGGCTGCGCAAGGGAACCCGCGTCGCGACGGCTTCCGCAATACTTCGAAAACTCAGGCAGGCGGGCATCGCCACCTATGTCTATGTGTTGCTGGGAACACCCGGCGAAACGCGGGAGGATGCCAGGCTTACCAGAGATTTTCTGGAAAGCCACGCCGACTGTATCGATTTTCTCAATCTGGCCATCATGAACATGCCGCGGCATTCGGCCCTCGCCGGCGCGACGGAAAACATTCCGCCGTTGGACCTTTATCTGCCCGTTGATGAAAACGCCACGGTGCGTAGGGCGGCCCGGCGGTTTTTGCAGCAGGAGCTGCTGGCATCGCCGGCCATCAAGGCCATCGTCAACCGGACGCCGCCCCTGTTTACCTCCAATCACGCGTTTTTCTTCCGCCCGCAACCGCCATTCCACAGGTTTTAGGTTGCTGTCCATCCGGAAACGGCGGATGGATACCGGGTTAAGGCGAGAAGGCGTGAGGTTTCCGGCTCGGGGTTTGGCGCATGGACATGCTGTGCGCCCTGTGGTAAATCTGCGCCGGTGGAGGCGTTTGGCATATATGGACATCTGGCAAAAACAATTGATCGAAAGCTTGACCGTGCCCGCTGTTTTAAGGGATCGCTTTGGTGTGGAGCACGGCGCGCTTGATGAAGTGGCGCAGCGCTATCCCATGCGCATCACTCCTTATTATCTGGGGCTGATCGCCCATCCGGGAGACGCCATCTGGTTGCAGTGTATTCCCGACCGGCGGGAGCTGCTGCCCTGCCTGGACGATCCCGATCCACTGCACGAGGAGCGGCTGTCTCCGGTGCCGCTGGTGGTGCACCGCTACCCGGACCGGGTATTGCTGCTGGCCTGCGGCCAGTGCGCCGTATACTGCCGCTTCTGTACCCGCAAGCGCAAGGTCGGTTGCGCTGCCATGACGGTAACGGACGAAGCTCTCGATGTGGCGCTTGAATACATCGCCCGTACCCCTGCCATCCGTGACGTGATTCTGTCCGGCGGCGACCCTTTGCTGCTGGAAGATGACCGGCTGGAAAGGCTGTTGCGGCGGTTGCGCGCCATCCCCCATGTGGAGATCATCCGCATCGGCAGTCGGGTACCCGTAACGTTGCCGCAGCGAATTACCGAAGGGCTGTGCAATATGCTGCGCCGCTACCATCCCTTGTATTTCAACACCCATTTCAATCATCCGCGCGAATTGACGGCATTGTCGGCGGAAGCCTGCCGGCGGCTGGCCGATGCCGGCGTGCCCCTGGGCAACCAGACGGTCTTGCTGCGGGGGGTCAACGATCGTCCGGAGATCATGCGCGATCTGGTCGCGGGACTGCTTAAAATAAGGGTGCGCCCCTACTATCTGCATCATATGGACCTTGCGGCGGGCACCGGGCACTTTCGTACCCGTATCGAGACTGGCCTGAATATCGTGGCGGCATTGCGCGGGCCGGTGTCGGGACTCGCTGTGCCCCATTATGTCATTGATGCGCCGGGCGGCAAGGGCAAGATTCCCCTGCTGCCGGAGTATCTGGTGCGGCTGGGCGATAGTGCCGTACTGCGAACCCCCTCCGGAGAAATCATCAGGTTTCCCAATCGCGAGGGGTGAAAGCGCTTAGAAATCGACCTTGACCCCCGAGCGTTTTTCCGCCAGTTGCCAGAAGGCTCTTACCACCGGGCGTTGCAGGTTGCGGCGGGTGGAGCACAATCCCACCACATAGGGAGACAGCTGTGGTGCCGTTTCGAGGATGCGCACTTCGTCGCGGAACGGGCTGCGCGCCAGCACCAGCTCCGGCACGATGCCGATGCCGCAGCCAAGACGCACCATGGCGATGAGGGCCTCGTTGCCGGACACTTCCGACGTGATGTTGGGCAGGATGCGCCGCGTCCTGAGCCATTGGTCGAGGCGCCGTCGCGACAAGCCTTTCTGGGGCACCACCAGTGGCGTGCGGCGCAGGTCGAGTTGACCGTCGCGCAGCGGCAGCGGCAGTCCTTCCTTCTGCCTGGGGGCGATAAACAGCAGTGGCGTGCTGATGATGGGCAGAAATTCGAGATGTGCCTGCTGACGATCGGGCAGGGCGGCGACGGCCAGGTCGATCTCGCCGTTTTGCACTTGCGCCACGGCCCGCTCGGCGGCGCCGGTGCTCAGTTCCAGCTGCACATCGCGGTGAGCGCTGCGGAACGCTTCGAGCAGCCGCGGCAGCAGGCTGTAGACGGCGGTGACGGAAGCGTAGATAGAGAGGGTGCCGCTGATGGCTTCCGTGCCCTTGACGGCGCCGCGAAAGGACTTCCATTCCTGTACCGACCGGCGCGCGTAATCACGGAAGCGCTCACCTGCCGGTGTGAGGGCGACACGGCGGTTGTCACGCACGAACAGGGGCTGTTCGATTTCATCTTCAAGTCGCTGGATGGTGCGTGTCAGGGCGGAGGGACTGAGGTTGCAGGCCTGGCTGGCGCGCCCAAAATGAAGCAGGTCGGCCACCGTCAGAAAAATTTCCAGTTCACGGATGTCCATTCTCTCTCCAGATTGCGTGATATGCAATACTGTATTCATAACAAATCAATTTACGCAATAGGCAAAATCAGGTATTTTTCCGTAGACTCTGGCGATTTTGACCTGCATGCAAACCACCGGATAAAGGAGAACAACGATGGGACAGAATTATTTCAACTCGCTGCCGCTGCGTCGTCAGCTGCAGGAACTCGGCACCTGCCGTTTCATGGAAGCCTCTGAATTCACTAACGGTTGCGAATACGTCAAAGGCAAAAAGATCGTCATCGTCGGTTGCGGTGCCCAGGGCCTCAACCAGGGCCTCAACATGCGCGACAGCGGTCTGGATGTCTCCTATGCCCTGCGCAAAGGCGCCATCGAGCAGAAGCGTCAGTCCTATCTGAACGCCAGCGAAAACGGTTTTGCCGTCGGCACCTACGAAGAAATGCTTCCCACCGCCGACATCGTCATGAATCTGACCCCCGACAAGCAGCACACCAGCGTGGTCAACACCGTCGTGCCGATGATGAAGCAGGGCGCGGTGTTCAGTTATGCTCACGGTTTCAATATAGTTGAGGAAGGGACCCGGATTCGCAAGGACCTGACCGTTATCATGGTCGCTCCCAAATGCCCCGGCACTGAAGTGCGCGAAGAGTACAAACGCGGTTTTGGCGTGCCGACCCTGATCGCGGTGCACGGCGAGAATGATCCCAACGGCGACGGCCTGGAGATCGCCAAGGCCCTGTGCTCCGCCCAGGGTGGCGATCGCGCCGGAGTACTGGAATCCTCTTTTGTTGCCGAGGTCAAATCCGACCTGATGGGTGAGCAGACCATCCTTTGCGGCATGCTGCAGGCCGGCAGCCTGCTGTGCTTCGACAAAATGGTCGCCGAAGGTATCGATGCACCCTACGCCGCCAAACTTATTCAGTATGGCTGGGAAACCGTCACCGAGGCACTCAAGCATGGCGGCATCACCACCATGATGGACCGGCTCTCCAATCCGGCCAAGCTGGTAGCCTTTGAGCTGGCCGCCGAACTCAAGGACATCATGCGTTCCTTGTTCGAGAAGCATATGGACGACATCCTGTCCGGTGAGTTTTCCCGCACCATGATGGAGGACTGGGCCAACGACGACGTCAAGCTGCTGACCTGGCGCGAGGAGACCGGCAAGACCGCCTTCGAGCAGACCGAAGGTGCCGGTGAAATCTCCGAGCAGGAATATTTCGACAAGGGGATCCTGATGGTGGCCATGGTCAAGGCCGGCGTCGAGCTGGCCTTTGAAACCATGGTCTCTTCCGGCATCGAGCCCGAGTCGGCTTACTACGAGTCGCTGCACGAAACGCCGCTTATCGCCAACACCATTGCCCGCAAGAAACTTTACGAGATGAACCGCGTCATTTCCGACACTGCCGAATATGGCTGCTACCTTTTCAGCCATGCCTGTGTGCCCCTGCTGCAGGATTTCATGGCCAAGGTTGGCACCGATGTTATCGGCAAGGGGCTGTCCGTTAAGGACAACAGCGTCGATAACCGCACCCTGGTGGACGTCAATGCCGAGATCCGTGCTCATCTCATCGAGGAAGTGGGCGAGGAACTGCGTGCCGCCATGCAGGGCATGAAAGCCATCGTTTAAACGGATATTCTCCTGGAATGTCGTAAAAAGGGCGGGCCGCGCATCTGCGCAGCCCGCCCTTTTTTGCAACTGGTGTCTGACAAAAATTTATTTGCGGGGCTTCCCCCGTGGTTTGAACGGAACCTTTTTTTGGGGGGCGGCTGTATCTTTTTCTGGCGCGGAATTTTGTGCCCTGGCAATACTCACCGAGATCTGGCGGTTGCCGATGCGGGCTTCGTCAAGGCATAAAACAGCCTCTTTGGCTTCGGTTTCACTGGCCATTTTGATATAGGCATAGACGCGGTCCTGGCCGCTTCGGGTATCCGTTCCCATATGGATATAGGAAACCTTGCCTGCCACCGAAAACAGTTTACGCAATTCTTCCTCGGTCATTTCGGCGGGTAGGTTTTTGACATACAGATCTTTGCTCATGATGTGCTTTCCTGAGTAAAAGTCCTAGATTGCGTGGGTGTTTGTCCCATTGACTACCGGTTTTCATGCCCCTCGCGATTGTTTGAACGCCCGGTGTTGGTTACGGCATGCCGTCCGTCGGTTCATGGCGCGGTGGATGAGGCGATGGCAGCGCGGCAGGCACGGCATCGGAAGATATTGTCCCGATAGCAGGGCATTAGCAGATTCGATTCGATGCGCCCGTTGCCCATGCAGGTTTCCGGCCCGGCAAGCCCCTGGCATGCTACATCAAACAGCAGCGGACGGATGAATTTATCGAAAGTTACCTGTTGTTTGGCTGTTAACAGGTCGATATCGCCATCGTTGTCCAGGAGAAAAGTACCTACTCCGAGGACGGTTCGGGGTAGATAGGTCGTGTCGGCCACGACGGCTTTTATGTAATCTGTGTCGATGTAAATCAGGTAATGGAGAAGGTCGAGATCGATGTCTTCCATGGTGGTGCGCTCCGGATGGTAAATTTCGATTAGGGCAGTGCTCCCGCGGCATCATGAGCCTAAACGCGCCCAAATGCCAGTTTTTTTTGATCTGCGTGGCCTGTCCCTTGCCGCGGAAGCCGATCTCCGGCGGTGCCGCGGGGCATATGCCGGTGCGTTTTTATCGCTTGTCCCGTTTTCGGTGTGCGTAGCGGGCCAGGGCCTCGGCCAGGCGGCGCTCATCTTCCTGCGTCTCTACGATCAGGTCAGGCACCTTGGTTGGACAACCATTACTGTCCAGCGCCACAAAGGTCAGGTAGGCTGACGCCGTATGCCTTACTTCGCCGGTCATGACATTTTCGGCTTCAACCCGGACGCCGACTTCCATGGATGTGTTCCCGACCCGGTTCATGCTGGCTTTGAGAACGATCAGATTGCCAACGAACACCGGGCAGTGAAAATCGAGCCTGTCAATGGATGCCGTGACGATGTTGCGGCGGGTGTGGCGCATGGCAACCACCCCGGCGGCATTGTCGATCAGCTTCATGATCGAGCCGCCATGGACGTTGCCGGCCGGGTTCGCATCGCCCGGCATGGCGACCTGGGCCAGCACGACGCGTGACTGGGAAACTTTTTTTGGTTGATGAGGCATTGTCGACCCCCTGCGTGAATAAGGATGCACGAAAGCAGTATACCTCAACCATGAAAAATCCGTGAGGCCGGAACAGGCTGAAATCCATGAGTTCCAGAATAAAAATGCGTTGTGGTTAAAAAAAATAGCCAAATAATATAAAAATTATCTTGAAATGTTTTCCGGAATGTATAAGGATCTGATTCAGGACTCCCCCGGTCACTAAACGTTCCCCCTCCCCTGAAGCTTCATACCGTTATCGGTCTCCGAGCCCGTCACCCTAAAAGGGTGTACCTCAAGGATGGCGGGCCGGCAGGGTTTCGCTGGAAACGGCGGGGCCTCCCTTGTGGAAAGGAGATGCGTCGAAATTGCGCAAACTCATCGGAGTAAGGGAGAGAAATCATGTTAGGTGGGTACTGGCAGAAAATCGCGGTAATCGATTTGACCACGGAAACAGTGGAATATCTCAGGCCCAGTGAAGAAGACCTGAAAAAATTTATTGGCGGCAGCGGACTTGGCGCCAAGCTTCTGTACGAAAACACCAGGGCGGGTATCGATCCGCTGGGACCGGAAAATGTACTGATCTGCATGACCGGGCCGTACAACGGGACCAAGGTGGCTCAGGCGGGACGCTGGGAGCTGATTACCAAGGGACCCCTGACCGGCATTTACCTCGAATCCGACTGCGGGGGGAAATGGGGCGGCGCCCTTAAAGCCTGCGGCCTTGACGGTCTTATGGTCAAGGGCAAGGCCAAACAGCCAGTGTATATCACCATCGTCGACGACGATATCCAGATCAAAAAAGCCGACCAGCTGTGGGGTAAAGGCACCTTTGAAACCGACAGGCTTCTCAAGGAAGAGCTGGGCAAAGGTTCCCAGGCCATTTCCATCGGACAGGCCGGAGAAAAATTGGTCAAGATAGCCTCCATCATGACCGATGGTCGCGAGGGCCGCACCGCGGGGCGCGGCGGCGGCGGCGCCGTCATGGGTTCCAAAAATCTCAAGGCGATCGCTTGCAAGGGCAGCAAGAATGTCCCCATTGCCAGGCCCGAGCCTTATGAAGAAATGATTCAGAAATTCCGCGAAAACTTCAAGGATGTCTACGATGGACCGCTTGGCACCTACGGTACATCCTGCGCCGTGGAAATTTTCAACGATGTCGGTGACCTGCCGATCAAGAACTGGCTGTGGGGCCATTGGGACAAGGCTGAAAAGGTTTCCGGCCAGCACCTGGCCAAGACCATTCTCAAAAAGCGTTACCATTGCGGCAACTGCTTGATTGGTTGCGGCCGTACCGTGGAAATCCCTTCTGGTGCGTTCAAGATGGAGAAGGGGGGCGGTCCCGAATACGAAACCCTTGGCATGCTCGGTTCCAACTGTCTGATTGATGATGTGGAAGCCATCTCCAAGGGTGCGGAATTCTGCAACGATTATGGCATCGATACCATCTCCGCCTCCGCTCTCATCAGTTTCCTTATGGAAGCCTGGGAGCATGGCATGATCGACGAGAGCGACACGGATGGCCTGGAGATGACCTGGGGCAACGGCTTGGCCATGGTCGAGATGATCAGGAAGATCGCCCTGCGCGAAGGCATCGGGGATCCCTGCTCCCAGGGCATCCTGGAAGCCATCAAGCGGGTTGGCCCCGCCAGTGCGGAATTCGCCGTTCACGTCAAGGGCATGGACTTCCCCGCGCATGACCCCCGCGGCCGCGGCGGTCTCGGCGTTGCCTATGCCACCTCCAACCGGGGTGCCTGCCACATGCAGGCCTATAACCAGGACTTCGAGGGAGAAGGCTGCCTGAATATCGCGGACCTCGGCTACGACGCCCCGATGCCCCCCTATACCAATGAAGGAAAGGGCAAGTTCGTTGCCGACATGCAGAATTTCATGAGCATGATGGATTCGCTGAAACTCTGCAAATTCTCCGTGTTCGGCGGTATGACTGTCGGGCCCATGACGCAGTTTCTCAACCATATCGTCGGCTGGGACCTCACCAACGAGCAATGGATCGAGTGCGGCGAGCGGATTTTCAATATGAAACGTCTGTTCAACACCCGCGAGGGGGTCAGCCGCAAGGACGACACCCTGCCGCCGCGTATCCTTGCCAGCCCCCGCCAGGGCGGCTCCGGCGATTACGTGCCCGACCTGGGCTACCAGCTGCGGGATTACTACCGCGCCCGCAACTGGGACGAGTGGGGTATCCCCACTCCGGAAACCCTCAAGCGGCTCGGCCTTGACCAGTATGATTACCGCAAGGGCAAGCGCACCACCGAAAATCAGCGCTGAATCCTGGCGGGCCCCAGGGCGACAGGGCCCCTGGTAAAGATGTCGAGAACCGGAAAGGAAGAACATCATGTCGATGTTTGTTATCAGCACCGACGCCATCCCTGAAGGGGAAACCATGTCGCTGGTCGCGTTGCTGCGAGCCCATGATCTGAGTCCCGCGACCGTCATGGTAAGGGTGGATGGGAAGGTGATTCAAAAGCAGCAGCTCGAAACCCTGCAGGTCGCCAGGGGGACAGCCGTCAAAGCATATCTTTTTGTTGGCGGCGGCTGATTCAGCGCCAGCGCCGCCATTTTGGCATTGGCGGTGAGAGTTTCTTGGTTTTGAAGCAAGGGGAGGGGATTTGCGAGATTTCATGCCCCTTGCCTCCTTGGCGAAGGTGTTGCCCCGTGCGCATCTTCGCCACTTTTTTATCAAACGCCTGCAAAACGTACTCTTGTCGAAGCGGCATCAAGGAGGCGACTTTTTTTATCTGAGAAATAGCCATATATTTGAAATATTCATTGACACGCGACGCGAGGCCGTTTATGCTGTTTTCACAACGGGTAAAAGATCTTTCTTTGTGTTGCTCCATCATGGCCCGTTGCGGCGGGCTATGATGGAGATTTGTTGCATGGCGGCAGAGCAGGCACGTTTTGTCTCTGAGGCCGTGCATCGGCCAGGAAGGACGTTGTCCCCGGCTGTAGCGCCAAAATAGTGTATTCCCCTTTTTGATGACGTGTCCGGAAAGGTCAGGCTGTTGCATCGGGATCTTCAGGAAAAAGAATTTTTTTCCAGGCATGCCCTGGGGGTAGTGCCGGTGTTAAAAAAAGCCACCGTCGGGGTTGCCGGCGCCGGCGGGCTGGGATCAAATATCGCCGTTGCCCTGGCCCGCTCAGGAGTCGGCAAGCTGGTGGTCGCCGATTATGACCGGGTTGAACCGCACAATCTCAACCGTCAATATTATTTTCGCGATCAGATAGGCATGTACAAGGTTGACGCACTGAAAAGCAACCTGGAGCGCGTCAATCCGTTTTCAGAATATGAAATGCACAACAGGCTCCTCGACAAAGAGAACATCCCGCGGATTTTCGGTAATGTCGATATCCTGCTGGAAGCTCTGGACAGCGTTGATGCCAAGCTCATGCTTCTGCAGAGCTGGATTGCTGCCTTTCCGCAGCAACCGCTGGTGATGGGCAGCGGCATGGGAGGGTATGGCGGCAATAACGGTATGGTGTCGAAACGGCTGTTTGACAAGGTTTATGTCTGTGGTGATGAAAAAACCGATGTGGCCGTCTTCCCGCCGATGGCGCCGAAAGTCATGATCGTGGCGGCCATGCAGGCCAACATGGCGCTGGAATGGCTGCTCGATGGCGAGGTGATAGTCTGAATTCGATGCGCAAGGGCAATGGTAGAGAGGGAAGCGCAGGCCGAAAGGCCATGCTTTCTCTCCGGCGATGCCACCTTTCCGGGTAGGTGGCATCGCCGTATTTTTGTCCCTGTGAATGGGTAATTCAAAGGGAAAGAATTACGGATGCGGGAGCCAACCACTCCCTCTTCACCCCTTGCACTGTACCTCCTAGCAGTGTGAGGGGTGAATTTTTTTCTTTGGTTATGCAAAAGCCCCTCTCAGAAAGCAGGGGCTTTTGTTTTGGCATGTGGTTCAGTGGTGTGGCGGGCTACCAGACGAAAAAGGTGCCGACCGTGAACAGTTCGGTATTCTGATCCTCGTTGTCGAACCAGGAGTTTTCCGTCAGCATGACTTCCGCCATGACCTTGAGGTTGGGGTTGATGTCGTGGTAGACGCCAAATACCCACAGGGTCTGTTCTTCAATCTGAACCTCGGTGCCGGCGAGGCGATCCGCCTTGTCCCTCGAGGTTTCATCCATGTAGTTGCCGCCGTAGCTCACTCCGAATTTGGTTTTGCCGAAACGGTTGTCGAAGCCGTACATCAACTGGGCGATAAAGCCCTGGCTGTCCCGTTCCTTGCCCGCGGCATCCAGCGCGTCCGTGTCCAGCATGAGAACCGAGCCGATGGCCGTATTGTCGAAGCCTGACAACACCAGATCGAAGCCCCGATAAAGAATCTGCACTCCGCCGGCAATGCCGCTGGCTTCCACAGTACCGTCAAAGCCGCTGCCGGAGGAAAATTCGGCTTCCTGCCATACGCCGGACAGCCAGGCTTTGAATGAACCGCCCTCGAAGGTGCCGGCATAGGACAATTCCCCTTCGAAGCGAGGCAGCTTGGTTTCCTCCGCTTTTGCCGTGGCGCCGGCAATGACGCTCGGGTCATAAAGTCCCAACGACACCTTGACACCATTATAGGCCGGCGACGTATAGCGGATCTGCGCATTGAATTGCGGATAAACGTAACCGTAGCCGATGCGGCCCAGAGGCGTACCGCCTCCGTCGAGCGCGCCCTGGGCGCCATACCCCCAGACGGTCATGTCCGTCAAAAGGTTTTGTCCCTGGAATTGGCTGAGGGTTTTTCCGACCAGCATCTGTCCGAAGTTGCCATCGACGGTAAAAAAGATTTCACGCAGATCGATCTGATTGCCGAAAGAGTTTTTCGACTTGCCGACGTCCTTGGCATCGTAGGTCGGGTAGAACCCGATGCGAGCCGCCATGTCGAGTCCTCCGATGGTTGGCGCCTTGATGTTGAAAGCGATAATTCCGGGTACCAGGCCGATACGTTCCCGGTAGCCTTCCTGGTCGTCAACAATGGTGCCGCCTCGGCGGATTCCAGTGCCGAAACCGGGTTTGGCGTCCCCGGTTTCATAGGCGGCAAACATGTTTACCAGGCCGTCGGTGCTGAAGGACCAGCCATTGTCCGTACCGATGACAACGGCCGCATGAGCGGGTGTGCCGTACAGAATAAATCCGGCCACCAGACTGCACAGCAGAAGTGACATTCTTTTCATTTCCAACCTCCAGAAAGAATCAAAAACAGGGATCAAGACGGGCTTTGCGGGCTTTCGCCGGGTTGTAACCCAGCGGCCGCAAAAACATTGGAAAGCAGGGAATAGAACGGTGTTGCGCGGGGGTAAGGCAAAGATATCGATTTCAATGGACCCGGTCAAGAAAAAATCATATATATGGTCAATTATGACGGGTTTCAGGTTTTGGATGTTTCGGTCATGCTGGAGTTCTTTATCCTTGTCATACTGGCGGTCTGGCCAGGACTGCATGCCTGGCGGGGTGCCCTGCAAAATCCGCGGAAAGGCGCAGTTTCCCTTTAACGGTGATGGCAAACGCCGTTTAAAAATAAAAAAATTAGCTTTAAAACCATAACAAAAACAGCGGCTTTTAAATAAATAGCCAAATCATTCAAAAATTTGGTTGAAATAGCGTTTGTCTTATTGTATGTATTTGTATACGAGACATCGCAAGGGCACCACAGAGGAAAAAGGTGCGTTGCGGCGCATGCATGGGTAGCCGGGTGTTCCGTAAATTGCACTTTTGACGCCAGCAAAAATAGCCAAATATTCAAAATATTACAGGTTTCAGGCGTTCCGGGGAACTTTTCCGGCTTGCGGGGAAGGGGCGTCAATGTTCGGGGGAACATGAGAAAAGCTTTCCTGGAGCGCATGTGAGGAGGGGCCACCTATGGTTGGTGGCCAGAGACGACAACCAGCGAAGGAGGAAAAAATGGCTGACTTTTTGTGTCCCAGCGTAAACTTTATTGGTAGGGGTACGGTTGCCGAGGTTGGTCCCAGGGCTGCCATGTTTGGCACCAAGGCACTGATTGTTTGTGATGGTTTTCTTGCAAAGCTCGAGGGTGGTCCGGTTGCCAAGGTAAAAGACGCCTTGACTTCCTCCGGGATCAAATTTGCTGTTTATGACGGCGTCGAGCCTAACCCCAAAGACACCAATGTCGCTGCAGGCCTGAAGGTTTACAAGGCTGAGAATTGCGACATGATCGTTACGGTTGGTGGCGGCAGCTCCCATGATTGCGGAAAAGGCATCGGTATTTCCGCAACACATGACGGAGATCTTTACGAAAACTATGCGGGAATCGAACTGCTGACCAACGAACTGCCTCCCATTATCTCTGTCAATACGACAGCCGGTACGGCCAGTGAGGTTACACGTCACTGCGTTATTACCAACACGGCCAAGAAGGTCAAGTTTGTTATTGTCAGCTGGCGTAACCTGCCGAAGGTTTCCATCAACGATCCTGAGCTGATGGTGGCCAAGCCTGCCGGGCTTACCGCAGCCACCGGCATGGATGCCTTGACCCACGCTGTGGAATGCTACGTGACCAAGGATGCCAATCCGGCGACCGATGCCGTTGCAATTCACTCTGTCAAACTTATCGGCAAGTACCTGCGCCGGGCTGTTGCCAATGGTGCGGATATCGAGGCTCGTGAAGGTATGGCTTACGGATCGTTGCTGGCCGGCATGGCGTTCAACAATGCCGGCCTCGGTTATGTCCATGCCATGGCGCATCAATTGGGTGGCCTGCTCGACATGCCTCATGGCATTGCCAATGCCGTACTGTTGCCGCACGTCGAGCGTTACAACCTGATGGTCAATCCCGAGAAATTTGCGGATATCGCTGTGGCGCTCGGGGAAAATATCGACGGCCTCGGCAAAATGGAAGCCGCCGAAAAAGCGATCGATGCCATTGTGCGCCTGTCCAAGGATGTTGGCATTCCTCAGGGGCTGTCGCAACTGGGTGTCAAGGAGTCCGATATCGAGCCGATGGCCAAGCTGGCCATGCAGGACGGTAACGCCGGAACCAATCCGCGTGTCGGCAAATTGGAAGACATCATCCAGCTGTTTAAAAACGCCATGTAGCTTACTGGCTGAAAGGCGGCACCTTCCGTTCTGGCGTAGGTGCCGCCTTTTTTTATGCTGCTTCGGAATCCTTCGCGCCTTCGAGTCCCAATCCGGGGCCTCGGTGGCGCGAATTGCAATAAGGGGTTTCGAAGGCATGCCTGTTTACTGAGGGGAGGATAATAAATGGAAGCCTGGAGCGTTAATGCGATCTTGCTGGCTTTTGGCGGAGGCATGTTTGGCGCCAGCCTCGGCGCCCTGTGGTCTTTCTGCCTTTGCGGTTTGTTAACCATGCTGGGCTGTCTGGTCGTGCTGGGCGGAGGCAGTGATTTTCTGTTGCTGCAGGTCGGCCTGGGGCCGATTTTCGGTCCCCACACCGGAGGGTTCGTAGCCGGGGTGGTCGCTGCAACCTATGCGGCAGCCTTGAGAAAGAACCATCCTTCGGGGGCCGCCAAGGACATTCTGTCGCCTCTGGTCGATACATCCTGGGATGTACTGGTTGTCGGGGGCTTTCAGCCGTTTTCGGTCTGCTTATTGTTCCGTTGTTGGGCAGAGTTCCCCTGATTAGGGAATTTGATCTGCTGGCCCTGTCCATCTGCATCAACATCTGGCTGGCCCGGCTGTTGTTCCAGAAAGAAATGCCCTGGGGCAACATGGATTCCATACGTCAACACGGCTGGCTGGGAACCGACGGCTATGCCATTTCATGGGTCGGGTGGATGTCGCCTCCGTCGCGCCTGCTTGCCATAGGCGCCGGGATGGGTTTGCTGTCCGGCGGTGTGGCCATGGGGTTCCGTGAGTATCTGGCACCGCTGGCCGCACAGGGAATGGTCAGTGAATCGGCGGCGTTTGTGGCGCCACTGATCTTCTGCTGGGGGTTCTCGGCCGTGATGCTGACCATGCTCAATTTCGGACAGGCCACCATCCAGAAAGCTCCCGTTACGCACTGCATGGCCATCATGGGGGCCTGGGGATACCTGCAGAGCGGCTCGCTGGTTGTGGCCATGGTTTTTGGCATCGGCGGCGCCTTCATCGAAGAATTGACGGCCCGCATGTTCTACAACCATGGCAGCAACCATCTCGATCCCCCCGCTGCGGGGATTGCCCTGTCGACATTTGTCATGAATATTTTGTTCAAACCCGAGTTTTTGAATCTTGGCGGATTTTTTAATTTTTAAGCGGATAACGTCAGGATGAATTTTTCAGAAGGAATGCTTGAGAAAGGAGGAGGGAAATGGGCTCCGAAGGCAAAAACCAGCTGTTGCGCATCTATCTTAATGAGACCAGGCGCTATGGCGATAAACTTCTGTATGATGCCATTGTGGAAACAGCCTATCAGCACGGATTGGCCGGAAGCATGGTATTCAGGGGGATAGAAGGTTCCGGTTTCTGCTGTAAGGTATGCAGAACCCAGGCTCCGGGTTTGACGCTGTCAAAATGTCAGCCGATGGTGATTGAATTCATCGGCGCTGAAGAGAAGATGAAGGTCCTGATTCCCCGTCTCAAGGAGATGATCACCGCAGGCGCCATGGTCGTGCTGGATGCTGAGATTGTGCATAATGTCTGCGAATAGAACTGCGGAGGGCGGATCCTCTATCTCGCCACCAAGGCATGGGGGCAGCGCAGCCTCTGCCGTATCCATCAAGGCGCGTTCCAAACCCTGCGTGCTGAAACACTTCAGGGGGGCACTCGATGCCGGCGCCACGGTGCAGGAACTGGCATACATTCTGGCTCTGGTCATGCGTGAGGCAGCCGGAGCGGACGATTGCTGGACGCATGATGTTTTGTCGGACTGGCAGGAAATTGTCGCGGGCAATATGGCCTGCGGATGCCCGGCATAACCGGTTGCGGCCAGAGCCTGGCGGATGGGGAACCTCGCAAGACATTCCCTCATCCGCCTTTTTTTTAAATTCCTTTATCAATTCGGCAAACAAAACCATCTCGCAACTTATCGAAAATACGTAAAAATGTTAGCAACTAAAAATAAATAGCCAAATATTTGATTTTTTGATTGACGGCGGACGGGGGATCGGGTAAACAATAAAAGCACAGGGAGTCATTTCCCCCCTGTTTTTTCCAGGACCAAGCCTGCCCGGTGGACAGGCTACAAATACAAGGAGGCTCGACCATGATTTCCTCTCGACCATTTCGCGTTCCGCCCACCATCCATTTTGGCGAACAAGCCACCGCTCGTACCGGTGAAGAAGTCAAGCGGCTCGGAGCCCGCAAAGCCTTGCTCGTTACCGATGCGGTGCTGGCCAAGGTTGGGGCCATCGATCCAATTGTCGACTCGCTTAAAAACCACGGTGTGGATGTAGTGGTTTTTGATGAGGTAAATTGTGAACCGGTGTTGCGTCATGTCAATGAAGGCCTGGCATTGCTGGAGGAAAAACAGTGCGATGTGCTGGTTGCCTGCGGCGGCGGCAGTCCGATCGATGCGGCCAAGGCCATTGGCATCATGGCGACCAATCAGGGGCAGATCAAGGATTACATGGGGCTGGATAAGTTCAAGACCGCCGGCGTACCGGTGATTGCCGTGCCGACGACTGCGGGGACCGGCAGCGAAGCGACCATGTTCAGCATCATCACCGATACGGACAACGACGTTAAGATGCTCATCGGCAGCCCTTTGTTGATGCCGAAGGTCGCTATCGTCGATCCGCTCATGACCCTCAAGCTCCCCCGTGGGCTGACCGCGGCGACCGGTCTGGACGCTCTCACCCATGCCATCGAGGCCTATGTGTCGTTGAAGGCACAGCCGATGACGGATGTGCTGGCCATTTCCGCCATCAAGCTGATCAGCACCTACCTGCCTCTTGCCTGGGGCAGCCCGGATAATCGCGAGGCCCGCGCCAACACCATGCTGGGCGCCCTGCAGGCAGGGATCGCTTTTTCCAATGCGTCGGTAGCCCTGGTGCATGGCATGTCACGGCCTATCGGCGCCAATTTCCATATTGCGCACGGCGTGTCCAATGCCGTGCTGCTGGGTATCATTATGGATTTTTCTCTGTCGGGTAATCCCGGGCGCTATGCGGATATCGCCAGGGCCATGGGGGTCGGCAACGGCGGCCAGGATGCCATGGGTGTGGCCAAGGCAGGCGCCGAGAAAGTCAAGGGCCTGATCAAAATGCTTGAAGTGCCGTCTCTTACCGCGCTTGGCGTGACACGGGAGAAGCTTGAGCCGGTGGTGAAAAAAATGGCGGAAGATGCTCTGGCCAGCGGCAGCCCGGGAAATAATCCGCGGCAGGCGACGGCCGAGGAGATCGTAAATCTGTATTACGCGGCGCTGTGACGTCGCCTGCGGTGCAAAAATAGCCAAACATTCAAATATCATATTTAAAAAGCGGCTGAGCTGTTCGAAGATGTTTGTGGAAGGGATTCGCGGCGCAGCGGCAAAATCACACAATCGAAGGAGACTGTCATGGGTGAAGCAAAAGAACTGGTGCCGGAAATAAAGCGTTTGAAATACTGCATCAACAACGAGTGGGTGACATCTAAAACCGATAAATACATGGCGGTGATGAACCCCAGCACCGGCGAGCAAATTGCCGAAACGCCCTGCTGTACGGCCGTGGAGGTCGAGGCAGCGGTGCAGGCCGCCAAGGCGGCTTTCCCGGAGTGGTCAGCGAAGCCGGCCGCTATCCGCACCCAGGTACTCTTTGCGTTCCGCGACCTGGTCAACAGCCACTTCGAGGAACTGGCGCTGATCCTTGCCACGGAAATGGGCAAGAACCTGAATGAAGCGCGAGGCGATGTGCACAAGGTTGTCGAGGCTTGCGAAGTGGCTGTTGCGGCGCCCCTGGAAATGCAGGGACATTCGACCATGGAGGTGACCCGCGGCCACGACACGGTGCTGTATCGGGAATCCGTTGGTGTTTTTCTCGGGATTGCCCCTTACAACTTCCCGGCGATGATCCCCTTTGGATGGTTTATTCCCCTGGCCATTGCAGCCGGCAATACGGTGGTGCTCAAGTCCGCCAGTCTGGTTCCCATGACCAGTATGCGCCTGCTGGAGCTGCTGATCGAGGCCGGTCTGCCCAAGGGAGTCGTCAATCTGATCACCTGCAGCCGCAACGAGCTGACGGATTTGCTGTCGCATCCGGACATTCGCGGAATTTCCTTTGTCGGCAGCACATCTGTTGGCCTGAAGATCTATTCGACAGGGGCTGCTGCCGGTAAGCGGGTGCAGGCCCTGACGGAAGCCAAGAACCACTCTCTGATTCTGCGTGACGCGGCTCTGGACTGGTCTGCCCGGAGGCTCATCAATTCGGCATTCGGTTGCGCCGGCCAGCGTTGCATGGCTCTGCCGGTGGTGGTTGTAGAAGAGTGCATTGCCGATGAGTTTGTTGGCCTGCTGAAAAAATACGCCCAACAGCTGAAGATGGGCCCTGCCTACGAAGAGACCACACAGCTTGGCCCCCTGGTCAGTGCCGGGCAGAAAAAATTTGTCATCGACATGATCAACAAAGGGGTCGAAGAAGGCGCCACGCTGGTGCTTGATGGCCGGGACGCGGTTGTCGAGGGATGCGAAAAGGGCTATTTCGTCGGTCCTACCATCTTCGACCATGTCAAGAAAGATATGGTTATCGGTGATCAGGAAATCTTCGGACCGGTGGTTTGCGTCAAGCGGGTCAAGGATTTCGAGGAAGGCATAGCGGTCATGAATGCCAATGAGTTTGCCAACGGCTCATCCATCTTTACCCGCAGCGGTTATTATTCCAGGGAATTCGCTCGCCGCACCGACGGCGGCATGGTGGGTATCAACGTGGGAATTCCGGTGCCTCTGGCATTCTTCCCCTTCTCCGGTCACAAGCGTTCCTTTTTTGGCGATTTGCACTGCCTCGGGCGGGACGGGCTCAAATTCTATACCCAGACCAAATCGGTGACCACCAAATGGGTATCCCCGGAGGAGGCTGGCGAACAGGATAAGGTTTCGACCTGGGAAGGTACCATCAACCGGGAACTCTAGCCTGCTGACGGCTGGACCATATGGCAGTGAGGATCCGTCGGCCCGCTTCTTTTTCAGGAGGCGGGCCGACGGGCCTGAAACCCGGTAAGGAGCTGCGCGATGATTCCTTGCAGATTGATCGATCCCCTGACCAAGACCATTATTGTCCTCGAGGGCTTGTCTGGCAGGCCGCTGGCGGAAATATGTGAGGAATACAACATAAGGGAAGAACATTATACGGTCTGGAGAAAATATTTTTTGGCCAACGCTCCGAAAATCTTCGAATAAATCGGCAATTCAAGAAATGTATCTGCCGTTGGCTCTGCAAAAACAGGCTTTGCAGAACGGAATTTTGGCCTAGCCATTCAACGGGTTTTTGCGAAGGCCTCGTTTCTCAAGACCTTGAAACTGAAGGATGCAGGTAACTCTATGTTTGAAGTACTCAGCAACGATATTCTGGCGCCGAATGTCCATCGCATGGTGATCCGCGCGCCGCGGATCGCCAGGGTTCGGAAACCCGGACAATTCGTGATTGTGCGCGTCGAGGAAGGCGGAGAGCGGATTCCACTGACCATTGGCGACGCGGACATTGCGAAGGGCACCATTACCCTGTTTATCCAGGCCGTGGGGCTGACGTCCTTAAAGCTCGTCGGCACGCCGGTTGGCAATCACCTCAGGGATGTGGCCGGGCCTTTGGGACAGCCGACGCATATACGCAAATGGGGACGCGTGGTCTGTATCGGAGGCGGGCTTGGCACCGCGGTGCTTTATCCCATGGCCAGGGCTTTGCCGGCGGCCGGCAATGAAGTAACCACGATAATCGGCGGTCGCTCCGCGCCCTTCATTATCCTGGAACAGGAGCTTTCCGTTTTTTCCAGACAGGTGCTGGTAACCACCGAGGATGGCAGTCTTGGCCGCAAGGGGTTTGTCACCGATGCCCTGCGGGAATTGATCGACGATCCGCAGCGGTGCCCGCAGGCGGTGATCGCCATCGGTCCGGTACCGATGATGCGGGCCGTGGCGGAACTGACCCGGCCATACGGCATTGAGACCATTGTCAGCCTCAACCCGATCATGATCGACGGCACCGGCATGTGCGGCGGCTGCCGGGTCGTGGTCGGAGGGGAAACCCGTTTTGCCTGTGTTGATGGCCCCGAATTTGATGGCCATCTGGTGGACTTCGATCTGTTGAGTAATCGGCTGGCCATGTATCGCGAAGATGAATGCAGAATGCTGGAGCAGCTCCCCGATGAACTGCGTGCCAGGATCGTTCAGGTAAAAAGGTGAGGGGGGAGGATATCCGGATGAAGTTTTCCATGGAGCCACAAGTCAAAATGGCGCGGGTGAGAATGCCCGAGCAGGATCCGCAGGTGCGCAGGTGCAATTTCAAAGAAGTCAATCTGGGGCTTTCCGAGGCTGAGGCGGTGCAGGAGGCGCAACGCTGTCTTGGCTGTAAAACCAGGCCCTGCGTGGCCGGTTGTCCGGTACGGGTCAGAATCCCGGAATTCATTACCGCCCTGGCTTGCGGCAACGTTGCGCAGGCGGCACACATTCTCCTGGCTGACAACTCTTTGCCTGCGGTATGCGGCCGCGTCTGTCCCCAGGAGGAACAGTGCGAGGCCAAATGTGTCCTTGGCAAGAAAGGTGAACCCGTAGCTATCGGCTATCTGGAGCGTTTTGTGGCCGATTGGGCTATGCGGCATCCGGACTTGCTGGAGCCTGAAACGGCCGTTGCCCCAACCGGAAAAACCGTTGCCGTGGTCGGCTGCGGCCCAGCCGGCATTACCGTCTCCAAGGAACTGGCATGCAAGGGGCATGACGTTACCATATTCGAGGCTTTGCACGACACCGGCGGTGTTTTGCGCTATGGCATTCCGGAATTCCGTCTGCCGAAGCAGATCGTGGATATCGAAGTGCAGCGTTTGCGGCATATGGGTGTCAGTATCGAATGCAATGTCATTGTCGGCAAGACCGTAAGTCTCGAAGAATTGCAGACGGGTTACGATGCCGTGTTTATCGGCAACGGCGCGGGGCTGCCGACCATGCTCGGCATTCCCGGAGAGAATCTTAAAGGCGTCTATTCGGCCAACGAATATCTCACGCGCGTCAATCTGATGGCAGCCTGGCGTGATGATGCGGCCACTCCGATCATGCGGGGTAAAAGGGTGATGGTGATAGGCGGCGGGAATACCGCCATGGACGCGGTTCGCACCGGGGCAAGACTTGGCGCGGAACGTTCAATTATCGTTTACCGCCGCAGTGAAGCGGAAATGCCGGCCCGCGTGGAGGAAATCCACCATGCCAAACAGGAAGGCATCGAATTTATCCTGCTGACAGCACCGCTTGAAATTATCGGCGACGCATCGGGGTGGGTAAAAGGGGTTCGCTGCCAGAAAATGAAACTTGGCGAGCCGGATGCTTCGGGACGCCGCCGGCCGGTTCCCGTCGCAGGACAGACCTTCGAACTTGCGGTGGACGTGGTGGTCAACGCGGTCGGCACCCAGGCCAATCCCTTGCTGACGGCGACGGCTTCTCAGCTTGAGCTTAACAAATGGGGGAATATAGTCGCAGATGACAGCGGTGCGACCAGCCTGCAGGGCGTGTTTGCCGGCGGCGATATTGTGCGCGGCGGAGCCACTGTGATTCTGGCGATGGGTGACGGTAAAAGGTCCGCTGCCGCCATCGATGATTATCTCAGGCGTTGATGACCACCGCGGAATTTCCATGGAACCGCGGCACAAAGGCACAAACAGGAAAGGGCGAAGCCTCAGGCTTCGCCCTTTCTTTCAGGAATTTTTTTATCGTCAGACGGCCTGTTTGATCTTGGCCTGTTTCTCGTCCCTTTCCCGCAGGGCTTCCAGCTCTCTCTCGACATCGCAGATGTGCGCCAGCATACACTCCTGCGCCTTGTCTCCGTCACCGGCCTTGATGGCTTCGAAGATTTTCTGATGCGAATCCAGTACGTGCTGCGAAAATTCCATATCCGGCTTGATGTTGGTCTTGAGGTCGGTGAGCATGCTGTTGACAAAATCGAGAACCATCACCATGACCGGATTGCGGCTGGCCTGCGCCAGGAAAATGTGAAAATCGATTTCCTCTTTGGCGCCCACGACGCTTTTCTTTTTTTCAAAAATTTTCCGGCATTTCCGGTCGATTTCCTCCAGTTTTTCAATTTCCTGGGCGCTGAACCGCTCCGCCGCGAGTCGCGCAAGGTATGGCTCCATGATTTTTCGGATTTCCGACAGGTCCCGCACGGAAACATTCTGAAAATGAAGAAAGTTGGCGATGCTATCGCGGGTCGTTTCCATATCGACCTCGCTGACCACCGGCCCGCCGCCGGCGCCGCGCTTGATTTCAATGAAGCCCATGGCTTCCAGGCTGCGCAGCGCCTCACGCAGGGTATGCTTGCTGACGCCAAATTGGGTGATCAAGTCCTTTTCAGGCGGCAGGCTTTGCCCGGGCAGAAGCTGTCCTTTCAGGATGGCTTCCCTGACCTGACGGATGATATGGGTGGACATCTTGTCATGACTTGCGGAATGAAACATACTGACCTCGACATGGTGACATTTATATAGCCAAATAGTTTAAAGATTCGTTCTTTTGGTCTAGAATAGCGGATTTTCACAAGATAATCAAGGAGATTAGCATGCTTTTTCCATGGATGCGGGTTGCGCCGCCATGCCGGGACGTTACATGGCATAGAATTTGTGCAGAATCGGTCAACACATGGGAATGCAGTCTCCCAAAAGGGGCGCCTACTGGCGGAGCGGATAATTACAGCAGTTCCGGGGTGAAAGCCACCACATCGTCGATGGTTGCGGCGTCGGTCAGCAGCATCACCAACCGGTCCAGGCCCAGGGCGATCCCGGCAGCTTCGGGCATGGCGTCGAGTTCCAGGAGGAATGGCTCCGGGGAGGGATAGGGGGGCTTGCCGGACTTGCGACGCAGCGCTTCTTCGGCGGCAAAACGCTGCCGCTGTTCGACCGGATCGGTCAATTCGGAAAAGGCATTGGCCACCTCCAGCCCGGCGATATAGAGTTCAAATCGCTCCGCGACACCGGGCCGCTGGGGATGCCTGCGTGCGAGGGCGGCAAGCTCGCTGGGGTATTCGATCAGAAAGGTCGGCCGCTGGATGCCGAGGCGGGGTTCGATTTCCAGCGAGATGATTTCGTCGAAGCGGTCTTCACGCAGGGCCTGCTGCAGGGAACGGGAACCAAAGCGGTCGAAGGCCTCGGCAACGGTCAACCGCTCCCAGGGCGAACCCAGGTCGATGGCGCGGCCCTGATAAGTCAGGATCTCCTCGGGAAGCAAGGCGCCCAGCAGCGCTTCACACTGCTGCATGAGCAGGTGGTAGTCGCAATGGGCAACGTACCATTCGAGCATGGCGAATTCCGGCAGATGCCGGGCACCGCGTTCGGCGGCGCGCCAGCAGCGGCACAGCTGGAACAGGCGCGGATAGCCGGCGGCCAGCAGGCGCTTCATACACAGTTCGGGGCTGGTGTGCAGAAACCAGCCGTCGCTCGGCACCGCGTCGATATGCGCTTCGGGGGCATTGCCGGGAATCCGGTGCGGCGTTTCGACCTCCAGAAAATCCCGCTCAATGAAAAAGGACCGGATCGTCTGGACGATCCGGGCCCTCTGTTCGAGTCTGGCGCGCTTTTTCGCCAGCGCCCAGTTGCCTTGCATGGTTGTCTACTCCTTGACCCGGGTGACGTATTCGCCGGTACGGGTGTCGATCTGAATCAGGGTGCCTTCTTCGACAAAGGAGGGAACTTGCAGGTTGTAGCCGGTTTCCACGGTCGCCGGCTTGTTATTTCCAGCGGCTGTATCGCCCTTGACCCAGGGCTCGGCCATGGTCACACGCAAATTGACAAAATTGGGCAGGGTGATGCCGATGGCCCGGGAACCGAACATCAGAATACTGACTTCCATGTTGTCGATCAGAAAGTACTTCTGATCGCCCAGTGCTTCTTCGGTAAGTGTGGTCTGCTCGTAGTTTTTCTGGTCCATGAATACGTAGCCGGTTTCGTCCTGGTAGAGGTACTGCATGTCGCGTTCCTCCAGGGCGGCAGGCTCGAAGGATTCGCCGGAACGGTAGGTGCGGTCGAACAAGGAGCCGGTGATCATGTTGCGCAGCTTGCATTTGTATAGCGCCTGGCCTTTGCCGGGCTTGGTGAAATCGAACTGGACGATGACGTGCGGTTCGCCATCGATCATCAGCTTGGTGCCTTTGCGCAGGTCGGAACAGGTCAGCATGGTTTTTTCTCCTCTGAATCTTTAAAATATATAAGCCGTGTCAGCGGCGAATTATCGGAATCTGGCATTAAAGCACAGGAAAACGACCGTTGTCATGAAAAAAGTGACCGGGATTCCGGGGCGCCCAAGCTGTCCGGGGCGCCGGCAAAACGCAAAGGGAATCTGGATACGCACGGTTTGCCTGGCTTGTGCGGCGAGTTGCGGGGACTGGAACTGGACATGAGAAAGGATGGCCGGGGCCTGGCATCGGTCCGATGGTTGGAAACAGCAAAATCAACAGGCCCGGGCCGTGGACGAAGACTTTTGCGGTGTAGATGTGGTAAAAGCCAGGGATGGGGCTTGGCCTTTGCCCCGGGCCCTGGCTTTCATATGCTTGGAAAGGCGTTTATTTCTGCTGTTTGAGCAGGTCCCTGATTTCGCCGAGCAGGGTTTCTTCCTTGCTGGGCGCGGGCGGTTCGGCCGGTTTTGCCTCCTCTTTTTTGCGCAGAGCATTGATGGCTTTGACCAGCATGAAAATGGCAAAGGCGATGATCACAAAGTCGAACAGGGCCTGGAGAAACAGGCCGTAGTTGAGGGTCACGGCCGGGGCGGCGTCGGTGGCGTCTTTCAGTGTGAAGGAGAAATCCTTGAAGTCCATGCCGCCCAGCAGCAGACCCAGGGGTGGCATGATCACCTCGGCCACCAGGGACGAGACGATTTTGCCGAAGGCTCCGCCGATGATGATGCCGACCGCCATGTCGACCATGTTGCCCTTGACGGCAAAGGTTTTGAACTCCTGCATCATGCCCATGTGATAACCTCCTGTTCTGATTGCCGGCACAGGGCCGGGCTGTCTGACGACATAAAAATTATTGCGATACAGCGTAGCAGAGTTTTTCCTGTTTGGCGACAGAAGAACATCTGTTTATTGAAGATATCTTAAACATGAGCCAAGCTGACAGGTGATTTCAAATTCCGTGCGGCCCATTTTTCGAAAGCGCATTGCTGATGAACCTTACTCTTGTTTCCATGCACATCGAACCGTCGTCGCGTGCCGTGCCCCTGGCATCGGGGATGCTGGCTGCCGCACTCAGGCAGGCCTTTCCGTTGGGATTGACAACTTGTCTCATCGATTTTTTCCTGATGCAGGAGTCTGCCGAGTGCGCAGAGCTGGTTCTGGAGCAAGCCCCCGATGTGGTTGGCCTTTCGGTTTACACATGGAATCGCGACAAATTGCTGGAACTGGCCGGAGCGCTGAAAACCTTTCAGCCGGGGGTGGTCATTTTCGCCGGCGGGCCCGAGGTGACGGCGGATCCATCGGTCATTGCGGGGCACCCGGCGATTGATTTCGTACTGCCGGGGGAAGGTGAGCGGCGGGTCGTGGAGGTCCTTCACCTGCTGCAGCAAGGGGAAGAGCCTCTTCAGGTCGGCGAATGGCCGGATGCCGGTACGGTGGAGGATCTCGCTTCCCTGCCATCTCCTTTTCTGACCGGAGTTCTGCCGCCGGAGCGATACCCCGGCCTGTTGTGGGAGTTGTCGCGAGGCTGTCCATTTCATTGTGATTTCTGTTTTGAATCCCGCGGCAGTGATCGGGTGCGGCGTTTTCCCGAACAGCGTCTGCGGGCCGAGCTGGAGCTGTTCGCCACAGCCGGCGTGCAACAGCTTTTCGTCCTCGATCCAACCTTCAACTTCGATGCGCAGCGGGCCAAAAACCTGTTGCGCATGATGGCACAGGTCGCTCCGCATATCCATTACACCCTGGAGGTGCGCGCCGAATTTATCGATGAGGAAATGGCTGGCCTGTTCGCTGACATCAACTGCGCATTGCAGATCGGACTGCAAAGCGCTGATCCTGCGGTGCTCGCCAGGGTTCACAGGCACATCGATCCGGCCGATTTTGCCGAGCGCATCCTGCTGCTGCATGAAGCCGGGGTGGTTTATGGCTTTGATCTGATCTATGGCTTGCCTGGCGACAGTCTGCAGGGGTTTTTGTCCAGCCTCGATTTTGCCCTTGGTCTGCGTCCCAACCATCTCGATATTTTTCCTCTGGCGGTGCTCCCCGGCACGCGTCTGGCCGATAATGCGCGGAACCTTGGTCTCGAATACCAGACCTGTCCCCCGTATCGCCTGGTTTCTTCCCCGACCTTCAGCGCCGGGGATATGGCGCGTGCCGGCTATATAGCAGGCGTCTGTGATCTGTTTTACAATCGCGGCCGGGCAGTGCCATGGTTCGATCTGATACTGGAAAACCTCGAAATCAACGCGGCGCGGTTTTTCGAACGGCTGGCCGACGAGCTTCCCGAAGAGGAACCCGTCGGCGAGGCGCTCATTGCCTGGCAACAACAGGTTCTGAGAGAGATGTTCCTGTCCCAGGATAAACCGCTCGCTGCCGATCTGGCCGCCGATGTGGTGGCCTGGTTCGGCTTTGCGGCGGCATTGCAGTGTCAGGAGCTTGTGCCTGGCCCCGTGCCGGATGATCCGGGGCGGCTTTATTTGATCCCCGAAGGCCGCTTTGTCCGCTTCGGACGGGACCCCGAGGCATTGCTGGAGAAGCTGGAAATGGGGGTGACGGATTTCGATGTGGTGGCCATGCTGGTGCCGGAACAGCCCTGTGAGGCGTTGCTTTATCTGCATCAGGGGGAGGTGGCCCTGGGGGTATTCACGCCGCGGGAATGCGCATGGTTGCAGAGTCTGGCCGACGGCGGTTGCCGTCCGCAAGATGATGCGCTGGCGGAGTTTTGCGATGCGGCCCTGGCCGAAGGCGTGGTCCGGAAATCCTGAAACGGTGGGTCAGGCCTGTTTGATCCGCAGCAGATAGTTGCGGGTTTCCTCGGGCAAGCGTGCCAGTCCATGGCGGTCGACGTTGCCCATGCCCCAGTTGTAGGCGGCCAGAGCATGGTCGAGATCACCGTTGTATCGGTCGAGTAGTTGCCGCAGGTAACGGGTGCCGGCCATGATGTTCTGTTCCGGGTCGAACGGGTCGGTTACCCCGAGTTCCGCCGCCGTTGCCGGCATCAACTGCATCAGTCCCCGGGCGCCCGCGGGGGACATGGCCCGCGGGTCGAAGGCACTTTCGGTACGGATTACCGAACGGATCAGATCGGGAGCAAGGCCATGACGGGCGGCCGCACGCTCGATGAGGTGCTCCATGTCGGTGCGGCTATGGCTGCGATTCGATGGCGGGGCGCCAGATTCTGTCAACGGACCGCCCGGGGCTGGCGAACTGTCAAAAATCCGCCAATGTCCCGCGCCGGCCGGAAATTCCGCTTTGGGAAATTCCATAGCCGGAAGGACATCCTGGTCGGCGTCCTCCTCGGCAAAAAGGCTTCGTGCCAGTTTCAGCTGACAGCAGTGTATCTGCAGACTTGCCTCCTGCATCTGCCGGGCTTGTTCGGATTGTTGTTCCAGAAAAGTCCGCAGCCGGGTTTCGAATGCCCGGGTTGCTTTCCGGTCATTGGCTGGCCGGTGGGGCGTTGCAGTGACAGCGGGCCCAATTTTCAAGCTCATGGCGATCTCCTGAAGCAAAGGCATGACAGGGTACGGCGGACAGGTTGTCGAAACAAGATCTGCTGCGTTGATGGTTGATCCTGTGCGCAATCTGCCGAAATCCTGCAGGCAATCCATGCAGCATGCATGCCGGGTTTGCCGCTTGTACTGGACTGGACGGGGCTTTCGCTGCCATCCCGATTCAAGGACGGGCGGCGGGGACGAT